>JACRAS010000219.1 GCA_016234705.1 Betaproteobacteria bacterium | reverse complement strand
TCACCGTGCCGTTGCCCGTGATATCGACGTTGCCCACGCTCCAGTTGAGCGTGCCCCCCGGCTGAATATCGAGCGTGCGGGTCGCAAAGCCCTTCGTGCTCCCGCTTAAGGTCAGCACCCCACCGGAGGCCACCTGCGTCGTGCCGCCGCCGGTCATCGTGCCTCCCGTCCAGGTGTTGCCTGTGCCGTTTAACGTGACCGTGCCGGAGCCCGACAGCGTGCCGCCGGAAAGGGTCATCGTAGAAGTCGCCGGCACGCTCATCCCGCTGAGGCCGATATCCAGGGTGCCGCTCGCGATCGTCAGGTTATCGCTCCCGCCCAGCGACCCGAACAGCACACCGCGCGGCGACTGCGTGCCACCGGTGCTTCGCACCTGGACGGTCTTGACGCCGGCTCCGTCGATCACGGCGAGTTCGGTGCTCGTCGGAATATGGTTCGAGGTCCAGTTGGATGCGGTGTCCCAGAAATTGTCGGTGACTCCGCTCCAGACGAACTGCGCCGCGCCGTTGGCGGTGGCGGTCATAACATAGGTCGGGCTGCCTGTGCCGGAGTAGGCACCCCCGGTATCGGACACGAACGCGGGCGTGCCTGTGATCGATCCGCCGGAGGAGGTGATGATCGAGTAGGTGTGGCCGGTGGCAGTTTGATATCCGGCGAGATCGTTCGCCTTGATGGTGCCGCCGAGGGATACGTTGCCGGTCGCGGCGATTACGTCGTACTGGCCCGGACTGTTGCCCTGGAGCTCGAATTCCAGAATGCCGGTCGCGCCGTTGGTGAGCGCGCCGGTGATGTTGAGGGTGCCGACTGCGTTCACGCCTCCCGGCCTGATCACGCCGTTGTTGGTGAGCGTGGCGGCACCGAGATTGATCGTTCCGGTGCCGCCGATGACACCGCTGGCGCTGTTGGTCAGCGGATTTCCGTTGGTGGCAAACGTCCTGCTCGAGTTGACGTTGATGGTCCCGTTGTTCGTGTTCGACCCCAGGTTTTCAATGCGTAGGGTCCCGCCCTGGACGTCGATATTCCCGCCGGCTTGATTTTGGAACTGCACCGTGCTCGCAATGACGTTGAGTCCGCTGCCGGCGCTGTAGGTCTGGTTGAGCGTCCCCAGATTGTCGAAGCTCGACGTCCCGGACGTGGCCGTGATGCTCGACAGCGCGCCATCGAAGTAGTTGGTTCCGAGATTGAAACTGCCTGTCGAGAGATTGCGCAGAATGGCGCCATTGTTGGCGCGTATGTCGCCGGTAGTGAAATTCACCGTGCCGGCATTCTCCCAGGTGCGGCCGTCGAGAAAATGGCTGCCACTGGTCAAGGTCGACGTGCCGCTGGTTGTAAACACCGGCGTCCCGGAGGTCTTCGTGAGCGTGCCGCCGCTCCAGTTGAACGCACCCGTCGCCGTGACATTCGCGCTGCCGCTCAATTCGCCCGCAATCAGGTCGACATCGCCAAGGGTGGTTGGCTGATTGAACTTGACGAATGCCGAGCCGCCGGTATTGATGGTCGTCTTGCCCGCAACCGTATAGGCGCCGTCCAGCGTCACCTTGTTGAAATTGCCGAGCACCTTGAATTCGCCCGGACCGGTCATCGAGGCTGCGCTGCCGAGGTTGAATTGCGCAGTGCCCGGGATGTTCGATCCGGCATTCGCAGACAATACCGCCCCCGAGGCGACCGTGACCGCCGCGGACCCGCTTATCGTGGAGTTCTGCGAGCCGAGAAGTTGGAACGTGCCCGTGTTAACGTTCACCGCCCCGCCCGTCTGCGTGAGGTTGACGCCATCGATCGTGGCGGCAAAGCCGGCCCCAGGGTTCGCGGTGATGGTCCCGGTGCTGGCGATGCCGCCGGCACCGGTACCGGCGGTGATGTAGCTCTTGTTGATGACCAGCGTGCCGTTGTTGACCAGGCTGCCGCCGTTTTGCAGGGTCAAGGCCCAGGCCTGGAGCGCCACGTCGTTGAGGGTGGCGGTGGCGCCATTGGCCACGACAAGGCTCTTGCCATCGAGCGTCTGCCCGCCGGAAGCGTCATCGAGTGTCGCCGTGCCCGCGACCGTGAGCGTGCCCGTGCCTGACACCGTGCCCCTGAGCCAGCTGAAGTTGCCGCTCACCGTCACGTTATCCGCGCCGGTCAGCGTGCCGTTGCCGCTGAGGTTCAGATTGCCGACGTTAAACGCCGAATTGATCGTGGCGGTGCTGCCCGCGATGTTGGCGGTCTTGCCTGCCGCGCCGATCGTGCCGCCATTCGCATCCAAGGTCATCGTGCCGAGGTTGATCGCACCGCTTGCATTGCTGTCTGAATCGGGATTCAGGACGAGATTCAGTTGACCAGCGGATGACGTGATACTGGCGTTGACATTGATGTCGTTGTTCGCATTGAGCGTGAGTGTCGCGTTCCCACCGGCAGATTTCGCGATTGCGCTGCTGATGATGATGTTGCCGACCTCGCCACCAGCGACGTTGGTGTCGAGAATTACGTTATTGCCGCCGTCCAGGACGCCAACGATCGTGGCCGCGGAGATGGTCGACGGGCTTGCGCTAGGCTGGAAATTGGCATTGGCGCCGCCATCCGTGTCAGTGATGTTTAAGTTTGCACCGGTGACCGTGATGTTCAGCGGGTCGAGCAGCCAGGTGCCACCCCGCCCCGATTGCGCCGAAACGTTCGGACCTTGCGTGACGCTCAGGTAGCCCTTGCTTGAAGTCTCGACAAATCCGCCGTCGCCGCTTTGCGGCCCACCGCGTGCACTGATCGAACCATGAACGCGCGTCGCTTCATCCGACCAGACTATTACCTTCCCGCCATCGCCCGCCTCCGTGGCGCTCGCATCGATCGTTGCGTCGCGGCCAATGTAGGTCGCGCGCGCATTCGGAACGTCGGGGTTCTTGCCCTGGTAGTCGCCGCCGACGAGCACCGTGCCGCCCCCTGTATTGCCCGAAGCATCAAGTTGCGCCTGATCCATCACGGCGACACGATTGCCGAGTACCTCGATGCTGCCGCCCTTGCTGCCGGTCGTGACAATCCGCCCCGCTCCATCGACGTAGGCATCCTTGCTCGCCTTGAGGAATATCCTCCCCCCTTCCTTGACCACGCTCGATGCGTTCAGCGTGCCGCTGTTCTTTACCAGCACGCCGGCCATGCCGATGCGCCCAGCCTCGGCCACGATCTTCCCGAGGTTAGTCACATTGCCTTCGGCCCCGGTGATATCCACCATCACTCCGGGGGTGCCGGTGTCGATGAGTTGCGCCGTCTGCCCTGCGGCCAGAATGACTTCGCCGTTAGGTGCGTTGATGATGCCGTGGTTCTTCACCGCGGGTGCGACCAGGTAGACGCTACCGCCGCTAGGGGTGGTGATCTGGCCGTAGTTCTGGATGCTGCCCGCATTCGGCGTGGCGCCGAAATTCAGTCGCCCGGCGAGGAAGTCTTCGTTGCGCACGTTCAAGGTGCTTGCAATGAATCCGGCCACGTCGATGCGCGCGCCCTGGCCCACCATGATGCCCCCCGGGTTCACCAGCCATACGCGGCCGTTCGAGCTCAGCGTGCCGAGCAGCACCGAGGGGTCGTTGGTGATGACGCGGTTCAGGACGCTGCTATTGGCGGAGGTCTGGATGAAGCGCGTGGTCTCGTTCGCGCCGATGGAGAACGTGTTCCAGTTGATGATTGCGCCGTTGCTGTTCTTGACTGTCAGCAGATTGCCTGCCTGAGTGAGGCTCGCGCTGCCGTTGACCACCTGGGGGGCGGTGGGGTTGGACCAGGCAGGCGCAGAGGCGAAACAGGCGGAGACTGCGGCGACAATCAGACGCATCTTTAGCGCAATCTGTCTGGCGGCAAGGAGTTGCCGCCAGACGCCGGATAAAGTGGTCGTCGCTTTATTGGCCATGATTCACCCACTTCATTGATGCTTAAGCCGCGCCGTGTGCAACCCTTTTAGTGCATTGCGGTTCATCCATGAAAACGAATCTTATTCCCTTCTTGGACGAAACTATAGTCGAGTATTGGTACTAGTGCACAGATTTAACTAAATAGTTAAAGGCAGAAAGCTCCCCCAGGGACCCCGAATCTTCGGCGGGGAAGCGCCTCTTGTCGGGAATTTCGCGCTCGGTGTTGGCGAAATCGGTGCGCTTTACCGTGTGCACTCGGCTGGCTGCTCCGAAAGCGAGGCTCCGCAGGGGCCGTCGTCAATGGTCAGGGGCGCAGTGGCTCGCAGGATTACGGCCAATTGCGGGCCTCGTGGGCACGGGTACCTTCGCATCTCCATTCAGACACCGATGGAGGTTTGATATCGAAGATTTCAGCGACCGCTGTGGTGCCTACAAGGCGGTCAATAATTAATCAGTGACCCTCGGTGAACGTTTCCATCGGAACGCTGAAGCGCTTTGCGAGGGCCTTAACCTGGCGTAGATTGAGCTTGCGCTTGCCCGAGAGCACGGCGGAAACGAGCGACTGCGGCCCGATCTCTGGTAGGTCTTTTTGCGACAAGCCATGCTCGATCATCAACTGCGCGAGCAGCTCGTGCGGAGCGATCTGCGGCCAAGGGTGAATCCTGTGCTCGTATTCGCCAATGCGCCCGGCAATCAATGAGACCAAGGCCCATAGCGGATCGCTCGCATCATCGGGCAAGCGCTCGGCCAACTGCTGGGAAAAATCGACCAGGCGCTCATAGTGCGCCTGGTCCCGGATCGGCGCGGCAATGCCGAGCGCGGAGTGCAGCGCAAGCCAGGGCGCGGTAATTTCGGCAAGCGTCATTTCCAGTCTCCTTCGTCGTACTGCGCGTGCGTGAGCACGGCCTTCACCCAAAGCATCTGCGCCGAAAATCCAATTCCAGCGACTACGCGGTACTTGTTGCCGCTCACATTGAACACGTAGCGCGCGCCGACCTTGTCGACGCCGCGAAACGATGCCCTCAACTCGGCAAAATTGCGATAGACACCCTTTTCCACGCGCACGCGAAACGCCCGCAACGGCGCATCTGCCTCAGGGTACAGACTCGCAAACTCGCGTAGTACCTTGTTCGAAATCAGTCTCACACATTGCAAGAATATAACAAATTGTTATGTCGCGCAACTCTCTAGAACGCCAGCATCACATTGAGATGGCCACGCCAGTCGCCGCGCGCTTTGGTGTTGGGCGGGCCGGCATCGATCACCTGCGCCAGGTCAAAGCGCAGGCTGAAGTCCTTGCCAATCCCATAGCGCAGGCCGGCGCCGACGCTGGCGACGCCGATTTTTGCGGGGGTGAGAGAACCCGCGGGTACGTTATGGTTGAAGCCGCGGGCAAAATCATAGAACACGAGCACGCGCAGGCTGCCGGGTGCTCCGACCGCCTTCGCCAGCTCGGGCGGGTAGATCTCGGCATTGACGGCATAGCCGCTGTCGGACGAGGCCGCGCGCTCGTTAAAGCCGCGCACCGCGGTCGAACCGGCAAGCCCGAACTGCTCGGCCGCGACCAGCGGGTTGCCGGTGTACTGGCTGCTTACCGCCACGCGCAACTGCCAGTCGGTCTGGAACGCACTCAGGTAACTGCCGCCTAAGCGCACGATGCTGAAGTCATCGCGTGTGGCACGATTGCCAGAAGTGAGATAGGAGTAGCGGTCGATGATGCCATCGAGATTGGTGTAGTGGGTGCCCAGCGCCCAATTGTGCGCAACGCTGATGTTGTAGTCGAACATCCGCCCCGGGCTCAGCCGCTGGCCGGTGTAGGCGAGGCTCACCGGGCGCGTGGTGTAGGGCACGCAGGCCGCGATCGCGGGCGTGGGCGGATCGATGTCTGCGGGCGCACCCGCCGTGGTGCAGCGCGAGTTGATGTACTTGTAGTCAAAGCCGAAGATCAGTTTCGAGCTGTATTCGCCGCGCCGCGCAAAGTAGTGGTTCCAGCGCAGGCCGAACACATCGCCCTTCCCCACGATGCCCAGGGCCCCGCCCAGTGTGGGCGAGGTGCTCGGGGTGTTCACCCCCGACTTGCCGTAGATCACATCGAGGCTGTCCCCCAGGCCGTAGAACGGCACGCGATAGCCCAAGCTGAAAATATCGACCTTCACCCCCGCCGGGGCGTCCGGGGACCCGGTGTAGGCCAGGGTCAGGGTGTGGTCAAGTTTGAACAGGTTCGCGTTCTGGTAGGCCACGCCCATGCGCGAACGGCCGGTGGCGGCGGTGCCGGTCGAGTCCGCGGTGGCGAAGACGCGCTGCGGGTTTTCTTCGGTGACGGCCACTTTGGCATCCACCTTCCCCTCTTCCTCGCTCACGCCCAGCGTCACCTCGAGCTGTTTGGCCGGGCTCTCGTTGGAGAGCTGGATCGCCTCGGACATCTGGCGCAGATTGGGCGCACGGCCTTCCTTCAGCTCCGGCAGGCTCGCGCGGATGTTGGCGTCGCTGAAGTACTTGTTGCCGCTTATGAGGACCTTGCCGATCACGCCTTCGGTGATCTGCAGGCGCACGACGCCGGTGGTGAGCTCTTGTTCGGGCACATACACCTGCACCGTGCTGAAGCCCGCTCGGCGATAAGCGCCTTCGAGCGCTTCGAGCGCTTTCTGGATGTCACCGTAGACCCGCTTGGGTCCCACCTGCGGGGCAACCGCGCGTTGCACTTCCGCCTCCGGCAGCAGCGTATTGCCTTCGATCTGGAAACGGACGATGTCGAAATAATCGTCTGCAGCAAGGCAGGGCACAACGACTATTGCTGCGAGAAAAAAGGATAGCGTGCAGCTTAGTATTGCTTTTTTCATACGCCGTTTTCCAAGTGACGTGGTAAGCCTAAATATTGAGATTTACCATTCTCTCGAATTCTAGCGAAATCCCGGGTAAAACCATAGCCATTTCAAGGGTATTAATTCACAAATGATTTTTTGTCAAATTCATAAAACAACGAGTTAACGAATTCCTCTGGCAAACTACCCAATCACGGGAGTTCGCACACGAATTCTTTGAGCTTTCCGCCGGAGCCGCGGGGGATTTGTACGGGGAAACAGGTGAGCTGCAGGTCAAACGGAAAGCCGAACTACTCGCAGACGACATCGCCCAAATGCCGCTCCTGCTACAGGCTAGCGGCTGAAGCGCGGCTCTCTGAGGTTGCCCGATACGGCGAGATTGGCACGCGCCTGCGCCACGGGGGACTTGAGCTCGACGGCGAAGCGGCCGCTGATATTCTTGCCGGCATCGACGTCGGCGCTGCCGCCGGCGGACATCGGGCCAGCAACAAGATGAACCTGCCGCAACTGGGTCCTGCCGCCCTCGCGAACGAAGCTGCCGGTAAGTTCGGCGAAGGCGGTCTTGCCGCCGACACCACCGCCCTGCAACAGGCGCGCCAGGTCCACTCCGAGCAACGAACCTTTCTGCACGTCGAAGGTTCCTTCCACTCGCGGCGCGGCAAAAAGCTCGTCGTATGATTTCGCGCGCATTGCATACCTTGCCTTGCCTTCGAGCTTGCCCTCCTCCAACAGCGCGGGGGCGACTGTGCCCGGGTCCATCGCCCTTGCGCTGACCTCGCCGCCCAGGCTCCAGTCGGCGCCCCATTTGAGGCTGGCACTACCGGAGAGATAGCCGCCGTGGATCCCGCCTTTGAATTCGCTCAGCCTGAGTTCGTTGCGGCCGATCACGCCCTTGGCGCTGAAATTATCCAGCATAAACGCCGGACCAAACGGCATGCTGAACGCGTTGGTCTCGACCTCGAGCTGTATGTCCTCACCCTTGGGCTCGAGCAGCAGGCTCGTTTTATGGTCCGGCGTCTCGAGCGCGATTTTCTGCCAGGAGCCGCCTTCGCCCATGGCGATCTTTGCGTCGAGCACGGGCAGGGTGATCGTCTTCGAATCGAGCTTCCCGTTCCTGACGACGACGCTCGCCACCTTCAAGTCCCGTCCCTGCGGTTTTCCGAACAGCAGCGCGATAAACCCCTCCTCGCTCAGCACCGGCGACTCGAGCTCGATCGATTTGAACGTCTTCTTGTCGCCGAACAGGCTGCCCAGCTCCGCGACCGCTTTGATCTGCGCCACCGCGAGCTGGCCTTCGTTACCGACGGAAACGCCGTCCAAGCGCCAGTGAGGCAGCGGCACCAGCGACAGGTGCAGCGCCTTGATTTTCACCGGCTGCTGCAAATGCGCGCCGGCCAGTTTCTCGAACTGCGGTATCTGGCCGTCGAAGGAGACGAAGTGGATCAGGACTAGGCAGAGCATCAGGAGCAGGAACAGCGCGAGCGCAAGCGGCTTGCCCCAGTTGATCGGCGTCCGGTACGCCACCGGGGTTTCCTCGGCTGCAGCTCCGGCCTCGATGGCCTGCATTGGGGTCTCGGGGTACAGCGCGGCTTCTGCGCGGACATACTCCCTGGCTGTCTCCTGGTCGCGTTTGCGCGAATCCTCGCGCAGCTCAGGCGGTTTTTTTCCGTCCTTGGCCGCAGCCGCCTCCGCCTCCAGCTCTTTCTCCATATCCGCAAAATGGCTCTCGGTCTCTTCATTCTGAGCCTCGAGTTGCGCCTTCGCCTCGGCGTACTCCCGCTCTGGCGCCGCCGGTTCCGCGCGCGCCTTGCCCTTGACCCGCTTGGGTTGTTGCGCCTTTTCGTCCTTGCGGCGCTCTTCCTCAGCGCGCTGTTCTTCGGCTTCGGCTTCCCTGCGCGCTTTTTCTTCCGCTTCGAGTCTTGCCTTCTCCTCGGCTTCCTTACGCGCCTTTTCCTCCAGCGCTTTGAGCATATTGTCGTCGGCACTGGCAGGAGACTTCGCGGATTCGGGTTTCACCTCCGGGATTCCGCCTTGAACGGCATCAAAGTCGATCTCGATCTTGACCAGATCGTCAAGTGACGGGCCGGGCTTCGCCGCAACCTGCGCTCCTGCCTGCTCCGCGGCTACGCGCCGTGCGCGTTCCTCGGCCGCTCTGGCCGCGTCGGCGTCGGCCTTGGCCTTGTCCTCGGCGTCTTTGCGGCTCCGCTCTTCGGCTTCGCGCCTCTCCCGGTCCTCCGCGTCGCGCCGCGCGGCATCCGTTGCTTCGCTGCGCGCCTTTGCTTCGGCTTCCTTGCTCGCTTGTTCCTTGGCGTTGCGCTCGGCGTCTTCCCTAGCCTTGCGTTCGCTATCCTCTCTGCTTCTGCGCTCCGCGTCTTCCTTCGCCTTGCGCTCTTCCTCGATCTTGGCACGCAATTCATCGGCCTCGCGCCGCGCTTTTTCCTCGGCTTCCCTGCGCTCGCGCTCCGCCTGTTCCTTCGCCTTGCGCTCGGCTTCCTCGCGCGCCTTGCGTTCTTCCTCCAGTTTGGCGCGCAATTCATCCGCCTCGCGCCGCGCCTTTTCCTCGGCTTCCTTGCGCTCGCGCTCCGCCTGTTCTTTCGCCTTGCGCTCGGCTTCCTCGCGCGCCTTGCGTTCTTCCTCCAGTTTGGCGCGCAATTCGTCGGCTTCGCGCCGCGCTTTTTCCTCGGCCTCCTTGCGCTCGCGCTCAGCCTGTTCCTTCGCCTTGCGTTCCGCTTCTTCGCGCGCCTTGCGCTCTTCCTCGATCTTGGCACGCAATTCATCGGCCTCGCGCCGCGCTTTTTCCTCGGCCTCCCTGCGCTCGCGCTCCGCCTCTTCCTTCGCTTTGCGCTCGGCTTCCTCGCGCGCCTTGCGCTCTTCTTCGAGCTTGGCTTTCAGTTCTGTTTCGACGCGCACGCGTTCCTCGGCTTCCTTGCGCGCGCGTTCCTCGGCCTCGATACGTGCCTGCTCTTCGGCAGCTCGTTTCGCGCGCGCTTCCGCCTCGGCCCGCGCTTCCGCTTCCGCTCTGGCTTTGGCTTTGGCTTCCGCCTCGGCCTTGGCCCGCGCAGCAGCTTCCGTCGCGGCCTTGGTCCGCACCTCGGCTTCCGCTCTGGCGCGCGCTTCTGCTTCTGCTCTGGCCTTGGCTTCAGCCGCGGCCTTGGCCCGCGCAGCGGCTTCCGCAGCGGCCTTCGCCCGGGCTTCCGCTTCCGCCCTGGCTCGCGCTTCTGCTTCTGCTCTGGCCTTGGCTTCCGCCGCGGCCTCCGCCTGGGCTTTCTGCCTCGCGGCTTCTTCCGCTTGCTTGGCTATGTTCGGTAACGTAGGAATCGCGGTCGTAAAGTCGAGGTCCATCTCCCCGCTGGCAGCAGGGCTTTTGGGCGGCGGCGCTGCTGTTTTGGCCGACGGCGCAGAAATCTGCGGCGTAGACTTCAGCGCTGCCTGCGCGAATTCGCGGATGAAGTCGTCCTTGGCGAGCGCCTTCAGGGCGTCCTGCAGCTTCGGCTCAGTCAATTTGCCAAACCTGGTCTGTACTTCAGCCACCGTGGCTTTGCCATCGATCTCTTTGAGGAGGGCGCGCAAATCGCGCGACAGGACGCTGGTTTTTCCAGTCGCCTCCATCAGGCCTTTGGCGGTTTTGGTGAAGACTGTTGTGCGGTCCATGCGGCCTCAGTGGCTGAATGTTTCCCTTGCGAATTGATGATTATAGAAAATCTGCAGCGAACCCGATAGGCATTACTTTACGGCATTACTTTACGTCCAGAGCGCAAATACCCGCTGACCTGGGCACTGCGCTCCCGTCTTGGCTGTTTCCCTCAAGTTCCCGGCGTTCCATATCCCCCTCCCCCCGGAGTCTCGATGACGAACACTTCGCCCGGCAACAGCTCCGCCTTGTCGGCGCCGCCAAGCCGAAGCGTGCTGCCATCGGCGCGCTCGACCCGGTTGCGCCCGACTTTGCCCGGCTCGCCCCCTGCCATGCCATAGGGGGGAATGCGACGATGCCCCGACAGGATCGCGGCCGTCATGGCCTCGAGAAAGCGCACCCGCCGCACTATACCGTTGCCTCCATGCCACCTGCCGGCACCTCCCGAGCCGTGGCGGATCTCGAAACTCTCCAGCATCACCGGCAAGCGCCACTCCAGCACCTCGGGGTCGGTGAGCCGGGTGTTGGTCATGTGCGTGTGGACGCAATCGGTGCCGTCAAAGCCCTCTCCCGCGCCCGAGCCGCCGCAAATGGTCTCGTAATACTGGTGATCGGCGTTGCCGAAAGTAAAATTGTTCATCGTGCCCTGGGAGGCGCCCATCACCCCGAGCGCGCCATAGAGAGCATCGGTGATGCATTGCGAGGTTTCGACATTGCCCGCGACCACCGCCGCCGGATAGCGCGGACGCAGCATGCTGCCCTCCGGAATGATCACGTTAAGCGGCTTCAGGCAGCCTGCATTGAGCGGAATGTCGTCGTCAACCAGCGTGCGGAACACGTACAGCACGGCCGCCATGCATACTGCCGAGGGCGCGTTGAAATTGTTCGGCAACTGTGCCGAGGTCCCGGTGAAGTCGATGGTGGCGCTGCGCCCGGCATGATCGATGCTGATCTTCACGCGGATCAGCGCGCCGTTGTCCATCTCGCAACTGAACTCGCCCGGCTTGAGCACATCGATCACGCGGCGCACCGCCTCCTCGGCATTGTCCTGCACGTGCCGCATATACGCGTGCACCACGTCGAGCCCGAAATGCTCGACCATGCGGCGCAATTCCTGCACGCCTTTCTCGTTGGCCGCGATCATCGCGCGCAGATCGGCCAGATTCTGCTCGATGTTGCGCGCCGGGTACTTGCCCGAGCCGAGGAGCGCGATGGTTTCTTCCTCGCGCAGGCGGCCTTCCTCGACCAGCAGAAAATTGTCGATCAGCACGCCTTCCTCTTCAACCACCTTGCTGTCGGGCGGCATAGATCCGGGCGTGATGCCGCCGACGTCGGCGTGGTGTCCGCGCGAGCCTACGTAAAAAAGTATCTTGCCGCCGGCGTGGTCGAACACCGGCGTGATCACGGTGATATCGGGCAGGTGCGTGCCGCCATTGTAGGGCGCGTTGAGCATGTAGACGTTGCCCGGTGAGATCCGGCCGGCGTTCTCGCGCATCACCGTCTTGATCGATTCGCCCATCGACCCTAGGTGCACCGGCAGGTGCGGCGCGTTGGCGATCAACTGCCCCTGGTCGTCGAACAGCGCGCAGGAAAAATCGAGCCGCTCCTTGATGTTGACCGAGTGCGCGGTAGCCTCCAGCCGCAAGCCCATCTGCTCCGCGATCGACATATACAGGTTGTTGAATACCTCCAGCATCACCGGATCCACGCTGGTGCCGATGGCGACGCGCGCCGGGCGCGCCTCGATGCGTTTGAGCAGCAGATGATCAAGCGGCGTGACCTCGGCCTGCCAGCCGGGCTCGACCACGGTGGTTGCATTGGCCTCGGCGATGATCGCCGGCCCTTTGATTTTGTCGCCGGGTTGCAGCGCGTCGCGCAGGAATACCGGCGTGCGATGCGATTTGCCGCCACTGTGCATGTCCACGGTGTCCGCGCATCGTGGAGCGGCACTACGCGTCGCGGCGGCGGGGCCAACTTCGGCGGGCGCGTCGGACACTCCGATCGCCTCGACCGAAACGGCCTCGGCGAGTAGCGCGCGCTTGGGCATGAGGAAAGAGTAGCGCTTGCGATATGCTGCCTCGAACTGCTCGACCATCTGCGCCATCGAGCCGAAATCGACGACCAGCGCGGAATCGGTACCGTCGTAGCGTAAATGCACGCGCCGCATGATGCGCACGCGCTCCGCCGCGATGCCCTGGCGCAGGATTTCATCCGTTGCGAGAATGGCGAGTTTCTCCAACGTCTGCGCGAGCAGCATCAGCTTGCCTTGCTCCAACTTCACCTCGACCGCCTGCTCGCGCATGGCGGTGATGTCCGCGAGGCCCATGCCGTAAGCCGAGAGCACGCCTGCGAGCGGATGGATGAACACCTGGGTCATGCCCAGCGCATCGGCCACCAGGCAGGCGTGCTGGCCGGCCGCGCCGCCAAAGCAGCATAGGGTGTATTCGGTCACGTCGTGGCCGCGCTGCACCGAAATCTGCTTGATCGCATTCGCCATATTGCCCACGGCGATATCGACATAGCCCTCGGCCACCTGCTCCGGCGTGCGCGCATCGCCCGTGGCCTGCTTGATTTCGCGCGCCAGCTCGGCGAATTTGCGCCGCACCACCTCTGCATCCAGCGGCTCGTCGCCGCCGGGCCCGAACACCGAGGGGAAGAACTTCGGTTGAATCTTGCCCAGCATGACATTGCAGTCAGTGACGGCCAGCGGCCCGTTGTTGCGATAGGAGGCAGGCCCAGGGTTGGCCGCGGCCGAATCCGGTCCGGCGCGGTAGCGCGCGCCGTCGAAATGCAGAATCGAGCCTCCGCCCGCCGCCACCGTGTGGATGCTCATCATCGGCGCGCGCATGCGCACGCCCGCCACCTGGGTTTCGAAGGCGCGCTCGAATTCGCCGGCGTAATGCGATACGTCGGTCGAAGTCCCGCCCATGTCGAAGCCGATGATCTTGTCGAACCCGGCGAGGAGCGAGGTGCGCACCGCGCCGACGATGCCGCCCGCCGGCCCGGAAAGTATCGAGTCCTTGCCCTGGAAGCGGCGCGCGTCGGTCAGGCCACCGTTCGATTGCATGAACATCAGGGGCACGCCATCCAATTCGGCGGCCACCTGCTCGACGTAGCGCCGCAATATCGGCGAAAGATAGGCATCGACCACCGTGGTGTCGCCGCGGCTGACGAGCTTCATCATCGGGCTCACCTCGTGCGACACCGACACCTGGCCGTAGCCGATGGCGCGCGCCATGGCCGCCACCTGTTTCTCGTGCGCCTGGTAGCGATAGCCGTGCATGCACACGATGGCGATGGAGCGATAGCCCTCGTCATAGGCAGCCTGCAGATTGCGCCGCGTGGGCTCGATGGCGAGCGGCGTCAGCACTTCTCCGTGCGCGCCCACGCGCTCTTCGATTTCGACCACCTTGGTGTAGAGCAATTCGGGCAGGACGATGTGGCGCGAGAAAATCTTCGGCCGGTTCTGGTAGGCGATCCTGAGCGCATCGCGAAAACCCCGGGTGATGAACAGCACCGCGCGCTCGCCCTTCCTTTCGAGCAAGGCGTTGGTCGCGACCGTGGTGCCCATTTTCACCGCTTCGATCTTCTCCCCCGGAATCGGCGCGCCGGCGGCGACGCCGAGCAGATGGCGGATGCCGGCGAGCGCGGCATCGCGGTAATGCTCCGGATTCTCCGACAGCAGCTTGTGCGTGACGATGCCGCCGCCGGGGCGGCGCGCGACGATGTCGGTGAAGGTGCCGCCGCGGTCGATCCAGAATTGCCAGCGTTGTTGCGTCATACGAATTATTAGGGCCGGGCCGGAGTCAGTCCGGCCATTTTAAGCCGGAACCTCGGCGGTTCAATTGCTTATCCAAGTCGGCGCGGCGTCCGGCTTGACGCTCGCCAACGATGGTGATACTTTGGTGACACCAGACAGCGGGTGCGAGCTATGTCCACTACTACCCTAAAACTGCCGGAGGAACTGAAGGTGCGCATTGCGGCGGCCGCCGCGGACGCAGGCAAGTCGCCGCACGCCTTCATGGTCGAAGCTCTCGCGGCGCAAACGGCGCTGGCCGAGCGGCGTAGAGTATTCGTAGCCGCGGCGCATGCAGCGGCGCAGGAGGTCGCGCAATACGGCCTGGTGTATGACGCCGACGAAGTGTTCGGCTATCTGCAAGACAAGCTCAAAGGCAAGCGCGCCAAACGTCCTAAAGCTGTCAAGCTCTAATGATGTCTAACGATACGAGGGGATGCATCCCCTCGTGCTCCCCTAAGTCAGCCGCCTGACGGTAATTCTGTCAGGCGCACTAAACATTACCGTGACGCGGCTCGTATTTTCTCCTTCGGCGTTGCAAGACATCGAACGCCTGGCGGAATTCTTGATGGAATCGGATCCCGGGGCCGCCAGCACCACGGCAGATGTATTGACCGGTGGCCTGAAAATTCTCAAACATCACCCTCTCGTCGGCAGGCCGGCGGAACTTGGCTACCGGGAGTTCCTCATTTCGCGCGGGCGTACTGGTTATGTGGCGCTATATAAATACGAGGTGGAGCGCGATGCCGCGATCATTCTCGCCATTCGGCATCAGCGCGAAGGTGGGCCCTGACGAATGGAACGAGTAGATTGCGTCGTCATCGGCGCGGGCGTAGTGGGCCTGGCTTGCGCCAGAGCACTGGCTCTGGCGGGGCGCGAAGTCATCGTGCTGGAGGCCGCGGGCGCGATCGGCACCGAAACCAGCTCGCGCAACAGCGAAGTCATCCACGCCGGCATCCACTATCCGACCGGTTCGGCCAAGGCGGTCCTGTGCGTGCAAGGCAGAGCGCTGTTGTACCGCTACTGCGAGGCGCATGGCGTCGCCCACCGCCGCTGCGGCAAGTTGATCGTGGCCACCGAACCGGAGCAGATCGCCGCGCTGCACCAGATCCAGGCGCAGGCCGCGGCCAACGGCGTGCACGATTTGCGCCTGCTCGCCGCGGATGAAGCCAGGGCGATGGAGCCGCAACTGCGCTGCGTCGCAGCCCTGCACTCGCCCTCGACCGGCATCATCGACAGCCACGGCCTGATGCTCGCCTGCCAGGGCGAGGCCGAGGACCGCGGCGCCATGCTCGCCTTGCATAGCCCAGTGAGGGGCGGCGAGATAGGGGCCGGGGGCATCATGCTGGATGTCGGTGGAACGGAGCCAGTGCGAATATTCGCGCGCACCGTGATCAACAGCGCCGGACTCATGGCGCAACGCGTGGCGGACAGCCTGAACGGTTTGCCGAAGGACAGGATCCCGCCCTGCCATTACGCCAAGGGCAACTACTACAGCCTTTCCGGACGCTCACCCTTTAGCCGTCTGATTTACCCGGTGCCGGAGGCAGCCGGCCTGGGCGTGCACTTGACGCTGGATCTGGCCGGGCAGGCGCGCTTCGGGCCGGACGTGGAATGGATAACGGAAATAGACTACGATGTCGACTTGCGCCGCGCCGACGGTTTTTATCGGGCAATACGCGATTACTGGCCGGGGCTTCGGGACGGACAACTGGCGCCGGGATATGCCGGCATACGGCCCAAGCTCGGTGGCCCGAATCAACCGGCAAGCGATTTCCTGATACAGGGCCCGCTCGAACATGGCGTACCGGGCCTGGTCAACCTGTTCGGCATCGAATCACCCGGGCTGACCGCGTCGCTCGCGCTGGCGGAACACGTCGTGGAACTCGCGGGCAAGGCCTGAAGAAAAAGGCATGTACGGCAGCATCAAATGAACGTCGACACACCCCGTCTGATTTACCTGACGCGCGAAATCCGCGAGATCGAGCGCCTCGCGCAAGCGCGGCCCGAGTGCGGGTCGCTGATGCAAAAGGCCGGCCTCGCCGCCGCCGAATACGCGCGCGAGCTGCTCGGCGAATACGGCAGGACCGTGCTGGTACTGGCCGGTCCCGGCAACAACGGCGGCGACGCGTTCGAGGTCGCGGCGCAGCTCAAGCATTGGTACTACCGCGTCGAGCTGGTATTCGCCGGGGACGAACACCAACTGTCCGAAGATGCGCTGGCCGCGCTCAGGAAATGGCGCGCGTGCGGCGGCAATACTTATGCCGCGCCGCCGGCGGCGCTGCGTCCGGACCTGGTGGTGGACGGCCTGTTCGGCATCGGTCTCACCCGCGCGCTCGAAGGCGGCTACGCCGACATCATCACCGGCATCAACCGCCTGCCCGGAGCGAAGCTCGCGCTGGACATCGCCAGCGGCATCAACGCCGACACCGGTGCAATCATGGGATGCGCCCTGCGCGCGACTCACTGCATCACCTTCATCGCGCTCAAGCCCGGCCTGCTCACTTTGGATGGCCCGGACTATTGTGGAAAACTCGGCGGCGAAATCCGCGTCGCCGATCTCGGACTCAATCTTGGCGTGATGCCGGCGAGCAAGGGCGCCACAACCTCATCCGATTCTCTGCGCCAGGTGCTCCCGCCGCGGCCGCTCAATTTCCACAAGGGCAATGCGGGCAGCGTCGGCGTGCTCGGCGGCGCGCACGGCATGGTCGGTGCGGCGGTACTGGCAGGGCGCGCCGCGTTGAAGCTCGGTGCCGGCAAAGTGTTTCTGGGCATGCTCACCGATCATCCGCCCTACCTCGACCACCTGCAGCCGGAACTGATGCTGCGCACGCCGCGCGAGCTGCTCGAAGCGGGGTTGATTACCGCTTTTGCCGCCGGCCCCGGCATGGGCACGGCAAAATCGGCCGAGCAACTGCTGCGCGAAGTACTGGATGCCGGCGTCCCGCTGGTGCTCGACGCCGATGCGCTCAACCTGATCGCGTCGAGCAAGACCCTGCAGGCGCGGCTGCCCAAGCGCGGCGCGGCCAGCGTGCTCACGCCGCATCCGGCCGAAGCGGCGCGCCTGCTCGGCTGCGCGACTGCGGCTGTACAAAGTGACCGCATCCAGGCGGCCCTGGACATCGCGCAGCGCTACCAGGCCGTCGTCGTGCTCAAGGGCAACGGCAGCGTCATCGCCGTCCCCGACGGTACCTGGCTGATCAATACCAGCGGCAATCCGGGCATGGCCTCGGCCGGCATGGGCGACGTGCTCACCGGCATGATCGCTTCCCTGCTCGCGCAAGGCGCCAATGCACGCGACGCGACGGCGGCCGCGGTCTGGCTGCATGGCGCCGCGGCCGACAGCCTCGCCGCCCAGGGCCAGGGGCCGCTCGGCATCACCGCCAGCAATGTGATCGACGCGGCGCGCACAGTCGCGAACGCCGTGCAGCGCCCGGCTTGAACGGCGCGAACTCGCCGCAGCCCAAGCGCTTCATCTCCGACGAGCTGGAATTGCATGGATAGCCGGAGACGCGCGTCCCTATTGGCTTTCAGACCGATTGCCGAGCGTACGCTAGCGTTGCGCTGTCAACCTGCCAGGCACACAGGCCGTTGTCTCCTCAGTGAACCCGTAAGCTTATCCGCATACTTTAAGCCTGCGGATGGTCAAGAGGCTGCATGACGGCCTTCGCATTCCCTACGAAAGTTTGCTCGCTGGGTGAGTATACGGATACCATATTCGTCCAACGCGTCTGCTTATGGAGAACATCATGGCAGCAATTTTGAAAGAGATTGAAAGCCAAGCCTTGCAACTGTCGCCTCCGGAACGCGGCGAGTTGATCCATCGCCTCATCATCAGCCTCGAAGGCGAACCCGAAGAATCGCCCGAAGCCATTGCCAAAGCCTGGGATGAGGAAATCGCCCGCCGCGTGGCGGACATGGAAGCCGGGCGCACTCAATGGACGGCCGCCGATGAAGTGATGACCCGACTTCGCACAAAAATCAGTGCTGCCAAAGCCGGTGCGGGTCAGTCTTAGCGACGAGGCGCAAGGCGATGCCGATGCCGCTGTCGATTGGTACATCGGCGAAGGCGCGTTCATCGCAGCGGATGATTTCGTCGATGAACTCAATCGAGCGCTGGACCTCCTGAACCGGTTCCCCGAGTTGGGCCACGCCAGCGCACGCCACACGCGGACGCTGCATCTCCACAGTTTTTCGTATTCTCTGATCTACCGGCTGCAAGCCGATGTGATCCGCGTCATCGCCGTTGCTCATCACAGCCGCCGGCCACGGTATTGGGTCGGACGGCGTTGAGGCATTCAACACCTTCGCGGAGGTATGTGCTGGAGCCGAAAAAAGGCCGTTTGAAGATGGTCGTTGCCTGAAACTCCGCTCCAGGCGCGCGTCTCCGGTAGATGTGAAAGGCGCTTAACGCCCCACATCACAGCGCGTGTCGCTCTCGTCCGTGTGGATGCAGTGATCATGCCCCGATTTTTATTCCGAGCCACGCGCACACGCCATTCTCGACTGACCGAATCTGTACCTCGCCGCGAAGCAGTGCTCTCAACCTTTGGCCTCAAGACGATCAAGATTTTGAAATGTTCCTGACGCGATCCTTTACGGTCTGTCGGGAAACGTTTTGATTTGCAATACCCATCAAAGACTAATCGGGTACCACGTTGGTGAACCAACGCATAGAGGTATTCGCCTTGCTCACGGTCTACTCTCGACGTGCGCGAAAAAAGTCATGCAATAGGAATTATACGGAATCCAGAAAATCGATCAGGCCACCCATGGGGACGTCTGGGCGTTCCTTCGTCATTTTGAAAAGAGTATAGGCCGAGTTTGCGCGGGCCGCCATGGTATCTAACAAGAAACATCGCGATCATTAATGCCGGGTAAGTGGCGGGCGAGCGACAACTCGTCAAAACCCGCAGCTATCAGCCCCTCGATGACCGGCCTCGGAAAATTCTCGTCGCCCGGCACCGCTGTCGTCACGCCGCCATTTCCCCAGGTTTCAGCGCGGCATTCATCAAAGGTCGCCGTGGTCGCGCACCACGACAGAAGGTATGTGCTGGACCCGGAAAGCGGCCGGCTGAAGATGGTCGCTGCCCGAAACTCCGCTCTGGGCGTGCCTCTCTGGCCAATGCCCGACATCAGGAGACGTGCTCCGCGCCGGACTCGAGTCAGCCCACGGAGCCGGATTCGCGCTGCCCCGCGACCAGGAACACAGCGCTCGCGCGCACGATGCGTTGCTCGCCTGCCGTGATGTAGCAGTTCGCAAACGCCAGCCGGTTTCCCTGCTTCTGGATATCCACGTGCGTCTCCAGCCAGTCGCCGATTTTCGCCGTGCCGGCGTAATCGAGCGTCAGGTTGGCGGTGACGAGGTTGGCCGGCGGAGTCGATGCGGTTGCCATCGTATAGCCGAGCGCTACATCGGCAAGCGTCGCGAGAATGCCGCCATGCACTGTCCCGCGGGCATTGCAATGCTTTGCCTCCGCGCGCAGACCGATCACCAGATCGGCGCCATTTCCCTTCGACAAAAAAGGACCGATCAGATCGAGCACGGGACTGGTACGGAATAGTTGCTGGAAGCCGGCTGGAGCATTCATGAGGGATACCAGGGAAGCTTGCCGCTAGCGCTTTAGCCCAAGGTACTTCTTGATGTGCTTGACCAGAACATCGTCAATTTCATTGTGTCGCGGCACCGGCTGCTTTTGGCCAGTGGCCGGATTGATGTAGATGTCGTGCCTCCCGCCATGCCGATGCAAATCGCAACCTGCGCGTTGCAATTCGCGAATCAGCTCGCTGCGCTTCACAACGCTATTTCTTTGGTCTTGTAGTCCTTCGGCACGTCATCCATGGCCATCAAGCGAAAGGCGTCCTTGAGATTCTCCTCAAGCTCCGCAAGGGTTTCGCCTTGCGTCATCACCTCGGGATGCTCGAGCAATTTCCCTAGCCAAAATCGATCACCTCTCCAGTACATCATGGTCAGCTTTCGATCCATGCTTTTGTCTCGCATCGGTTGCTCCTCAATGAATCCATGCACGGTACATAGCATGCGTCCCGCGCCCGTCGCTATTTTACCCGGAATGCGCGCGCGCCTACGCCGCCCCCCGCCCGGACCCCGCCTCGGGATAGGGATAGAGGATATTCAGCGCGACGCTCTGCCCGGCGCTTTGCACGATGCGCACATGTTCGCGCCGCAGTTCGCGCGCCTGGCGACAGCCGCAGGAGTGGGCGATCATGTCGATCTCCGTGTTCATGCCGGTGGCGTATTGCGCCACGCGCAGGCGTTTCTCCGCCACCACCAGACCGCGCTGCAGGCGCTTGTCGTGCGTGGCGACCCCGGTGGGGCAGCTGTTCTGGTGGCAGCGCAGCGCCTGGATACAGCCCAGTGAAAACATGAAACCGCGCGCGGTATTGACGAAATCGGCGCCCATGCACAGCGCCCAGGCCGCCCGCGCCGAGGTAATCAGCTTGCCCGCGGCGATGACGCGCACGCGCGCGCGCAAACCGGATTCGATCAACGCGTCCACCACCCGCGGCAGCGCCTCGGCAATCGGCAGGGCCATGTGGTCCATCAGCGCCTGCGGCGCCGCGCCCGAGCCGCCTTCGCCGCCGTCGATGGTGAGAAAATCCGGTGCGTACGCGAGGCCGCGGCGGTTCACGGCTTCGCATAATTCGTTGATGAACTGCCGGCCGCCGATGGCCGTCTTCACGCCCACCGGCCTGCCGGTGAGGTCGCGGATGTAGGCGATCTTGTCCAGCAGTTCATTTACATTCGCGATGTCGCGGTGCCGGTTGGGGCTGATCGAATCCTGATGCGCCGGAATGCCGCGGATCCTGGCGATCTCCTCGGTCACTTTGGCCGCGGGCAGCACCCCGCCCTTGCCCGGCTTGGCGCCCTGCGACAACTTGATCTCGAACGCCTTGACTTGCGGCGCCAGTTCCTTCGCCCGGTCCGGCGACAGGTTGCCGTCGCGGTCGCGGATGCCGTACTTGGCGGTGCCGATCTGCATGACGATGTCGCAGCCGCCCTCGACATGATAGGGGCTCAAGCCGCCCTCGCCGGTATCCACCCAGCAGCCGGCGATGGCGGCGCCGTGCGACAGCGAGCGCACCGCCGGCGCGGAAATGGCGCCGTAGCTCATGCCGCTGACGTTGACGATGGACTTGGCCTCGAACGGTAGCCGCGCGTAACCCTCGCCTATGGTGAGCGAGGACGTGGGCAAGCGGTCCTCCTCCAGCACCGGGTACGGCGCATTGACGAACAGGATGGACCCGGGCTCGTTGGTGTTGTTGGTGGAACCGAAACCGATGATGCCGCCCTCGGCCTTGGCCAGCCGGTATACCCAGGAGCGCGCGGAGCGATTGAACGGCAGTTCCTCCCGGTCGTTCATGAAGAAATACTGGCGGAAGTATTCTCCCTGTTTCTCGAACATATAGCGCAGCCGGCCGATGACCGGATAGTTGCGCAGCACCGCGTGCTTCTTCTGCGTGACGTCCTGGATAAACCAGAAAATGAGCACGCAGATGACGATGAAACCGACGACCGTCCCCAGCCCGTAACTGACGACTCCGAGCATGCCTGACATACGCTCTCCCCTGGGCCACCCCTGCTACCGTCTTGTTGATTCTGGCCGCGTGCGATCCTTTGCCCGCCGCCGGCTTTGTCGGCAACTACTGTACTACGCTAATCAGCGGTCCGGTCGCATCGTCGTCGGCGTAGCCGCGCTCGATCTCGTCGGCGCTCGCTTCACGCACCGCTACGACGGTGCAGACAAAATCGAGCGCCATGCCGGCAAGCGGATGATTGCCGTCGAGCACCACCTGGTCGCCGGCGATGTCGGTGACGGTATGGATGAGCAACTCGTTTTCCGGGCCGCCTTCCCGCTCGAATTGCATGCCGACCTCAAGCTCCGGCGGGAACTGCGCGCGCTCGGCCAGTTGCACCAGCTCGGCGTCGTATTCACCGAACGCGTCTTCGGGCTCGAGGCGCACTTCGATGTGCTCCCCCGGCGCCTTGCCTTGCAGCGCCTCCTCCACCGCCGGGAAAATACCGCCGTAATCGCCGTGCAGGTATTGCACCGCTTCGGCCGACTGCTGGATCAGGTTGCCGTGTACGTCGGACAGCCGCACATCGAGCGAGACTACCGTGTCTTTGGCGATCTGCATTCGCCGTTGATCTTTCTTACCAGCCGCAGCACGTCCATCGCGTGCCCGCGCGGTTTGACTCCGTAGAGGGCATGCCGCAGCCGGCCCTTCTTGTCGATGACGAAGGTGGCGCGGACGATGCAGGTCTTCTTCGCCCCGTCGCACTCCTTCACCTCGCGCACGCCATATTTTTCGCACACCTCGACCTCCGGGTCGGCGAGCAGGCACACCGACAGACCATGCTTGTCGCGGAACTCGGCATGCGAGATGCAATCGTCCGGCGAAACGCCCAGCACCACGCAATCGTGCCGCGCGAACTCCTCGTCGTGATCGGAGAATTCGATCGCTTGCAACGTGCAGCCGGGCGTGTCGTCTCTGGGATAAAAATACAATACTACGTTTTTCTTGCCCTTGAACGCAGCAAGATCGACCGACTCCATATCGGCGTCGGCGAGGGAAAAAACAGGAGCAGGTTGTCCGATTTGCAGCATGTTAGCCTTCACGTCCCGGACGATTCTAAACCATCCGGTGAAATCGTGAAGCCCCCCGCCAAGGGCAGTTGCCCACATGCGACAAACCCGTGGATATATATACGGCGTCTTAAATTCCGGCGCATGCCAAGAGCGGCCATTGCGCGCTCGCGCGCGCCAACCGCGTTTTCTGTACGGATAAAAAGCGCATCCGTACAGAAAACTCGGTTATGGATAAAAGCAAGGGCGGTTTGGGGTGGCTTTTATTCAAGATCGTCGATTGCGCGCGGATGTGCTTTTCATCCGTGCGCAATCGACGATCCGCGCGGACGGCTTCTCGTCCGCGCAACATCGCAACTCTGCGACAACGGCGGGCGCGATTTAAGTCACCGCGTATAATTGCAGCATGCGCGATCCCGAAGAAATCGTCCAACCCCAACCGGAACGCTGCGCGCTCTCCACGCGCAAACAATACCGCGATGCGCTGGCGCGGCTGATCGGATTGGCGCAGCGCGAACTACGCATTTTCGATCCGGATTTTTCCGATTTGGAAATCAATTCGCCGCAGACATACGAACTTCTGCGCGCCTTCCTGCTGCGCGGCCGCAATAACCGGCTGTACCTCGCGGTGCACGATACCGGCTACATCCGCAACTACTGCCCGCGCCTGCTCAAGCTGTTGCGGCAGTTCAGCGATCGCGTGTTCATCCACCAGACCCAGGGTGACGCCGCCCGCGTGCAGGACTGTCTTGTGCTCGCGGACAAGCTGCATTTCGTGCGCCGCCCGGTGTATGCGCAGCCGCGCGCCACGCTCAGCCTCAACGACGACATGGAAAGTCAGGGCATATATCTGCGCTTTTCGGAAATCTGGGACAGTTCGTGCCCCGCCGTTTCCGCGACCACCAGCGGCCTGTAAAACGGCGGCGAAAGAGGGTATAATTGCCAGCTTGGAGCGGCTCACATGGGCCGCGCCAAATGCCACTTAACTTATCGATAAAGGAACCAAGAAATGAACCGCTCAGTACTGATTTCTGCGCTTGCCGCGCTGATGTTGGCGGGCTGCGGCAAGGAAGCCCCCCCTCCTCCCCCTCCGGCGCCGGTAAAAGCACCTGAGGCCGCGCCGCCTCCGCCGCCGCCTGCGCCCGCTGCCGCCGAGGCTGCGAAAGACGCTGCCGCCCCTGCTCCTGCGGGCGCCGCACCTGCCGCTCCTGCGGCCGGCGCCGCCGCTCCTGCTGCACCCGCCGCCCCCGCGGGCGCGGCCAAGGACGCAGCCAAGAAGTAAGCCTGTTCTCCAGGCAATAAAAAAGCCGGTCTTCGGACCGGCTTTTTTGTTTCCGCATTCCGTAGCGCGTACTGCGCTTCCCGAATCCTGAAACCCTACACGATCTGGCGCCAGCCGAATCCTTCATCCTGGTCGGCCACGCCGATCCAGCCGGGCGCGCAGCCCATCACCTGCGCCAGCGCCCGACACGCAAGTTCGGGCGTATTGTTGTGTCGGGACAAGTGTGCCGCGATGAGGTGCTGCAGACGGCTGTTATCGAGTGCCGCCAGAAGCCCGGCCGCGCTCCGGTTGTCCAAGTGACCATAGCGGCTGCCAACGCGCGCCTTGAGCGCCTGCGGGTAGTCGCCGTTCATCAGCATGTCGAGATCATGATTGCATTCGAGCACCAGCGCGTCGCAGCCCGACAGCACCGCCTCGATATGGCTGGTGGAGGAACCGGTATCGGTAAGCACACCCAGGCGGCGCGCGCCGTCGGAGAAGACGAAATGAGCAGGCTCGCGCGCGTCGTGCGGAACCGGAAACGGCAGCAACTGCAGTTCGCCGACTGCAAACGGGCTGTGGCTATCGATGAGCTTGATCGGCGGCAAGTCCGAGGCATCTCCCGGGAAACCGCTGAACGTGCCGTGGGTCAGCCACAGCGGCAGACCGTGCTTGCGCGCGAACTGGTAGGCGCCGGCGATGTGGTCACTATGCTCATGGGTGACAAGGATGCCGGCAAGATCGCTCGGCGCGAGGCCCAGCCGCGCGAGCCGGCGCTCGGTTTCGCGCAGCGGATAGCCGCAGTCTAGCATCAGGCGGGTGCGATCCTTCTCGACCACGAGCGCGTTGCCCCGGCTGCCGCTACCCAGGCAAGCAAAGCGCATGCGCTATTTCAACTGCTCATGCAGCAGCGATAGAATGCGCCGGCCGGTGTCGCCATCGTCCTGCCGGCCGTCCTTATTCTGCACCTGCACCTCGCTGATGTTGTTGGCTTGCTGCACCACCACGCGGTAC
Source organism: Betaproteobacteria bacterium (assembly GCA_016234705.1). Taxonomy (GTDB): domain Bacteria; phylum Pseudomonadota; class Gammaproteobacteria; order Burkholderiales; family SG8-39; genus 2-12-FULL-64-23. The sequence continues at coordinate 26,833 of JACRAS010000219.1, read as the reverse complement.
TGCTCTGCCTTGATCCCGCTCTTGTCGCTCTTCCAGAACGCCAGCTTGGAAAGAAAGCCCTTGTCCTTGTCCGGACTTTGCTGGCCGTCGATCTGCGGATCGACATAGCGCACAAAGTAATAACCTTTGGAACGGTCGCGGTCTTCCACGGTGAAACCGACGCGGTCCAGCGCCAAGCCGACGCGGCGCCAGGCGCGGTCGAAGGATTCAGTCAACTCCAATTTTCCGGCGCCGGTACCCGCGCGCACCAGCTTGGCGCGCTCGGTCTTGACCTCGTTGCTCGCAAGTTGCGCCTTCGCGCGCGCGTCCTCGACCCCGAAGCGCACCATCAGCCGGCGCAGAAACTCCGCTTCCAGTTCGGCGTCCGCGGGACGAGGCTGCCACACGGTCGAGTCCTTGGTCGCCGACGTGTAGACTTCGACCATGCCGCGATGGCTGATGTAAATCTCGGTCGTGCCGGGCTCAATGCCGCGCTCCAGCCGGGTGCGGAACTTGTCGCGCTCCCCGGTCGAATATACCGAATCGAGGAACTTGCCCAGCACCCTGCGTATCGGATCATCGGCGATCTTGGCGCGGTTTTCCGCCCAGTCGGTCTCCATCACCCCGGCCTCGGGCAGTTCGATTTTCACCAGAAAACCCAGCCCTTGCCAGAACTCCCTTAGCACCGGCCAGACTTTCTCCGGAGCCTCCGGCACCACCAGCCAGCGCTGGTTGCCGGCACGCTCGATGCGGACCTTGGCGACGTTGGGCAGGAGTTCCGTGGAGCCGGGGCGCACCGCGCCGCCGCGCTCTGCGTTGTAGGCGGACAGCGTCGCCGAGCCTTGCGTATTGACATCGGGCACGGCGTAACGGTCGTCGCGCGAGGGAGCAGTCAGATCCGGAGGAATCTCCAGCGGCGGCAGCTTGCCCGCTCCCTTGTATTTGATCTTTTCGCCCTGGAGGATCTCCGGCATGCTGCTGCAGCCGGCCAGCAGCGCAAGCAGGACGAAATAAACGACATTACGCTTCATACGGCTTTACCCTCGACTAAACGCAGGCCGCTTTTCACCTGTATGCCGGCCTGGCGCATGGCTTCCCTGACGATTTCATGAAAATTCGCCGACAGCGGCACCAGCGGCAGGCGGATGCCGGGCTCGATCAGCCCCATCTGCGCCAGCGCCCATTTCACCGGAATCGGATTGGCTTCGACGAACAGCTTGGTGTGCAGGCCCAGCAGACGGTTGTTGGCCTCGCGCGCCCGCGCGATGTCTCCGGACAAGGCCGCGGCGCACATTTCCCGCATCAGCCGCGGGGCGACGTTTGCGCTAACCGAGATCACGCCGTGGCCGCCCATCAGCATCAGCGGCAGTCCGGTGGCGTCCTCGCCGCTGTAGACGGCGAAGCCCTTGGGAGCGCGCCGCAACAGATCGCTGCCGCGCTCGAGGCTGGCGGTGGCGTCCTTGATGCCGACGACGTTGGCGACCTCGGCCAGGCGCAGCACCGTATCGTTTTGCAGGTCGGCGACGGTGCGCCCGGGAACGTTGTACAGGATCAGCGGCAGGTCCACGGCCTCGGCGATGGCGCGAAAATGCCGGTACATGCCTTCCTGGGTGGGCTTGTTGTAGTACGGCACGACCGACAGGCTGAATTGCGCGCCCGATTGCTTGGCTGACTCGGACAACTCGATCGCCTCGGCGGTGGAATTGGCGCCGGTACCCGCGATGACGGGAACGCGCCCGGCGGCATGCTCCACCGCGATGCGGATCAGTTGCTTGTGTTCGTCGAAATCGACCGTGGGAGATTCGCCGGTGGTGCCGACGACGACGATGCCCTGCGTACCCTCGGCGATGTGCCAATCGATCAGACTCTTGAAGCGGGCGAGGTCCAGCGACCCGTCTTCGAGCATGGGGGTGACAATGGCAACCAGGCTTCCGCTCAACATATGAGCTGTCCCATCAGAAAAATGTTTCATTTTAACGCATTAGTCTCGCCGCCGGCACAAAAATACCCTACGGCGACAAATCCAGCCTGCAGTCCTCCACGCTGCGGCGGACTGCGCAAATGCGCTGCAACACCGCCGGCCTGGGGCGGACAACCAAGCCCTGCTCGAACGCGAGAACATTGAATCGGCCCTCCACCCATTGCAGCAACTCGTCCGGACGCAGCAGAAACTCCGGGTTGGACGGTCGCCCGAGCTTTTCGTTTCCCACGGCAAAGGTTTCGTAGATGAAAACCCCTCCAGGGCGCAATGCGTCAAGCAGCGCGGCGACGAGCGGGTGGTGCAGGTAATTGGTGACGACGATGCCGTCGAACCGGCCTGCTTCGTAGGGCCAGGGCGAGCCTTCCAGGTCCGCGCAGCGCGTCGAGATCCCGGCCACGCCGTCAAGCGTGGCCAGGGCTGCGCTGTCGCGGTCCAGCGCCTCAACGCGGTAGCCCAGACCGGCCAGGTAGCGCGCATGCCGCCCATGGCCGCAGGCGAGGTCGAGCACAGTGCCGCCCGCCACGATCAGGCGCGCAAAGCGGCATACCCATGCCGACGGCGCGAGTTGCTCATGTTGAAGTTGCATCCCTGGTGTTCCTAAAAACCCGATCCGGGCTGCTTCAGAAATTCGATTTCCTCCGGCGTCGATATGCGGCCCAGAACGGCGTTGCGGTGCGGAAATCGTCCAAAACGAGAAATGATCTCATAATGCCGACGCGCGTAATCGATGGTGCTCGCGCTATCGGGGTCGCCGCGCAAACCTTCAAACAGCTCCAGGCATCGTCGCTGCAGGGCGAGGTCTTCGGCATGCTCGAAAGGCAGGTAGATAAACCAGCGTTGCACCGGTAACAGCGCCCGGTCATGTCCCCGGGCGACGGCCATTTGCGCCGCGGCCAGCGCTTGGGCATCGGTCGCAAACGCCCGGCTGCTGCCGCGAAACAGGTTGCGCGGAAACTGATCGAGCGCCAGGATCAGGGCGAGCAGCGAGTCGGGCGCCGCCTGCCACGGCTGCATCTGTCCGTCAGCGGCCCGTCGGTGCAGATCGAGAAAGCGCGCGCGAATCGCGTCGTCGAATTCATCCGATTTCCTGAACCACGCCTCGCGCGGATTGCCGAACTCGGGCGAACCGGCCGGCCCGAACCAGAAATCGAGCACCTCGCGAAAATCTGCCGCGCCGTGACCGGTCAACATATGCCGCGCCGATGTGCTGAGTGTAACCAGGCCCTAGTCGACCACGGTCCGCGACTGCTCGCGCCCCAGAACCGACTTGATTTTGGCCAGCGACTGATCAAAGCGGTGATGCAACTCCGCCGGCGGATCGAACATGTTGGAATAAGTCGGTTTGAAACCACTCGTCGCATTCATCTCGGAAACCTCAACACCACCGCCAGCGAGACGGGCTTCAGGCAGGCTCGGAAATCTCGATCAGGTTCTGATCGGGATCGCGGATGTAGATCGAACGCAGGGGGAAGCGCGCGCCGGTGCGCTTTACCGGCCCGAGCTCGATCGGAATACTAGCCTGGCGCAACTGCGCGATCACCTCGTCCAGCGGCCGGTCGGCGAGGAAGCAGATGTCCAGCGATCCCGGCGTCGGATGCGCGGCATAGCCGTCGGTCACGGTGCTCTTGTCGTGGAGGTTGATCTTCTGCTCGCCAAAACGCAGCGCCTTGCGCCCCTGGCCGAAGGTTTCCAGTCTCATCCGCAGGCCACGGGTGTAGAAATCGATGCACTTCTCGGCATCGCGCGTGGTCAGCACCAGGTGATCCAGACTCTTGATCATATCGGTTCAGTCGTCCTTGGGTCGGCCATTTCAATGAGCGGGATGGAGAGATAGACTTGCTTGAGCGGCCCCATCACTTTTTCATATTTGCAGCCAGCCAGTCGATCAGGCTATTGCCGGCTTCGTCGCTCGCCGCAATCAGCGCCTGCACGCCGCCCTCTGCATTGGGCGTGGCCGCAGCGCGCTCGATGCTGAAGCCTTGCTGCGCCGCGACGCCGCGGTTGCGGACGAGACTCGCTCGCAGCCGCAGCACGGCGCGGCTCTTGTCCGCCGCATCGAACACCTGGCTGAACTCCTCCAGCTCCAGCCGCAGCGTGTAGTCCGCGCGCACGCCGTCGGCGGGGGTGAATACCGCCGCCTTGCTCGCGCGGGCGATACTCGCGCGCAGCCTTTGGCCGAGCAGCGCCGCAGGCGGCATCACCCAACGGCTCTGGGCATAGGCCTGCGGCCGGGTTGCGTCCTGATAGGCCAAGCGGTAGTAAATGCCGGCATTGTCCATCCACGCCGGCGCCGTCAACGCGGCGACAAGCAGATCGTGCCGCAGTCGCGGCGTGGCCTCCTTGTCCGGGAGAGGCAGGCCGAAATCATAGCTCGCCATGCCGTCGCGCGATTGCGGCGCGATGGCGCAAGCGGCGAGCAATGCAAGCGACAGCAGCAAAGCAGCGCGCAACATTATCGTCCTCCCGCGAAACCGGGTTCGCCCGGACCGGGTCTGCCCGGCGGCGCACCGAATACGAGGCTCTGCGGATTGTCGCCCAGAGTATTGACGACCCGACCGAGCGTGCGCGTCTCCTTGGACACATCGTCGATGAGCGCGTTCATGCGCGGCATCGTCTCCTCGCCCACCGCGCGCGCCGTGACCCCGACTTCCTCGACACTGGCGAGCGCGTGAGTGAGCGTGTCCACGCGCTGGTCGAGCTTGAGCGCCAGCCCGTTGACGCTGCCGATGAGAGCGTCGGTTTTCCTCAAGCTGGCACGCGCATCCGCGGCCATGCCCTTCGCCTCGGTGATCAGCCCGGGCATGACCTCCAGGCTCGGCGCGAGCTTCTGCGTCGCCGCGCTCGCGCGCTGCGTCAGCTCCTCCAGGCCGGCGAGCGTGCGCCGCACGCGTCCCTGGTTTTCTTCGGCGAGCAACTGGTTGACTTTATCCGTGATCTCGACGATCGAGCCAAACAGGCTTTCGCCATCGTCCATCAGCGAGGGCTTCATGCGAATGACCGCGATCTGTTTCGAATCGCCGTGCAGCGCTTCCTTGGACTTGCCGTCGTCGCCAAGCAGCACATAGGCGAGGCCGGTGATGCCCTGGTAGCCGAGCTGGGCGTAAGTGCTCTTGGTGATTGGCGTACCCTCGCGTATGCCGATGCGGATGCGCACGCGGCCGTTGTTCGCCGATTCGATGGCGATGTCCTCGACCTTGCCCACGTCCACGCCGCGGTAGCGCACCGGCGCCTCGGCTTTCAATCCGGTCACCGAACTCGAAGTGGTCATGACGTAAGGAATAAGCTTCATGTCGTCCTTGCTGAACCACATGGCCACGGCCGCCAGCGCCGCTCCCAGCACCAGGGTGAACAAGCCTGCCGTAAGGGCATGCGCGCGGTTTTCCATGAAAATCTCCCCTTAATTCTTGTCGCTTAGTAGTTTAACCGAAGCACCCACCGCCGACAGCGCGCGCAATCCGCGCTCGCCGAGGAAGAAATTGAGTATGAACGGATGCTCCACCGCGATCGCTTGCCTGAGCGTGCCGTAGACGATGAGCTTCTGTTCGGCCAGCACCGCGATCCTGTCCGCCAGCGATACCAGCGTGTCCAGGTCGTGCGTCACCATGACCACCGTCAGGTTGAGTTTCCGATGCAGCGAGCGGATCAGTTTGACGAAGCTCTCGCTGCGGTCCGGGTCGAGCCCCGCGGTCGGCTCGTCCAGGAACACCAGTTCGGGTTCCAGCACCAGCGCGCGCGCAAGCGCAATGCGCTTGATCATGCCGCCGGAGAGGTCGGCCGGCATCTTCAACGCGTGGCGGCGCTCGATATCGACCATGTCGAGCTTGAGCATGACCATGTCGTGGACGAAATCCTCGTCGAACGAGCGCAGCTCGCGCAGGGGTAGTGCGATGTTATCGAATACCGACAGCGCGCTGTAGAGCGCGCCTTGCTGGAACAAGACACCCCAGCGCTTGCGGATTTTTTGCACCATCTGGGTATTCGAGCCGTGCAATGGAATGCCGAATACCTTGACCGTGCCGCGCGCCGGTTGTTCCAGACCCAGTATCTGCCGCATCAGCGTGGTCTTGCCGCTGCCGGAACCGCCTACCAGCGACACGACCTCGCCCGGCATCACCGTGAGGTTCAGGTCCTTGTGCACGATGTGATCGCCGAACTGGGTCCACAGGCCCGTAACTTCAATGATGGGGCTCATGAGAGTGAGATGCCGACGTCGGAAAAAATCACGGCGAAGATGGCATCGGCGATGATCACCGCGGTAATGGAAGTGACCACCGAGTTGGTGGTGCCTATGCCCAGACTCTCGGTGTTGGGCTGCACGCGCAGGCCGAAGTGGCAGGCCACCAGCGCGATGAGCGCGCCGAACACGATGCCTTTGCCCATCGCCAGCCACAGATTGACCGTCGGCACGGCCCCGGGCAGGCCGCTCATGAAGGAATTAACGCTGATACCCAGTTGCGTGCTGGCGGCAATCGCGCCACCGATCAAGGCGATGCCCGAGGACCAAAGGATCAGCAGCGGCATTGCAATCGCCAGCGCCACGATCTTGGGCAGGATCAGTCGCACCGTGTGGGGAATGCCCATCACCGACAACGCGTCCAGCTCTTCGGTGACGCGCATCACCCCCAGCTGCGCCGTGATAGCCGAGCCCGAGCGCCCGGCCACCAGCACCGCCGCGATCACCGGACCGAGCTCGCGGATAATCCCCATGCCGAGAAGATTGATGATAAAGATATTGGCGCCGAACGCTTTCAACTGCTCGGCCGAGAGATAGGACAATACTACGCCGATGAGAAAACCCACCAGCGCGGTGATACCGAGTGCCTGCGTGCCGACGCGGAACACGCTCGCCGAAATCTCGCGCCAGGGACCGCGCAGCGGATGGCGAATCAGGCTCAACGAATCGATCAGAATCTGGCCGATCAGCTCCACCATGCCGAGCAGATGCTCGCGCGTGTGCAGCATCCGTGCGCCCAGCCCGCGCACCAGGCCCAGAGGATCGAATGGCGCGACGCTCGCCGCGCCCGCGGCCGCATCGAGATTGGAAAAAAACACTTCGTGCCCCGGCGCGAGCGCGAGCCGGCCCGGCCGGCGCTTGCCCCACGCCTGCCAGATGAGCAATGCGCCGATGTGGTCCAGGCGCTGGATGCGCGAGAGGTCCCAATGCCTGCTGGATTCGGCAGAAAGTAGCCGCAATCTGGCTGTGAGCATTCTGGCGCGCGCTTCCAGCGCGCGGATGTCCCATGCTCCTGACAGCGTTACCGCCGGCGCGCCATCCCCGGTGCGGCCTTCCGTCACTTGCGGATCGAGAACGGCCTGCGCGGACGCTGGTTGCATATTATTGCTTGTCATTGCGGCATCGGTCTTCGCCGCATGTCCCTGAGCGAGACAGGCAAGCTACCAGCTTTGCCTCGATTTATCAATGCAAATGCGGACGCGGGGACTTACCATGCCGGTGCATCCTGGGGTACGATGCCGTGTGCGCGCGGTCTTTCGCGGGAAGCATCCAGGGCATACCGGCCGGCGCCCTGAACGAAAGTTGAGAAAAAGCCATGAAGTTTCTGATCGTAGACGACGATCCCATCATCCTCAAACTCATGCAGGCGGTGCTCGAGGAAGGCGGGCACAGCGTGAAACCCTACGGCTCCAGCGTGCAGGCGCTGCGGGAGATCCCGGTCGATCGGCCCGACTGCGTCATCAGCGACGTCATCATGCCGGAAATGGACGGGTTCGAACTGTGCCGGGAGATCCGCAGCCGGCCGGATCTGGCCGCGATCAAGATCATCATGTGTTCGTCGAAATCCTACGATTTCGACCGCCGCCGCGCGAAGGAACTCGGCGCGGACGGATACATCGTCAAGCCGATCCAGCGGGAGTCGCTGCTGCGCCTGATCGCCGAGATTTTGTCCGACAAGGTGGCAGTGAGCTACTGGGGCGTGCACGGTACGCTTCCGGTGCCGGGACCGGGTTCGCTGCGCTATGGCGGCAATACGCCCTGCGTCAGCGTGGAAGTCAGCGGCGAACCGCTGTATGTGTTCGACTGCGGCTCCGGCATCAAGCAGTTGTCCGATCACCTCGCTGCGACGAAAGTGCAGCGGCTTTCCGCGCGGGTATTCATCTCGCATACACACTGGGATCACATCAATACCGTCCCCTTTTTCGGGCCGCTGTACGTGCGCGGCAATCAGATCGAGGTATTCGGCCCCTACCAGGGCGATCTCACCATAGAGCGCGCGATCGCGGCCCAGATGGAAAGCGTGTATTTCCCCGTCACCATCCGCGAGTTCGGCGCGCGGCTGGTGTTCCGCGACCTGCGCGAGGAATCGCTCGATTTCGGCGCGGTCAGGATCGATACGATCCTGCTCAAGCATCCCGGCTACTGCCTCGGCTACCGGCTCACCTGCCATGGCCGATCCGTCTGCTATATCACCGACAACGAACTCTACCTCCGCAGCGATCCTCGCTACGACTTGGCCTACGTCGAGCGGCTGGCGAACTTCGTGCAAGGCGCGGACCTGCTCATCACCGACACCACCTACCGCGACCACGAGTATCCGTCGAAAGTCGACTGGGGCCATTCCTGCGTCAGCGAGGTCGCGGATCTCGCGGCGAGAGCAAAGGTGAAGCGGCTGCACCTGTTTCATCACGACCCGGACCAGAGCGACGACGATATCGATCTCAAGCTGAAAGAGACCAGGGAAGCCCTCTCCCGCCTTGGCTCCAACGTGGAGTGCGCTGCCCCGGCCGAGGGATCCAAATTAATTCTCTAGAGAAGGCGCGCGTGCCCGGAATCGCGCTTTCGGCTTGCCACGCTGCGCGACCGGTCATGGGCAGCCGCTGACGCGGCTTGCTCGTCCAAGACGAAGCGAGCGAGCGCCCGATATCGTATAGAATTGCGCGTTTCGCCCCGGTAGCTCAGTGGATAGAGCGGCCCCCTCCTAAGGGGCAGGTCGGACGTTCGATTCGTCTTCGGGGCACCAATAAATCAAGCACTTATACTCATTCAGCCAATTGGCTGAATGAATGTTTATGCAATTTCGCAGCATCCCAACGGGCTTTTCGCGCGATCTAAGCGCGATCTCGACCCGCTCGAAATCACCCCTGCAAGCGTCGAGCAGGGTGCGGGGTGATCGCTGAGCGGCGCGAATCGATCTACGCGACCCTAGCCTCCGGATTTCAACGCGCAGGTAGGGTCTCGACCGCTTGTCTCGGGGGTTTTTCGGGATGAGCAGCGCAAACGCGCGAAATCAACCCGCAATCATCGTCTACTTGAGCAGTCCGGGCGGGCCGAGAAGCTCTTCAATCATTCGATGAAAGGCCGGGTGTTTCTCGGCTTCTCGTTGGGCGAGAAGGCGAACGAGGTCACCCTTTTGAATTCGTCCAAGTTCTGGCTTTCTCGCCGCTACCCGATTGTACTGAGCTTGAATCCATACATGCACATCGGGCAGAGATTCCTGCAAAGCATCAGCTATCATTTTGTCGAGCGTGATCGTTGATTTGTCACCGTGCTCGTCAATGATTGAGTAAAGCGTGTGTTCATCTAACATTTTGTGCTCCTTCGGTAATGCCGGTGGTTTGCCGGCATATTGAGGCTACCGCCGACCCGAGGACTTTTCGAGGGGAGTCGTTTGTTAGTTGAGTTAGTTTCTATTGATTTTCAGGTTGTCTTAGATTCGGGAATGCATTTGTTCAAATATTGCGACCCATTTCTCGAATCTTTACTTATTTACCCCCACTGGTCAACTCCGGGGCACGTTGTCCCGCTGTGCCCCGCTGCTCTCCTGGGGACCAGCGGCGCAGGCGTCCGAATACCTGCGCCGCTATTGAACTTGTCCCGATATCCCGCTCGTCCCGAACTCTTTTCGGTCTGTAGTAGTTCCGACTTGATCTGACACGCGGTGTCCGATACTTGATCGGTTTGGCAACCTCACGAACATCTCTATTCGACAAATGGCGGCCACGAGAACGACCGTTTCCCCCGGCTGAGTACGTCGCCACTGACCGATACGGTGAGTGAACTAGGCGAATCCGTTCATCCAGATTTGGATAGACCGAAGTGCCAGAGGTAATATGCTGTTCGGAAAGAGCGGACGAACAGACCTATCGCGGGAAGATACAGACGGAATGAGGATCTGTTCACATAATAGTTTAGTTCGGTGTTACGCAATCGGAGAAGAAATGACCAAACGGAGTATTGTGGCCCTGATCAGTGCAATGTTCGTTATGGGCGTCGCGCTCGCCGCCATTTCGTATAAATTCGAAGGATTCCATTTTCTTCAACTTTCTCGGTGGGTCCAATCACGAATTTCGGGTTTTCGTGTTCCTTGGAGTGAGAGCGACTACTATATTCCTGACAGCACCGCGGGACATATACACAAGCCCCATGCTGTAAGAAGTTTCACATGGAAGGAACACCCCAGAGGAACCATCAGGATGGTCGTAAACAACCTCGGATTCAGGGAAGACATAGACACGCTCACGGCAAAGCCCGGTCAGACTTATCGAATCCTAGTAACCGGCGACTCCCACATGGATGGAGTGGTTTACAACTCGGAATCATTTACCAATCGCCTTGAGGCATTGTTGGAATTGTCGTACAAGAGCCCACAGTTCAAGGTGCTCAATGGCGGCGCCGGATACTACGGTCCACACAACTACGCTGGGTTCCTAAAGAAGTTCTTGTACCTGAAACCAGACATGTATGTAGTGGTGCTGTACACGGGCAATGATTTCCTGGATGGGATTACAACCGCTGAGATAAGACACCGCGCTCAGATCCCCAAACGGCCTGACGGCTATTATCGCGCTCTCGAAGAGGCTGCGTCTTACAACGCGGGGGCAATCGGCCAGGCGCTCAATCAAGCGTATTTTTTCAAGACCTTCCCTGAGTTAGAAACTACAGCTGTGGACGTTGCATACGAACAGATATTAGACATCGCACGCACATGTTCAAGCGAGCGCATCGCGTTCATTGTTGTAACGCTCCCCACGAAGTGACATGCCTGCCGCTTCCAACGCGACTACATTAAAGAGTGCAAGGGAAAAGCTCGGCCTCACATCGGGTAATGTTGAGATTAGTAGGCGAATGGGGCATAGTCTTCTCACCAGACTAAATGCGGCCGGCATTCGAACGCTGGATCCACTTCATGAAATGCAGCAGTCAAGCGACGAACTATTCTGGGAAGCCGATTACCACATCAACCATACAGGACATGATCTGCTCGCGCGCATCGTCGTTAGTTACTTGAAACCGGTACTGGCAGGTATGCGGCAGTTTGAGCAACGTACGCCACCGAACAAAGACATGAGAAGCGACAAATGACAGCACGTCAACGCGCTGTCACTCGCGCTTCGCGCGTCGCGTTAAGGCGAACCGATTCTCGCGTATGAATTGGATCGCGTTCTTGGATCTGTTCTCGATTTTTCCAATGGGAAAACCAAAGGCGCAGGGATTGAACGTGCTTGAACTATCACGAAGCGCTTGCGTACGGATTCTGAGCCAATCCGGAGGCTCTAGCGGCAGTGGATTCTTCATTGGGGACCAATACGTCCTAACTTGCTTTCATGTGGTCGCGGCTATATCTGCCCAAGGCGCCGCAGTAAATTGGAAACTCTTTCCAGAGTTACAGGTTGTCTGTTCGTCCGGTGAAACAATTGACGCAATCGTAGTCTCAGTGGCGACTCCGTCTGACCCGAGCCAAATGACACGACCGACGCCCAACCGCACCGTGGATCCGGCGCGCATCAAGGATCTGCGCATTCGCGATCTGCGCTGCACCCTCGGTGGCTGGCAAGCGGCCACTGGAGCTAACCTGTCGGTGATCGGGCGCGCCTTGCAGCACCAGAATGTCAGCACGACGGCGATTCATGCTCGCCTGAACTTGGACTCGGTGCGCGAGGCAATGCAACAGGCAACCAGCGCGATGCTCGTTGACGGAGGGATTGGCCGCGCAGCAGAGGTAAAGCCAATTCTGGGAACGAAGAAAAACGCAGCACGTTCTTAAGCCCGGAGCGGAGTTGATCCCGTTGCCCGGGCAGGCAGCTTGACGGTTTGGTCATGTAATCTATGCTATTGCATAACGTATTTACTTGGATTACACTACTTCCATGATTAAGAATTTCCGACACAAGGGCATCGAACGGTTCTTCAAGAAGGATGACGCCCGCGGGATCAACGCCAAGCACGGGCCACGCATTCGCCGGATACTTGACCTGATCGAAGAAGCAACCGCTGTCGAACAGTTGGATATTGCCGGCATGCACCTGCACCCGCTGAAATTCGACCGGAAAGGAGAATGGGCGATGACTGTTTCGGGAAACTGGCGCATCACGTTCCGCTTTGTTGGCGAGAACGCGACCGATCTAAACCTGGAGGATTATCACTGATGGCTAAGAGCTTGAGAAACCCGAACCGATGCCCGACGCACCCGGGCGCAATTCTGCGCGAGGACGTGCTGCCGGCGCTTGGCCTGACGCAAAAGGAATTCGCCGACCGCCTTGAGGTTTCGCGCCTGACGGTTTCGGAGGTTCTGCTTGAAAAGCGCAGCGTGACCCCTGACATGGCGATTCGCTTGGGCAAGCTGCTGGGCAATGGCCCGGAGATATGGCTACGCATGCAGCAGGCCGTCGATGTCTGGACGCTTGAGCAGCGCGGGGGATATGAGCGCATTGAGCGGCTTGAGGCTGCGTAAATTTCATCGCGCGCCAACACTTGTGCTGCTAACGGTCACGGTGACCAGTGCGCGCTGTCCTTGCGCGCGTCGGATCCACGGTGCGGTTGGGCGTCGGTCGTGTCATTTGAGCAATCCTTGATTTTTGCTGAGCCATTCGCGAGAAAATCGAATTGATCGAGCATAACCAATGCCAGTGCTAATGAATTGATCAAGGGTCTGGATTATTGCTTTGGTGGCTTGAAGCGGATCAACCCCCATAATTTGAACGCTGCCATGAGATGAGGTTCTATTGATATAAGCGCTTAGCTCATGTAGCCCAAGGGAGATACCGCCTTCGCGCATGCTGATGATGCCAACGGCGTGTCCTTGTGAATTCAACAGCGCGCCGACACGACGCGAATCTTTTACTTCGCACGGCCCGAGACGGAAGCCATGGCGCGTGAGTCCCTTGCCTCTCGTGGCCATTCTGACTTTATCGTTCTCGACGTTCAAACAATCAAGCACATTGCAATTTCCGCCTTCAATGCCATGTGGTCTCGCATCGATACGGATGAGCGGGGCTCGGCCCAGGACTGATGCTACTGAGCAACGAGGATAGCGACAACCGCTCTGGAAAAATTGCTGGCTCCGGCGCGCGTGCTCTCGCGCGGTCCCGCTACGTTCAGCACCGCGATCGAATGCGCTTTGACGAACTCGGCGGTAAGCGCTGCAGCCGCTGGCGGGTCGGTCGCAGCCGCGTCAATCACCAGCACCGGCTTCTTGAATCGGTCGCAGAATCGCACGGTTTCGAGCGTGCCGCCAGTGGGCGCGTCGAAGCAAATCACGAGCGTCCCGTCCGAGTCGATGACGTTCTGCCTGGTGCGCCGCCGGTAGCCTGCGCTGGCAAGCTCGGTAACGGGGTAGCGATCGGCGATCCTGCCATCCTCGGCAACCCTGCCTTCAGGGCACCAGCCACCGCAGGGAAAGCCTACGCCCAGGGCCGCATCCAGCGCGCCGCGGTCGACGCCCGTTTGACCACCGGAAACGATTTTCTTGAGCATGCCGCATTCTACGGTCTGCTCGGCCTTTACCTTCTTGCGGCGTTCTCGATCACGTCAGCCGCCCATGTGTTCAAGCTTTTCCCTTGCGACTCCGCGACCATCGCTGCGCGTGCATGAAGCTCAGGGGCCAGGCGCAGGCGGAATTGCCCAGAGTACGGGCGATTGGGCTCCTGCCCAAGTTTCTCGCAGGTAGCCAGGTAATCATCAACGGCTTCCCTGAAAGCCTTCCGCAATTTTGCAACGGTCTCCCCGTGAAAACCGATAACGTCACGAATGCCGGCGACGTGACCGACAAAGCAGCCGTCTTCTTCGCTGTATTCAACACGGGCGGCGAAACCCTTGTGCATCATAGTGCTCATGGTCTTACTCCTAAACTCGCAAGATACTGCCGCGCATCCCGCACCTGGTAGGGCTTCGCCTCTTTGGCTGGATGGGGCCTATGAAACGTGGCGATATGCCCGTCTTTCTCAAAACGCACCCTAGAGCCAGCGCCTTCAATGACTCGGCAGCCAACAGCGACAAGCAATGATTCAATGCGCCGCCATTCCAAAGACGCCGAAACAGGCTCTGCAAACACGGCAGCGAGAGTCTTCCGGTGCGTTCCGTTCATATGCATATGGTACCAGTTAATGGTTCCATGTCAATAGGCCATGAGAACTCAAGCCACCTGCCCGAGAATCGGGATCAGGTCGCGCAGTTGTTTTCTCGCTGCCTTGAATGCGGCTTCTTGCGTCGGTGCCGACTGCTTGACGGCGACAGAAACAAGATAGCCATCACCGCATCGCCACACGCCGCCGACTGTTCGCCCGTTCAGCTTGACGCGCCAGTCCTCAATACGCGGCCTGGGCTGCACAAATTCAATCTTCATCTTCGCGGCCTCAAGCGGCTTGCCCGAGCAACGGGATCACCTCCGCGGCGGTCCTAAGAGCGCGTCGCATTCTTCTTCGTTTCCTGAATTGGCGTCACCTCCGCTGCGCGGCCAATCCCGCCGGCAACGAGCATCGCGCTGGTTGCCTGTTGCATTGCCTCGCGCACCGAGTCCAAGATCAGGCGAGCATAAATTGCCGTAGTGCTGACATTCTGGTGCTGCAACGTGCGTCCGATTACCGACGGGTTAGCTCCAGTGGCCGCTTGCCAGCCACCGAGGGTCCAGCGAAGATCGCGAATGCGCAGATCCTTGATGCGCGCCGGCACCACATCGATTTTCCCCCTGCAGCAACGCTACGCGGCATCCGGCTGCCGGCTCGGCTGGGCGTCGATGAACGCATCCAGTTTCATGCACTCCGCGAAAATGCCCATGATGGTCGGATAAGGCGCCAGGTCGCACTGATAACGCTGCGCGTTGAACACCTGCGGCACCAGGCAGCAGTCGGCGATGGTGACCTGGTCGCGATAGCAGTACTTGCCGTGTTTTTTCGAACTCGCGAGAAAAACTTCCAGGCCGTTGAGCCCTTCGGCAATCCAGTGGCGGTACCAGACGTTGACGCCCTCGTCGTCGAGGCGATAGCTTTTCTTGAGGTAACGCAGCGTGCGCAGGTTGTTGAGCGGGTGGATCTCGCAAGCGATGATCTGCGCCACCGCGCGCACGTAGGCGCGGTCCTCGGCATTCGCGGGCAGCAGCGGCGGCTGCGGACGCGTTTCCTCCAAGTACTCCATCATCGCCAACGACTGCACGTAGATCTTGCCGCCGTCTTCCAGGGCCGGCACCAGGCCCTGCGGATGCACCGCCAGATAGCTCGAAAGCTTGTGCTCGTCCTTGGGCAAACTTACCACCTGGGGCGCGTAGGCGAGGCCCTTGCAGTTGAGAGCGATGCGCATGCGGAACGCGGCGGAAGAGCGGAAGAAGGTATACAGTTTCATCGGTCCTATCTCGCGAAAAGTCAGCCGTGGCGCAATTTCAGCGCCAACACGGTACCGGTGAGCGCCAGGGTGACCGAGTTCGCCACGATGATGGGCCAGGCGCCCAGGACCAGACCATAGGCGAGCCAGAATCCGACCCCGGTAGTGAAGACCAGGTACATGCTCAAGGATATGTCGCGCGTGGAGCGCGTTTTCCAGACGCGCCATACTTGCGGCGCGAAGGCCAAGGTGGTGAGAACGCCCGCCACGGTGCCGAGCAAATCTGCCAAGTTCATTGCAAGCGCTTCATAGATACAAGCGGCGCGAACGGCTCACCTGCAGGATCATGGCTCCAGGCGAACACGGTCTCGCCCACGGGCGCGCGGTGGAACGCAACGTCACCTTGAAGCGCCGCGGCACCTGCCATCTGTAGCCCTGATAGATTTTGTCCTGCATGCCCCGGCGGCTATTGCAGTTGTTTCATGCGCTGATCGACGAAACTGAGCAAATCCGCGCTGAGACCGCCCGCTGCCTTGGCGCGCCCGAAAGCGTCCAGCGCCTCCGTGCCGCGGTTGTCGGCCTGCAGCGAAATGCCCATTCCCATCCACCACACGCCGGCGCCGGGCGTGAGCCTGAGCGCCGCCTGGTACCCTGAAACCGCCTCCTTGTGGCGCCCGAGACGCTGCAGCAGCGCCGCGTCGAAGGCGTGGTAATCGGCGTTGTTCGCCGCGCTACCGGCATGCTTGCTCAACAGATCGTGGGCTCCTTGCAGATCTCCCCGTTCCACCTGAATTCGTGCCAACAGCATCGCATAAGCCGATCGATCGGGACTGCGGCTCAAGCCTTCCTGCAGGAGTTGCTGCGCTTCGTCGATGCGCCGGTTCTCCAGCAGCAGCCCGACCAAGGCCTGGCGCGCAGCCGCGTGCCCGCCATCCTGCTGCAAGGTTGACTTGAAGCCATCCATCGCTTCGGCTACCCGGCCCTGATTGAGCAGCACGGTGGCCTTGCGGAACTCGTTTTCGGCGCGCTCGGCCTGGGTCGGCACTTGTATCTGCTTATCAATGCTGGCCGGGCTTTGTGCCTTGGGTGCCGGCGCGCCCTGGGCTGTCGCCGTCGGGGCGCGCTTTCCCCTGTTCGCCGTCCTGGGTGCCGGCGCAGCCTCCGCAGCGGGCCTGCGCTCGGCACTGGGTTTGGCGGCGGAACCTTGCTTGGCAAGCGGCGTGGCAATCTCGGTGGCGAGCTTGAGCATGTCCGCATTGACCGGTTCCGTCACTTTGGTCGCAGGCAAGACCGGCACAACCGCAGTCGCCGCGGGCTCCGAAATCGCTGCGGCAGGCGCCGGCTGTGGGGCGGCAATTTGCGCCGGCGCTGCTATCGGAGCGGCCGGAGGCTCTTGCGTCTGCGGAGCAGCCGGAGCCGGAAGCCCTGCAGCCGCTTGCAATCTTTTCGCCTGCGACTGGAAAGCCAAATCGGTAACCACCGAGCGCGGCGAGACCTGATACATTACCCACACGGCCCAGCCGGCCCCGATGACCAGGCCGGCGATGAGCTCCCACATGACGCGCCGCCAGTCCTTGCGCGCCTGCACCGGGCGCAATTGCTGCGTCACTGCCTTGCCACTGCCGTCGGCGGCATGGCGCTTGTCCAGGTCCTGCAGCATTTTGTTGATCAGGCTCATTTGAGCACCAGCCAACCGATGCCGCTGCCGGCGAGCAGGCCCGCCATGGTCAGCCAAGCCCAGTGGCGCGCCGGAAAGGAGCTGGCTGCGGGCGTATCGGCGATCGCGCCGCGCGCATGCCGGGCGCGCACCTGGCGCACGCCCTCACCGTATGCGAGCATCAAGGCCTTGTGTGCGAGGATGTTCACCAGCCGCGGCACGCCGCCGGTGGCGCGGTGGATCGCGCCCACCGCTTGGCTGCTGAATACCGTATCGCCGCTGTGACCCGCGACGTTCAAGCGGTGGGCCAGATAATGCGCCAGCTCCTCGCGCGTGAGCGTGCCCAGATGATGCTGGAAGGTGATGCGCTGCCGCAGTTGCCGCACCGACTCGTGGGCGAGCTTCCTGTCGAGCTCGGGCTGGCCGAACAGGATCACCTGCGCCAGTTTTCTTTTTTCCGTTTCCAGGTTGGTCAGCAAGCGCAATGTTTCCAGCGTTTCCAGCGGCATCGCCTGGGTTTCGTCAAGGCAGATCACCACGCGCTTCCCGTCGCGCGCGAATTGGAGCAGCGCGAGGTTCAGCGCCTTGTGCAGGCGGTGCTGATCGAGATCGGGACCCACCGCGACGTGCAGCTCGTCGCACAGCGCGCACAGCAGCGTGCGCGGTTCCAGATTGGGGTTCGGAACGTAGGCGGTAATGTAGTTGTCGGCCAGGGTGGCGAGGAGTTTGCGGCACAGGAGCGTCTTGCCCGTGCCCACTTCGCCGGTGATCTTGATGAAACCCTCGCCATTGGCCACGGCCACCAGCAGCGTGTTCAGACCTTCCTGGCTGCTGGCGCAGGCGAAGAAAAAGCTGGTGTCCGGCGTGATTCCGAAGGGCGGCTCGCGCAAGCCGAAATGACTGAGGTAAATCACTGTTTTCGGTCGGCCGGGCTGGTACGCTGATCGTTGCCCATGCCCTGCATGCGACTGCGGC
This sequence comes from Betaproteobacteria bacterium, assembly GCA_016234705.1. Classification (GTDB taxonomy): domain Bacteria; phylum Pseudomonadota; class Gammaproteobacteria; order Burkholderiales; family SG8-39; genus 2-12-FULL-64-23. Next base: position 8,692 of record JACRAS010000219.1, on the reverse strand, counting down.
TGTCCTGTATGTCCTGTTCCCAGTTCTTGTCGCTGTCGATGATCGTGGGCTTGATCAGAATCACCAGTTCCCTCTTTATGGTGTCGGTGGAGGAATTGCGGAAAGCGCCGCCGATAACCGGCGCATCGGCGAGGCCGGGAATGCCGCTGCGGCCGTTGTTCAGTTCCACTTTCATCAAGCCGCCCAGCACGACGATGTTGCCGTCCTGCGTGCGCACCATGGTATCGGACTCGCTCACATTGATCGCGGCCACATCGACGCTTTGCGCTCCGACTCCGACCAGATTGAACCCGACCGACTTCGGACTCACGCTGGTAACCAACGGATGGATATGCAGCGCAATATTTCCGTTCTCGTCGATTTGAGGCGTCACATCCAGCGAAATGCCGGAGAATATATTGCTTATTTGCGGTGCAACCGACGTGGGCGTGACCACCCCTCCGGTGGTCAGGCCGGGAACCACTGTGATACTCGTGACGTAAGGCTGGTCGGTACCGACTTTTAGCACGGCCTTCTGGTTATTGAGCGTGGCCACCCTGGGACTGGACAGCACCTGCACCGACCCCTGCGACTCGAGAAACTGCAGCAAAGCCGCGAAATTTTGCGTCTGCACCGCCAGACCGAACACCCCGCCGGCGACGTTCGTGGCCCCCGCAACCACGCCGCCGAGCGCTCCCACCCCTGGGGGGTTTAGCCCGCCGACGGTGAAATTGCTGCTGAGGCCGGCGCTGCTGCCGGCGGTACGCCCGCTCAAGCTGCCGCTCGGCCCCAAGCTGTTGGCCGCGCCACCCACACCGCTGGAAAAACCGCCGGCGATGCCCTGTTTGAAATCAAACCCCGCCCAGTTGATCCCGGATTGATAAGCCTGGTTCAAAGTCACATCGATGATTTTCGCCTCGAGCATCACCTGCCGTTCCACCGACAGCTTCATCGCCTTAAGCAGGGCGGCGACGCTGCGCAGCTCCTGCGGCATCGCGCGCACCACCACCACACCGGACTGCGGGCTGATGACCAAGTTGCGCCCCTCGCCCGTGCCGACGATGGAGCGAATTGCGTACGCCACCTCGGCCCAGAAGTCGGTCGTTTGGACCGTGGACATGCGCGTTGCGTCGGCCTGCATGCCGCCGAGCGCGCCCGCTGCGTTTGGGGTCAGGGAAGGTGGACCCTGCACGCCGACCGGACCCACGGGTGCCGCTCCCGCCGCACCTGGCGCCGTCACCGTCGCGGTCGCGGTAGTTGCAGTCGTGGCACCGGTCGCTATTCCGCTGGAACCCGCGGTAACGCGCATGTCGCTCCTGCCCTGGCGCGCGCCGATCAGATAGTTGACCTGAAACACGCGCGTCTGCAGGCCGGCAGGCTGGATATAGACCCTGCTGCCGTCGATTTTGTACTCGTAGCCATAGATCTCGCGGATCGATTCGAGCGCCTCGGACAGGCTCACGTCCTTGAGGTTCACCGAGATGGATCCGGACACCTCCGGGTGGACCAGCATGCTGTAGCGCGTATCCGACACGATGGACAGGAACACTTCGCGCGCCGGGGCGTTGTTCACGTTCAGATCGAAGCGCCCCTCGATCGGTTTTCCCTGTGCCTGAGGCAATTCCATGCGCAGCGGCGGCAGCAGCGCCTGATTTACCGCATCGGATTCCCTCGGTTTCGCGCGCTGCGCGCTCTTGTCCATCTCGTCGATGATCCGCTCGCTGACGCGGTTGGCGCGCACGGGTTCCCGGGCGCAGCCGGCCGCGATCATTGCGCTTATCATCAGTCCGGCAGTGCACAGAGTTTTCATGGGCGTTTTACCGCTTTCTCCGGTTTTCCCTCTGCGCCGGACGCAGCAGAAGTCTTCTCCATCGGGGGATACAACTGTAGCACTTCCACTGTTCCTTCGCTTTTCAAAGTCACTTCGGTCGCCGTGATTCGGACCAGCTTTGCCTTGCCGTAAGTTCCCCCCAAAGGCACAAACTGGCCGTTGATGATCGCGCCTTTGCGCGCGCTCGACAGCACGATCGATTGCAGCGGAGTGCGCGGCGCCACACCGGACCCCACCACACTCATGAGCTCGAGCGGCGGCCGCGTCGGATCGGTGAGCGCTTGCGCGGTACTGCCGGCGGATAGCAGCAGCGCGGCGGTGGCCGCAATTGCCTGCGCCGGCATCATACGGTCAGCCATGATTTCTCCGGGCTGAGCGTATAGATGGTCAGCTTCAACACGGACTGCGGATACTGCGCAGTCAGTTCAATTCCGTCCCAGAACAGGTGCTCGGGCATGCGTTCGAGCGCGGCCAGGTAATCGAGCAGATCAAAATAGCTGCCCTTGATGCTGAGTTCCACCGTGTGCCGAAAAACCTCACGCCCGCCGCCCGCCCGCGCACCGCCGCCGGCGGCGCTTGCCGGCGCGCCAGCGCCCGTTTCCGGCACGCCGCCACCAGGCAGGTTGCGCAGCGACAGCAACTGCAATTTCCGGTTTTTCGCGATCATGTTCTCGAGCATCGCAGCCATCTGTCCCGGCGCGACAAATTGCCTTTGCTGCTCCTCGAACTGCCGCTCCAGTTGCGCCATCTGTTCGCGCAGGCTTTTGAGCTTGGCGCGATTTAGCGCGTCCTGGTCGGGAAGATCCGGCCGAACCAGGCTCTGGATTCGCGCCTGGATCGCCTTCGTTTCGTCCTGCTGTTGCGCGATCTGTGCCGAAAGCTGGTTTCGCTGCGACAACACCGGGTTCAGCAGAAAAACCTGGAGCAAGGTCATCAGCACCAGCGCCACGGCGCCGAAAAACATGGTCCGCTCGCTCAATGCCATCGAATCGACGCTGTCCGCGTATTTTTGCAGACGCTGTGCGTATTTTTGCATTAGCTGCTTCATCGTGATCCGCGGCCGGGAAATTGCGCTGGCTGCCGCGAGCCCTGCGCAATATCTCCCGCCTGTTCAGGTGCCGTCGTGCCGGCCGGCTCCGCATCCCCGTCTAACGCACGCCCGGCGTGGGTGGAGCCGAGCCGGAATTCGGTGTAACCGTAACTGGCAGGCGCACCGGCTGGCCGGGAAGTATCCGCCGGCAGCGCTCCCTCGCCTTGCGTCATGCTGAGCGAGTCGAAGGCGCGCCCTTGCAGCGCACGTTCCTGGCGCAGGCGGCGGATGTAGGACGGCACCAACTCGGGCTGCAGTGCGCGCCCGGTGATCTCGATCTCTGCGCCGCCTTTGCCTACTTTGAACCCAGTCAGCCACAGCCCGCCGAGGGACTGGCGCGCCAGGGCGCGCATGTACTCCGCATAACTCGCGTCACCGGCGGGTATGCCGATGCCGAGATTGTTGAGCGTCGCCTTGCGCGCGCTCAACTGTGCCTGCAGATTATTCACCTCCACATCGAGGGCGGCGTCGATTTTCTTGGGCGCGTAGCGCGCGCTCGTTTCAGCCAGCCGCGCCTTCGACTGCTCATACTGCCTGGACGTTTCCACGGCCTGCCGGCCGAGATTCACCGTCTCGATGCTGGCGTAGGCGTAGAACGCCGCGATGCCGACCAGCAGCAAGGCCATGGCGTCCACCATGTTCACGGCGGAAAAAGTCTTCTTCTGCTTGAGGAAAACCGGGTTGAAAAGATTGATCTGCTGGCTCATAGCGCCTTCGGCTCTGCGCGCAGCGCCGCACCCAGCACATGGAGCAGTTGCCATTGCTTGTCGACGCCCATGTCGCTGCCGACGAATTCCAGGGCATCGGCCAGATTGATCTGCCGCAGCGGCAGGTACAACTGCGAACTCAGGAATGCCTGCAATCCGATATCTTCGGGCATGGGTCCGAGCAGCAGTTCCGACAGCGTGATGTTCCGGTACTGGCGCTCGAAGTGATCGAGCGAACGCTGCAACTCGACTACGATGCGCTCGAAGTACGCCTGCCGCTGGCTATCCTGCGCTCCTGCGAGCTGTGGCCAGGTCATCTCCAGCCTGCGCGCGAGGTAAAGCTCGCCCGCGAACGAGAGGGTGAACAGGCCGCCGGAATAATCGAAGCTCAGCATGCCGATGCCGCGGTCGGCGGTTTCGTATAGCTGGGCGATGTTGCGCTGGGCCGTTTCGGGAATATCGATCACCTGCAGCGGAATATTGGCGCGCTCGAACTGCGCGATCTGCCCCTGCACGATCTCATTTTTCGCGGCGACGGCGTACATGTAGTGGCTCTTTCCCGCCGCATCCTTGTCGACCGGGATGTCGAGAACGTCCATGGTGGCGTCGTCGATGTGGTATTCGAGCAAATCCTTGACGCGCCAGCGAATCGCCGCCTTCAGCTCCTCGCGCGGCACATTCGGCGCGTCCACCATCAGCAACTGGTATTCCGCCGGATGCAGCAGCGTGGCGCAGCGGTAACGGCCCAGTCGGTACTCATCGGCTGCTTGTTGCAATTCCGCGCCGTCTTTGTCGTCCAGCTTGACGATGCCCCAATGATCCACTTTAGGCTTGCCCCGCGCCGGGCGCTCTACATGGGCTAGCCGTATGGCGTCAGTGTCGGTACTGACGGCCATCCAGCCCGGCTGCGCTTTTTTCTTGGAAAACCATGCCATATGCGTTACTCGTCGGACGAGTTACTTGAAGTTATATCAATAAATGCTTGTTGTCAATGGTTTTTCTCTATCCAATCGCTCCCGCGATTTCAGCCGCAATGGTTAATTGCCACAGCGATTTCAGGAGTATCCGGGGCGCGCAATGGTCGCAGGCCAAATGCGCCCCTCCTTGCCCCTGCCAGAACTGTCTCAGGCACAAAACTCGACCTGGAAAAGAAAAACCGCAGGCGTCAGGGATAGACCTCGATGCCGTAGATTGGTACCAGCGCCTGTTCGCCGCGCACCGCGACGCGGTTTCGCACCGGATTGGCGACGGTGGCGCCGGCCCACAGTTGCGTCAGCACCGACCAGGCGACCCCGCCCGCAGTGAGCTGCATCGCCCTGATGTCGTCGGTCGCGGACTGCGTGTCCTCGTAAATCGCCGCGAACACCGCGCCCGAATCCTTGAACGGATGAGCGGCGAGCGCCACGTAGGCAGTGTCGTCGCCCGAGGTCGTGGCGGCCGCCCAGGTGCTGGTCCCGCTATTCCAGCGTCTGCGCGATACCGTTGCACCATCGCCGAACACCAGCCATGCGATCCCCGGGTTGAGCGGATGTGTCTCGAACACGATGTCGAAGTTCATGTCCTGGATATCTTCCACGGCAGCGGAGTGCTCCGGATGGCTGGCGTTGCATGCCCCCGCCGCGGGCGCGCTGCAATCCCACGCTGCACCCGTCCACATGCGGGTGTTCAAGTCCGAACCCGTATCCGTCGCCGCATACATGATGCGATTCGAGGTCGGGTCGGGAGCGAGGCGCAGCCAATTCGGCGCCCCGCCCTGATCCCCCATGGTCAGGACGGTCACCGCGCCCAAGGCGCCGCCGCTATAGCTGCGGTAGGGCTGGGTAGTGACCCCCCTGCCCCACACGAACAGGATGTCCCCGGACTGCTGCTCGTACGCCACATCGATGATCTTGGTGGTAGTGTTTGCCGCCACCGTGTCCCAAGCCGCGGCAGCCCCCATGTTGTTCCAGGCGTTGCCGGTCCAGCGCAAGCCGTAGATGCGTCCCGCGCCAGCGACCCCGTTGTTGGTCAATATCAACGCCATGTCGTTGCTGATGCCAAGCGGATTGGGCGCCAGTTCTATCCAACGCAGCGTCCCGAATCCCACCGGCAATGCCACGTTGGTGGCTGCGGACCAGGTGGTTCCGCTCAAGGTGCGATAGGAGAACTGGGCGGCAACGTTGGTGTGATAGACGATCAAGGCGCGATCGTTGTTTTGCTCGTACTCGAGGTCAAATCCGCGGTAGTTGGCAGCGGCGGTGCCGATGGCGGTCACCGCGCTCCACGCCGAGCCATTCCAGATCTGGGTCGTGATAGCGCCGGTGCTGCTCTGAACACCCAGGACGGCCTCGTTGCGGGTACGCGAAAATTTCAGCACCATGAAGTCGATGTTGCCGACGGCACCGACGCTGGTAGCGGTCCGCTCCGCGCCCCAGGCCGTGCCGTCCCACATGCGGTAGTAGGGCACGCGATCGCCGTTGAGCTTGGCATAAACGACCATGGCCCCTGGCAGGCGAATTCCCTGCTGCAGCACGCGTGTCGCGCCGCCGGCAGCGCCGGTCGAGGTCACCACGCACATAGTCTGCGCCACCGGCGTGGCAATGACATGCGCCGCAGCCGTGCTGCCGGAGGCAGCGCGCTGCGCGTTCAGCAGGCAGGGTGCCGCGGCGGGAGCGCAGATGCCGGCGACCGCAGAAGCGCTGGCGTAGTTAATGTATTCGTTGTCGATGCGCACTTGCCCCCTTGGGGCGTAGCCGGCGATGCTCGCTACCGGGATCGTAGTGCTCGTGGCGCCAATCGCGGCGGACAATGTCGTGCGAGCGGGAGTATAGCGGACGCCGCTGGTGGCAAACGTGCCGGCGCCTACCGCAATATTCGTGTTGGTGAGGTTGGCGCATTGCGTTCCGGCGCCAAACTGCTGGCTCGCATATTCGATACCCGAAGTCGCGACAAAATATGCCTGCTCCGACTGCGCATGCCCTGAGCTGGCGCGGATGTCGGCCGAGGTCATATTGCCCAGAGCGACAACCGCCACGGCGACGAGCACCAACACCACTACCGCCACGATCAGCAGGAAACCGCGCGCGCGCTTGATGTTCAGCTCGGGCTGTCGCATCAGAAACTCCTCGGCTTGACCGTGCTGCGATAAGTAGCGCTGGTGTTCGCCGTGGCAACGATCATGGAGACAGTGACGTAATACACAGCCGACGGTATGGTCGAATAAGTCTGGCCATTGCTTTGCAGGCAGTAGAAACGCAAGCCGGTGACATTGTCGGCGAGCGGCTGGCCATTGCGCAGCAGCGTGGTGGTGCTCTGCGTGTAGCTGATCGGCACGGCGCCGATATCGGAATACGCGAAAGTCGAGCTGTTACAGGAGGTCGCGGCAATATTGGAATAATTGGGCGACGCGATATCGCGCAGCTCGCGCGTGATGCGCTCCAGCGCGAGCCGGCCCTGCCAGTCGGCGCTGGTGATCTCGCGGCCGCGCAAGTAGCCGAGCATGCCGTCGCGTACCACGATCGCGCCCATGCTCGCGACGATGCCCAGCACCACCGTCACCACGATCAGCTCGATCAGGGAGAAGCCAAGCTGGCGCAGGGTCGAGAAGCGGGTGTTCGCGCGGTTCATCGGATTCAATAATTGGCGATGACCGCCGACAGGTTGGCGAGCTGGTTGCCATCGGGACCCAGGACTTTGACCCCGAACATGCGGTAGCTGTTGGTGCTCAAGCCGGAGAACTGCACGGCTGGATTAATGCCTACGACGATAACCGAGTACAGACCGGCGGGGGTGAACTGGTTGGTGCATATCGCGGGCGGCGTCCCTCCCACGCAGGGATCGGTAAGCACCGCGGTCGAGTAACCGTATGCATCGCGCTGGCCGAGCAGGAGTTCCATGCGCTCCTGCGCGAGCTGGGTGGCGAGGGTGATCTGCGCGGGCGTGGCGCCGCGCGGCAGGACGGCTCGGTACATGCTCAGCAGCGCCGTGACGGAAATTCCCATGATCACGATGAAGGCGATGAGTTCGATCAGGCTCACGCCGCGCTGCGCTGCGCCCGCCGCCTTGACCAGCAAGGCGCTCATGGCAGGCGCACCATGCCGGTTTCCGGGGAAACCTGGACCGCGCGAGTGACGCTACCTCTGGCAAGCGAGATCGTGGCCGTGGATGCGAGCAGTGTGGTCGCGCTCGCATCCGTGTAGGGCCTCCCAAGCCCGTCGAAGGTCACGACGTTGTTCGGCAGGGCGGGTGCGGGAAACGGCGAGATGCTGACTCCGCCCGTAAACGCGATTGAGCCCGTCGTTCCGCTGGGATGAGGAACGGCGACACCGCTGACGTCGGTGAAGTTGTAGGTCGTAGCGGTGAAATTGATGCGGTAGCGCCGCGCCGAAACTCCGCTCCATCCCTGGGTCATCGCGAGCGACTGCGCATAGCGTATGTCCGCCGCGAACTGCTCCGCCTGGGTGGACAAGATGATCGCATCGTTGCCGGAGCGCGGGATGAATACCGCCGCCAGGATTCCCAGGACGACCATGACGACGATCAGCTCGACCAGCGTGAATCCCAGGCTTCGCAACTGATTCTCCATCTGTTCTAGCGAGGCGGTCGCCGGCGCGCTCCGCCCCTCCAAAAACACGAAGGGCAGGATCGGACCACCGAGCCTACCCCTTGCCTGCGCCTGCGCCAGTCGGCCGCTTACGCGGTCTCCATGGAGGCGGCAGGCCTATGCCCAGCGAAACCGCGATCAGCAGCCGCTGGTAACAACCGCTCCGACCTGAGCCGGCAAGGCTGCGGTAGCCGCGTTGTAGGAGAAACTGCAAAGACCGGGTGTCGGCGCATTGGCCACCTGGATAAATATCGTGGCGGCAGCCGCGCTGGCCGTGTTGTAGTCCGCAGACAAGCCAGCCGCGGCGTAGATGTTTGATACGTTGCCCGCGCCTCCGGCCGCGGGATAGCCGTTGAGCATGGCGATCGAAATTCCATTCAGCGTGATACCCACGTTGGAGGCCAGGCCCTGGGATGTTTGCGTGGCGTAGGCGATGTTCATCGCCGAAGCGACTGCCCCGCGCGCGCCCTGGAGAGTGGAAATTCTGGCGCCGCTCTGGATGC
>JACRAS010000216.1 GCA_016234705.1 Betaproteobacteria bacterium | reverse complement strand
CGCAAATACCGCCACTGGCCGTCGGGGAGGTCGGCGAGTTTCACGTTGCCGATACGCACGCGCTTCAACCCGGTAACCGTCAGGCCGACCAGCTCGCACATGCGCCGGATCTGGCGCTTCTTGCCCTGGCGCAGAATGAAGCGCAACTGATCCTGATTCAGCCAGCTCACCTGCGCCGGCCGCAGCGCCTCCCCATCCAGCGACAGGCCATGATTGAGCAGCGCCAAGCCGGCCTTGGACAGGCTTCCCTTCACGCGCACCAGATATTCCTTCTCGATCGCGGAATTCTCGCCGATCAACTGTTTGGCGATGCGCCCATCCTGCGTCAACACCAGCAAGCCTTGCGAATCGATATCCAGCCGCCCGGCCGGGGCGAGGCCCCTCAAGTGCCGCGGGGTGAAGCGCTCGCGCGAGCGGTCGCCGGAAAAATGCGATTCGGCGTTGATCAGACTCACGGCCGGCCTGTAGCCCGGCTCGGCCTGCGCCGACACATAGCCGATCGGCTTGTGGAGCAGTATGGTCACGCGCGCGAACTGGCTCGCCTGCGCGGCCTTGTTCAAGGTAATCTTGCTCGCCGGATCAATGCGCGTGCCGAGCTCGGTAACCCGCTCGCCGTCCACGAATACCCAGCCGCGCTCGATGTAGCCGTCGGCCTCGCGGCGCGAACACAGCCCTTGTTGCGACATCAGCTTGGATACGCGTACTTTTTCCATGTTGACCAAAGTAAAGCCGGCGCGCGGCCCTGTAGCTTGAAACGCGATAGGGTACCGCATCTTCGGACATCGCCCCAATTGGTCTTGTTTGTCGATTAGTTTGTAAGAAATTGCAGGGGAGCGGCGACCAAACGGACAAGACATCTCGGTAAATTCCCCATGCACGCCACCATTCACCTTCTCGCCCGCACCGATTTCCCGCGCCTGAAGCGCCGCGCCATCGAGACGCTGCAGTTGAACCTAGGTTATCGCTGCAACCAGAGCTGTGTGCACTGTCACGTGAATGCGGGACCGAATCGAAAAGAAGAAATGACGGCCAAAACCATCGACGCCGTCATCGATTTCCTCGCCGCCAGCCCCGAGATCACCACCATCGATCTCACCGGGGGCGCCCCCGAGTTGAATCGCAATTTCCGGCGACTGGTGATTGCCGCTCGCTCGCGCGGACTGCGCGTGATCGACCGCTGCAACCTGACCATATTGGAGGAGCCCGGCTTCGAGGACTTGGCGGCATTTCTAGCCGCGCATCGGGTCGAAGTCGTCGCTTCGTTGCCTTGTTATCAGAAAGAGAACGTCGACAAGCAACGCGGCGCAGGCACTTTCGAGGCCAGCCTCAAAGGGCTCAGGCGGCTGAATGCGCTCGGCTACGGGCGCGCGGGCAGCGACCTGATCCTCAACCTGGTCTATAACCCGCAGGGCGCCAGCCTGCCGCCGACGCAAGCCGCACTGGAAGCCGACTACAAACGGATTCTGGGCGAGCGCTACGGCATTGTCTTCGATCATCTGTTCACGCTGGCCAACATGCCGATTCAGCGCTTCGGCAGCATGTTGATCTCCAAGGGACAGTTCAACGTCTATATGACGACCCTGCGCGAAGCACACCGTGACGAAAACCTGGACGCGGTGATGTGCCGCAGCTTAATCAGCGTGGACTGGCAAGGCTATATCTATGACTGCGACTTCAATCAGCAGCTCGGTCTGGCACTCAAGGACAAGAACCGCTCCCGACTGCACATAATCGACGCCACCGTCGCCCAGTTGGAATGGCTCCCGATTCGGGTGGCGGACCACTGCTACGGTTGTACGGCCGGCCAGGGTTCCAGTTGCGGCGGCGCCTTGGAAAACGAAACGGCGCCGGCGCCGAGTTGCGTCAATTGATCGTGACCAGCGTGAACACGCCCGGCCGGGTATGCCCGGTGCGCTACCGCTACGGACCGGGCGCCATTGCCAGAGCGCCCGAGCGGACGGCTGAGACCTTGTACGTGGTCGGCGGGCTGTATGGCAATCTCCAAGCGTTAACCACCGTCGAGGCGATGGCGCGCGTCGAACCCGGGCCGGTGACCTTGTGCTTCAACGGCGACTTCAACTGGTTCAACGTCGATGACGCAAGCTTTCGCGCGATCAACGAGCATGTGCTGCGGCACGACGCCATTGTCGGAAACGTCGAGGCTGAATTGGGTGAAGATTCGGATGCAGCGGGATGTGGTTGCGCCTATCCGGAGTCAGTCGATCAGCGTGTCGTCGAACGTTCGAACTGGATTCACGCCAGGCTGAAGCGCACGGCAGCGCGGCACCCCGATCTGCTTGGCCGCCTCGGCGAATTGCCGATGGTAGCGCGCTACCGCGTCGGAGAAACTCGCGTCGGTGTTGTGCACGGCGATGCCGAATCGCTGGCAGGCTGGCGCTTCGATGTCGCAAGCCTGGATGACCCCGGTCAGCATGCCTGGCGCGCCGAAGCCTTCGCAAAGGCTGAGGTGGACGTGTTCGCGAGTACCCATACTTGCCTGCCGGCTACGCGCTGCTTCGATCTTGACGGGATCAAACTGGTTGTCAACAACGGCGCTGCAGGCATGCCGAACGCCCGCGGCGCCTGTCTTGGCATCCTGACCCGGATCGGAAAGACATCTTCACCGTATGCACGTCTCTACGGTCACAGCTTGCACGACGTGCGCGTCGATGCGCTCGCAATCCACTACGACGATCCGGCGTGGCAACAATGCTTTCTCAAGAACTGGCCTGAGGGCTCGCCCGCCTGGTTGTCTTACTTCGACCGGATCTCCAAGGGGCCGGACTATCGCCTGGAAACTGTGCTGGCTTAGCGTCAGTTTGAATTCAAGAAACTGTAAACGATGACAGCAGAGCGAGGGTTTCCGACCAGCCAATTTTGCTGACTACGCGCCCAGCCGCGTCGCCAGTTCCGTGAAGTCCTCGACGATCAGGTCGTGCGCCGGGTTGGGCGCCGGGTCGGGCGGCCCTGACGGCCCCCACTCGGCGGGTCGTTTCACGAACGCGCTCTTGTAGCCGCATTCGCGCGCGGCGTTCAGATCGAAGTTGTGGCAGGCGACCATCATGATTTCGGACGGATCGAGTTGCAGCCACTTTGCCGCCTTGAGGTAGGACTCCGGCCGCGTCTTGTAGATGCCGATCATCTCGCAGGAAATGATGGCGTCCCAGTCGAAGCCGTTCTTCTTCGACACATCGATCACCAGCGAAGTCGTCAGCAGGGTGAGCGAGGCGACGACGTACTTGCGCCGCAACCGCGCTTGCGCCGCAGGGAAATCCGGCCAGGCATCGAGCGCGTGCCAAGTGCGCCAGATCACATCCCGATCCTCCGCAGTAAGCGCATCGAGCCGGTAATGCGCGATCACCTCGTCGAGCACCCGGCGGTGCACATCATCGAAGTTGAACTCAGGATGGATCTGCCCGACCATGCCCTTCATCGAGCGGCGGCGGTACTCGTTGGTGACTTCGTGCCAGTCCGCCTCTAGACCGCGTCGCGCGCCGGCGGCGGCGAACGCACGGCTGATGCCGCCGTGCCAATCGAGGATGGTGCCGCCGGTGTCCAAGGTCAGTGCTTTAATGGCCATATAAGCTCCTTTTGTTTAGCACGGTTCGAACGGACAGCCGCCGCTGTTATGGTCTGCCGACCACAGATCAAGCGTCGCCGCGCGCCGGATAGTTCTTCGGAATCACGAAATCCAGGCTCTGCAGGACCTCGTTGAAGTGCGGTCTGCCAAAGGGCATGGTCGAGGTGGTGCCCCAGTAGAGGGTTCGGTCCGGGCGCACGATGAACAGCCCAGGTTCGTTGAACAGGTCCGGTTCCACCACACCGGCCGAGGTCGGACCCTTCGAGCGGGAGACATAAAGCCCCCACTTGCGCGCCTCCTCGATCGAAAGGTCGTAGCCGACGCGCAGGTTTGCCAGTCCCCAGCCCGATTTCGCCTGTTCCGCGCGGTCCTGCGGGTCGGAACTGGCGGCGAACACCGATACGCCGCGCTTTTCGAACTCCGGCAGCAGACTCTCCAGTTCAGACAGGTAGCGCCGGCAGATCGGGCAATGCAGGCCGCGGTAAAACACCACCATGGTGAAATGCTGCGGCTTTTCGGCCGCAAGCGAGAAGCGCCCTCCTCCCGCAAGGCTCAGTTCCAGGGCCGGGGCGGGCTTGTTTGGCATCAGCGACATAAAGATCCTCCGGATTTACAGGTTTTGGGGAAAGGGATTGCGTCATACTTCGTTTAGTCGTTTCAGGAGGGCGTTTCCTTACACGCTGCCCGGTGCTCGGGCGCTTAGCCTGCAACGGACGGCGAGGGCGAAAACACCACGGTGTCTATGCTGCCGAGGTCAGCGTACGTTTCTTCCCCTTTTTCGCTCTGGTAGCCCGCGAGATCCCCCGCCAAGCGATGAAATGATGCGCTCATCAGAATGTATTCGGGCTTCGACACGCTGTTCTTGAGCAGGCGATGCACCAGGATCACGTCCTCGCCCGTCAGTTCCTCGAACTGCCGTATTTTCTTGATCGCAACGACACCATGATGCAAAACCGCTTTCAGCCTCAGATCGAGAATGTGCTGGCACGCATCGCACGGACAGTTGGCCCGGCTGCCCGACAGTTCCCCGGATTTCGCATGGAAGGCGGAAAAGAAATCCGTGACTTTCTGGACGATGTCACGCGCAGCGGCGGTCTCCGTATCGCCCATTTCAGCATATAACAGGGCCGCGTCGCCTTCCAGTTTGTTGAGCATCAGAGGAAAAGAGGCGCGGTCGATGATCGTTTCCATCAACTGCGAGATGATCTCCTGGGCATGAAGCAGGGTGGTCTTGTGAAATTTTATGAATCTCGTATAGCCGCCGATGTCGGCAATTACAAGAGCTACATGCTTCAGTTCCATATGTGGTCCGGTCAGAAATTGTCGATACGCATTCCGTAACAGCCGTGCGGCGGCACTTGTTACCCAGCCAATTGAAAGGCTCCTGCGAGGCGCTGTTTCGCGGGCTGGGTCGCTCGGAGTCTGCTCTCTGTCATGCCGGTATGCACGGTTTCAGGCGTTGTCAACGGACCGGAGCGTGTGCAGGTCGTGCGCCACGCGCACGAGGCGGCCCGTGTCAGCCGCCGGCAGCGTCGCGGACAATTTTTTCGAACACCGGGTCGAGTTCGCGCGCAATTGCGTCGAGCTCGGCGCTGCCGTAGGGCGCAAACACGGCGCTAGGCGCGCGCCAGGTCACACTTGCCTTGCCGTTTGCGCCCTCAATCACGTAGAGCCGCAGCGGCGCCTCGATACCTGCGGGCACACTGGCCGCGAGCATCCTCACCGCGTAGTCGTTGCGAAACACCATCAGCACCAGGTTGCCGCGGATGTTCACGCCGCGCGCCGCCGCGCCGCGGCTTGCGCTCGCCTGCGCGACCAGTCCCATCTTGTTCGCCTCGATCGCCTTTTCCAGGCGCGTGGCCAGAGCGTCGAAACCGTACGGGGACGCGGCGGTGTGCGTGCCGGGCAGCGGCGCGGCGGACTGCGCACCGGCGTTGTGGGCGGTGAATGCCAGCAGAAGAATGGGGAGCAGGGACATGCGGACGGTTTTCAACATTGGATTTTCCTTATGGGGTGGATGTTCAGTTCGTGACGATCAGCCGATAGTCCGGCGTGGTATTGAGTGGGCAGGAATAAACATATTCACCGGGTTTGAGCACGATTTCGTAGTCCTTCGTCACCCCTTGCGTGAGCCCGCCGCCCGACACGCTCGGCAGGCTCGCGCGCCCGACGAGGCCGGCGCCGCGCAGCCAGAAGCCGAGTTCATAGGGCACACTCTTGTTGGTCACGCGGAAGATGTACTGGCCCGGTCTCAGTTCCAGGGTTTTCGCGCGTGCCAGGCGCGCCGCCGCGGTACTGGCGTTGATCGCCTCGCAATCCTGGATTTTGCGCGACTTGTAGCCCTGGTTGACGCCGTCCTCGCTTTCGAGAAACTGGCATGGCACCTGATTCAGTTCGATCACCTGCGGCGCCGCCCGGGCGAGCGGTGCGGCAAGCAGCGCAAGGGCCGCGACCGTCCTCCTGATAACGTTCGCCTTCATTTCATGCTCCATTCCGGGGCGGCTTGCCCCGCAACGCCGCCTCGACGGCGGCGATTTGCTGCTTCACTGAAATCGCTGCGTGGCTCATGATCTCCAGCTCGCGATCCTCGAAAACATCCCGTCCGGGATGGCTGCGCGCCCACGTCGCCAGCACCTCATCGCGCGCCAGGACAAGCGCCTCGATTTGCGGCCGGTACAGCCGCAGCATGGCGCCGATCCAGCGGTTCACCGGCCACGAGGGATTGGCGTGGTCGATAACGAAGCTGTCCAGCATGGCGATCACGTCCCGCGCCGGATACCAGGTGTCGCCGGTGACCCAGCGGTTCACGGTAAACAAGCCGATCGGCACGCCGTAGGCATCCATCGAGATGGCGATCAGGTGCGACAGCGCCGCGTCGCCTCCGGGCCAGGTTTCGCTACCCGCGTACGGCACCGGCGCCACGCCGGCCGGCATCCCGGCCGCGCGCAGGAAAGTATGGAAATGGCCGTGCTCGCCCTCGCTGTCGCGGTGGGCATGATAATAGTACTGCGCGTGGGTGTCTGCGTCGCGGACATCGTCCGTCGGATAGTGCTCGTATTCGATGAACTCGCCCTGCCCGCGCAGGATCTCGCCGACGATGTTCAGCCCGCCCTTGTCCAGCACGCGGCGGCATTCCAGCACCTCGGCGCCGGCGTCGCGCATGAGCTGCAGCGCCGGTCGCGGCAATGCAGAAAAATCGTAAGCGGATGCAGTCATCCTCTCCCCGGCGCTCATTTCACCGCCGCACCGAGCGCGCGGCGTTCCTCGAACAGCGTGTAGTGCGAGGCGAGCGAGTCGGCCAGCGCCCGGCGGATCATCGCCTCGCCCTTGCCGGCGCCGTCGGCGATCAAAGAACGGTACAAGCCGGTGTAGAAGGCGTCCGGCTCGACCCGGACACGATAGACCAGATTCGCCGCGCGTTGCTGCCGCGGAACCGCGTAGTCGAGCGCCGCTTGCGCGCCCGCCGCCAGCCGCGTGTCGGCGATCTCGCGCGACAGGTCGAGCGGCACCTGGCGCGCGATCACGTACTCGCGCCGCGTGCCGGCTACGGCGCGCGCGGCTTGATCTTCCTGGAATATCTCGACCACCACTTTCGGCGTGACGTAGGTCGGAAAATGATGTCCGGTGCCGGTGTTGCGCAGCGTCAGCGCGGCGCGCACGGCGCCGGCCTCGACGCGCGGCGGCGAGACACCGATGCTGACGCCGCCGCGGACCATCTCGGGGTCATGGATGCCGCGCCAGAGATGGCGCCGGTCGGGCATGTGGCAGGACTGGCAGTGTTTGCCCTCGCCGGCATAAGGGCTTGCCCTCCATTCCTCGTAGGTGTTCTCGAGAAGTTTTCCGTTCAGAGCGAAGCCGTCCGCCGCGAACTGGTGGCAGCCGGCGCAAAAGCGCGAATCGGCGAACGCGGCGCTCGCCTGCCAGCCACCGTGCGGCAGTTGGTCTTCCGGCTTCGGCGCCGAACCATCGCGCCGCTCCGGGCCGAAGCGCCGATGGCCGCGTACATGGCAGGCGGCGCAGACCAGGCCCTGTTCGTGCAGAGCCGCGCCCTTGCGCGCGTTCGGCCGCGAAATGGCCGCGACCAGGCCATCTGCCTGTTCGGCCAGCGGCGCATGGCAGCGGATGCACCCCTGGTGCTCTTCGCGCGCCTGCGCCTCCATGTTCATCAACTGGCCCATCACGCCCGGCCCCATGGCCCTGGCGTGCAGAGCGCTGCTCCAGTCCTGGAACTGTTGCACATGGCAACTGCCGCAGGATGCCGGATCGAGGGCCGCTTCCTGTCGCGTGAAATGCGGCGGCGCCGCGCCCTGGGGGGCAAGCGGTTGCTGCCAATGCTTGTCCAGAAACTGCGCGACGCCGTCCGTCCCCGCCAGGGTGGGACTAGGCGGCGACGCCGGCTCGGAACAAGCGGCGAGCACGGCCAGAAACAAAACGGGGAGGAAACCAAGGCCCCTCCCCGCGCGCCGCCGTCCCATCAGACCACGGCGCAGCACGAGCTTACTATTTTACCGCGCACGGATTTTTCGCCGCGCACGGGTTCTTGGCCGCGCACGGATTTTTCGCGCCGCAGGGGTTGCCCTTCGCCGCGGCGGCCGGCTTGAACGATTTCTGCATCTGGGCAGTGTACAGCGTCAGTGCGGCGAGTTCCTTCGAGTCCCAGGCAAGCGTTTTCGACGCCATCGGCGCCACCAGGCAGAACTGGACCATCTCGTCCAAGTTGATTTTCTTGAAGCCGTCTTGTTCTTTCGCCATCGCAACGTAATGCGGATAGGGCTGGGCAAATGTGTTCTGGAACGCCGCTCCGCCCTGGTGACAGGTATTACACGACATGTTGTTGGTGCTGAGCTTGGTATCGCTCCAGAGCTTCTCGCCGAGCTTGAGCATCTCGGCGCGATCGCCGACCGCGAGCTTCGTGCCCTTGGGCCGCGTCACCATCTTGGAATCAAATTTCGAGCCGGCGGCGCAGGGATTCTTGGCAGCGCACGGGTTCTTGGCAGCGCAGGGATTGGCTTTCTTGGCAGCGCAGGGGTTGGCGCTCTTGGCAGCGCAGGGGTTCTGGGCGAGCACGGGGCCGGCAAGAGCTAGTGCGAATATGCCGGCGATAGTGGTCTGTAGCGGTTGCGTGCGGAAGTTCATGGCGGATGCCTCCTTATATCGGTGGTTGACTGCGAAACCGCCCCTGGCCAGCGCTGGCCGGCGAAGGGCGGCTGGCGTCTATGGTCTTATTTCTTGGCCGCGCAGGGGTTCTTGCCCGCGCAGGGGTTCTTGCCCGCGCAGGGGTTCTTGCCCGCGCAGGGGTTCTTGGCCGCGCACGGGTTTTTGCTGGCGCACGGGTTCTTTTTCTTCGCGGTTTTCTTCGCGGCGCACGGATTCCCCTTGGCTCCGCATGGGTTGGCGGATTTCGCCGCGCAGGGATTCTTCGCCCCGCACGGGTTTGCGGCGAGGACCGGGCCACTGAGGCCGAGCACCAGAGCGCCGGCGATCGCGACTTTCAGGGGTTGTGTGAGCAGGTTCATAGTTTAGTCTCCTATAAGGCCGAAAAGGACGTAAATGTGACCAAGCCGGGAGCGAAGCGCTTCCCTGCTGTAGGCGTAGTCGTACGCATCCGGCGATTCCTTACAAATGATTTCGATTCCGGATTGGCGCCTCGAGGCCGGAGCCGTCGTCCCGGCCGCAACGGCAACCCCCGGGGCGGGCGCGCCTGGGGCGATTCATGGCAGAATGTCCTGGCGCGTACCGCAATGCGATAAGGGTCAGACTCCAAAGAAAAAGCACGATGGCTGAACAAGACGATCAGGCGCAATCCCTAGAGGCGCACCGGAAGTATCTGCAGCGCTACGCGCTGTTTCATCTGCGCGATGCGTCGCTGGCCGAGGATGCGGTGCAGAACACGCTGATCGCGGCGCTGGCCCAGCGCGACCGTTTCCAGGGCCGCTCGCAACTGCGCACCTGGCTTACCGGCATCCTTAAGCACAAGATCATCGATCTGACCCGCAGCCGCGGCCGCGGGCTGCCGGCGGGCGCGTTCGCGCTGGGCGAGGACGGTGATTCCAACGACGGCTCGTTTACGGCAAAGGGCAAGTGGGTCGATCCGCCGGCGGATTGGGGAATGCCCGATGCGGCGCTCGAGTCGAGCCAGTTCTGGCGCGTCTATCAGGAGTGCTGCCGGCGCATGTCCAAGCGCGACGCGCTGGTGTTCTCGATGCGTGAGGTGATGGGCCTGTCAGCGGAAGAAATCTGTAAGAAGATCGAGATTTCGACGACCAATCTGCACGTGATACTGTTTAGAGCGAGGCTGAGCTTGCGTTCCTGCATAACCAAGAACTGGTTTGGGGTAGACCATGAGTAGTTTGATGTATTCGTGCGAGCACGCCGCCAGGCTTTCCTCGCGGGCTATGGAGCAGCCGCTGACGCCATCGGAACGCATGCTGCTCCGCATGCACCTGATGATGTGCAAGCGATGCACCAATTTCTCTCACCAGATCGAATTCCTGCGCCGCGCGGCGCGCAAAGTCCCCGAGATGCTCGAAAACGAAGGGGACTGAGCCGGCTTGCTGCGAGCATCCGTTGCGCTCGCAGTTCCGCTCGGAACGCCATCCAAGAAAAAGGACTTCGCCATGCAATCGCCGGATCAACCGATCCTCAGGGATATCGTGCTCGTCGGCGGTGGGCACAGCCATGTGGGCGTGCTCAGGCGCTTCGGCATGCATCCCTTGCCCGGTGTCCGCCTGACCATGATCTGCCGCGACACCCATACGCCGTACTCCGGGATGCTGCCGGGCTATATCGCGGGACATTACCGTTACGACGAGGTCCACATCGACCTCTTCCGACTCGCCCAGTTTGCCGGTGCGCGTTTGTTTCGTGCTGAAGCCCTGGGCCTGGACCGCAACGCGGGAAAGGTGCTCTGCCGCAACCGTCCGCCGGTTGCGTACGACATTCTGTCGATCAACATCGGTGCCACGCCGCAAATGAGCAATGCGGCCGGTGCGGCCGAGCACGCCGTGCCGGTAAAACCGATCGACAGTTTTAACCAGCGCTGGCAGTTGTTGCTCGAGCGCGTGCGCAAACGCGCCGGGATCACGCGCATCGCCGTGGTCGGTGGTGGCGCCGGCGGGGTCGAGTTGACTCTGGCCATGCAGTATCGCTTGCGCAACGAACTGCGCGCATCTGGGCGCAATCCGGACGAGATCGGCTTCCACCTGCTGACCCGCGACGCGGTCATCCTGCCGACCCACAATGCTTCGGTGCGGCGCGCGTTCGAGCGGGTGCTCACCCGACGCGGTGTCGACCTGCATTGCAACGCCGAGGTCAATCAGGTGTCGGCGGCATGCCTGCACACGGCGGGCGGCGAAACCGTGGACGCCGACGAGATCGTCTGGGTCACGCGCGCGGGCGGCGCGCCGTGGCTGCGCGAAACCGGCCTCGCTCTGGATGCGGACGGTTGCATACAGGTGACCGATACCCTGCAGACGCTGACTGACCCTAAGGTATTTGCCGCGGGCGACATCGCCAGCATGGTGAACCATCCGCGCGAGAAGGCGGGGGTATTCGCGGTGCGCCAGGCATTACCGCTGGCAGAGAACCTGCGCCGCGCCGTGGAGGGTAGAGCGCTCAAGGCCTACCGCCCGCAGAGCAAGTGGCTCGCGCTGATCAGCACGGGGGATCGGTATGCCGTGGCGTCGCGCGGTGCGCTCGGGTTCCAGGGCGGCTGGGTGTGGCGCTGGAAGGACTGGATCGACCGCCGCTTCATGCTCAAGTTCAACCGGCTTCCGGCCATGGAAACCGAGCCCGCGGAAGCAGCACCCCCATCGCTCAAGCTTGATCAGGAGGAAGCCGCGCAAGCCCTCTCCGCAGTGGCGATGCGCTGCGGTGGCTGCGGCGCGAAAGTCGGCGCCACGGTGCTCGCGCGCGCGCTCGGCGCGCTCAATCCGGTCGATCGCGACGACGTGTTGATCGGCCTGCACGCGCCCGACGACGCAGCGGTAGTGCGCGTGCCGCCGGGCAAGGCGATGGTGCACACGGTGGATTTCTTCCGCGCCTTCATCGACGACCCCTACATTTTCGGCAAGGTCGCCGCGAACCATGCCCTGGGGGACATTTTCGCGATGGGGGCCGAGGCGCAGTCGGCCACGGCGATCGTCACCGTGCCCGCCGGGCTGGAAACCAAGGTGGAGGACACCTTGTTTCAGATGATGTCCGGTGCGAGCGAAGTGCTCAACGACGCCAATTGCGCGCTGGTCGGCGGCCACACCGGGGAGGGCCGGGAGCTGGCGCTGGGTTTTGCGATCAACGGCCTGGTGGATGACGATATCGCGTCGGTGCTGCGCAAGAGCGGCATGCGCCCGGGCGACGTACTGATCCTCACCAAGCCGATCGGCACCGGCACGCTGTTTGCGGCCCATGCGCGGCTCCAGGCCCGCGGCCGCTGGATCGACGCGGCCCTGGTCTCGATGTGCCAGTCGAACCGTCTGGGGGCGCAGTGCCTGCGCGAGCACGGCGCAAGCGCCTGTACCGACCTGACCGGCTTTGGTTTGCTCGGGCATCTATTGGAGATGACCCGGCCCTCGGGCGTGGACGCGGAACTGAACCTTGCCGCGCTGCCTATCCTGGAAGGCGCCGAGGAGACCAGCGCGGCCGGCATCTTGAGCTCGCTGCAGCCGGCCAACGTGAGGCTGCGCCGCGCGCTGCGCAACCAGCAGGAAACTGTGAGCCATCCGCGCTATGCGCTGATCTTCGATCCGCAGACCGCCGGGGGGCTGCTCGCGAGCATCCCGGAAGAGCGCGTCGAGGCTTGCCTGAAGGCCCTGCGCGCGCTGGGGTACGCGCATGCGGCGGCCATCGGCCGGGTACTGCCACAGGGCGAGGCGCTGGAGCCGATCGTGCTCACGCTACGTTAGCTTTTCGAATTACTTGCCCTTTGCCGTACACGAGTGTTGAGTAACTGTAATGACATAGACGGGCTCGGCTGTCTGTTTTGCGGGGATGGCAAAGTCGATTCACCCTGCCAAGGCCGGAACAACGAAGAAATAAGCGTTCAACATGTATAGTCCCGACAGGATCAGCGTCACACCGCCGAGAATCTCGAATAGTTTTTGCGAACGGCTCAACGGCGTTAGGCTTTCCAACGCGCCCATCGCCCACGCCCCCAGAATGATAGGTACGGCGCGGCCGATGGCAAAGGCAAGCAACAACAGCACGCCAAACAGTGGCGAGCCAATACCAGCGGCAACGCCGAGCAGAACGATCAAGGCCGGCGTGCACACGGGGCAGATCGCCACCGAAAAAGGCGCCCCCAGAGCAAACGCCCCCCACATACTTGTTGCCCTCTTAGCCCGAACAGGAATTGGCGGAATGGGCAGCCTGATCCATCCGGGCCACATCAATCCCAGGACGATCAGCACGGGACCGAGGACTAGCCCCCATTCACGCCCAAGCAGCTTCTGCACCCACGCTCCGCCGAATCCGGCGATCAAGCCGAGTAGCGCATGGGTGACGATCAGGCCGAGAATAAACATGCTCCCGAACAGCACCGCTTTTCTGGTTTCGTGCGCCTTGGTCACATAGGCGAGCGAAACCGGAATGGCGGCCAGCGCGACCGGGTTAAAGCTGAACAGAAACCCGGCGATAAAACCGATTCCAAGCGAAATGGCATTCGCTTGCTCTAGTGCGGTATTGAGCGCTTCGAGATCCATTGAATGAGAACGATATCGGCGAATGGGTGGGAGTACGTTGAGAATTCAGCGCGACTTCTAAAGACGCTTGATGAGTTCCGCACGCAGGCGATCCGGGCTGGGGAGCGCGGGGAAAACGAGTTCACCGTCGATCGCGATTGCAGGAGGAGAAAATACCCCGAGCTCGACCGCATAATCGAGTTCCTCGAGAATATTCACGTCACGCCAGATCACCCGGTCTTGTCCTAGCTCGTCAATTATTGCCTTGAGCGCGCCTTTCGCCTTGGCGCATTTGGCGCACCCGGGGGACGAAAAAGCTTCGACTTTAATCATCGATTCTACGCTGCGCGGCTATGCGGCAAGCTCTTCGAGCGCGCATGTTGTTTCGCCATGCTTGATTCGAGCGCGCTCAGTATCGGGCATGCATCCAACGGTTTTGCGTCGTGGGAGCAGATCTCGATCAGCTTGGTCAACGCTTGCGACATGGCCTTGAACGCCTTGATTTTACTCTCCAGCCGCAGCTTCTTTTCGATCGCGACCCGGTAAACGTCGTTGCAGCATGCCTTGTCATGGCCTTTGATTTCGAGCAGTTCGCGTATCTCGGATAGCGAGAATCCGCATTGTTGCGCATGCTTGATGAAGTTGAGACGGCGTACCGCTTCCTCGGTATAGAGCCGGTAACCGGCCTCGCTTTTTCTCGCCGGGCTCAACAAGCCCTCACGTTCGTAAAAGCGAATGCTGTCCGCGCTTACTTGCAACGACGCCGCGACCTTGCCGATGGTCAGCATAACCGCCTCCGATTGAGGTTTGCCTGGATGCATGCCAGTTGACGGTGATTTCACGAGCTCAGCGCCTTGCTTCGAGCACGCCTATCGATTTAGCAAATTTCCCGCCTTTATCCGTGACAGAGCTTGGGGGAGAGCCGCCCACGCCGCGCACGGCATTGAAAAACAAAGACGCCTTTCCCCACAGCGAGTTGAAGAATATGGCCGTAACGCTGCCGGCCATCGCGGCCATTGCCCACACCGGGTAGATCAGGCCCGTCGCGGCGATCGGGATGCCGATGCCGTTAAAGCAAAACGCGAGCACTACGTTTTGCACCATCTTGCGATAACCGCGGCGACTGATGTCGCGGGCAACGAGAATCGATTCGAGGCGGTTGCCGAGGATGATGATGTCGGCTGACTCGATCGCGATATCGGTGCCGCCCCCCATCGCGATCCCCACGTCCGCCTGCATCAGCGCAGGTGCGTCATTGATGCCGTCGCCCACCATCGCAACTTTGCCTCCCTGCTGTAGCCGGCGGATGATTTTTGCTTTTGCGTCAGGCAGCACACCCGCATACGCTTCGTCGATGCCCGCCTCGCGAGCTACGCGGTTAGCGGCACGTTCGTTGTCGCCGGTGAGCAGAATGGGCTTGATGCCGGCTTTGCGAAGCGCGGCAACGGTTTTCTCTGCGTCGACCCGCAGGCGGTCGCCGAGCGCGATGATGCCGAGTGCGTTGCCGTTGCGTGCGACCGCGATCACGGTGCGCCCGAGTTCCTCCGATTCCTGAATACGGGAAGGAAGAGAACCCAATTCGACGCCTTCTTCCTCCAAAAACCTCGGACTTCCAACCAGAATGGCGGCGCCCTCGATTCGAGCTCTTACGCCGCGGCCTGGAACTGCCGCAAAGCCCGTTACCTCAACCGGCGTCACCTTGCGCTCAAACGCGGTGTTTACGATCGCCTGAGCCAGGGGATGCTCCGAGGATGTTTCCGCTGCGGCCGCAATGCCCAGCAATTCCTCTTCGGATGCGCCCAGGCTCAAGATTTCCTGCACGAGCGGCTGCCCTTCCGTCAGTGTGCCCGTCTTGTCCAATACGACATACTTGACCAGCCGATAAGCTTGAAACGCTTCACCGGTGCGCATCAGAATCCCGCGTTCCGCCGCTTCGCCCGCGCCACGCACGATCGAAAGCGGCGCCGAAATTCCGACTGCGCACGGGTAGCCCATGACAAGCACGCTCAATCCCGCGAACACTGCGCGCTCGATGTCGACCTGTCCGGTCATAAGCCACGAACCGATGACCCAACCGACCACCGCGAGGATCGCAATCGCAAGCACGGTCGGCGTGTAGACCCGCAGCACGCGATCGACCAGGTGCAGAAGTCCCGGTTTCAAGGCACGCGCGTCCTCGACGTGGCGAATGACTTGCTGCAGGAAGCTCTCGTCACCGATTGCAGTGACACGCACCAGCAGGGTTCCGATGCGATTCATCGAGCCGCCGACCACTTTGCTGCCTTGGGCTTTTTCGACGGGTATCGGCTCCCCACTCACCAAGGATTCATCGACTGCCGAATGACCGCTGACAACCTCTCCGTCCACGGGAATGCGCTCGCCGGGTCGAATCCGCACGCTGTCCGCTACCTTTACTTGTTCAATCGGAATTTCCTCCTCCCGCTCACCACGCACCACTCGCGCAGTCTGGGGCTGCAGGTCCAGGAGCTTTTTGACGGCCTGCGAGCTTCTTGTTTTGACGATCAGCGACAGCCACTCCGAGAAAACATGGTAGGTAACCACCATCACAGAGACGGCAAAAAATGACGCGGTCGGATAACCCACGGGTTGCAAGGCGAGACCGATGAGGCCACCGGCGATGCCGGCGAAAGCGCCGATCTCGAGCAACACATGCTGATTTAGAATTCCTCGTTTCAGTGCCTGAATTGCCATCATCAGGATGTGATTGGCGAGGCCAAAGACCATGATCAGCGCGAAGGCTCCCGTAATCCATGGCGTTGCCGACGCTAGCCAGCCGTGAGACCGCGCGTAGTACAAAGCAGCCCCCAGCAGACATAAACCAACTGTCCCGGTAATCGCGGTGCCGAGCCCACGGGGAGTCAGAACCACGAAGAATAGCGCGAGCAGGCTTGCGAAGACGATCAGTGCGAGCAGCGCCGACCAGAACCCGGCCGGGTTTGCCACCAGCGCAATCGCAGCCAGGCTGAAGCCGATGGCCGCGATGAAGCGGCGCCCCTCGTGTACCAGCGCCGCCTCTTCCTCTTCGAACGGCCGCAGCTTGCGCGGATCGGAAATAGTATAGCCGATGTCTCTGAGCGTTTGCAGCAGCGCTTCGGGACGCGCAATCTTCGGGTCATACTCGATGAGCGCCTGCTCGTGAGTCAGGCTCACCGCGACCTTTTCAACACCGGGACGCTTCCCGAGTGCCTTCTCGATTGTTCCCGTGCACAAGGAGCAATGCAGTCCGCCGATGCGGGCGCGGATACGCGCCCGATCGGGACGACTCGACGGTTCTTCACTCCAGTAGCGGGCACTGGATTCAAGGGCAGCGAGATTACTCATGTTCTCACCCTGTTTCTGCAGCGCGCATCGTGATATGACGATGCCAATCGGTCTCAACCATCGCTGTGGCCGGCGACGCGAAAACCGCCTTTTTCGATCGTCGCCGTCAATTGCTCTTCGGTGACGCTTTGTGCATCGTAAAGCACCCGGGCTTCGCCTTCCTTAAACGACACCGCCGCTTTCCGGACGCCGCCGTTTCTCTCGATCAGCGCCTGTATCGTCGCAGCGCAACCGTCGCAGTGCATGCCTTCAACCTTCAATACGACACTGTTCATCGCCATACTCCTGTTGGGTTCTGACCGGACAATCCGATCAGCCGAAAGCTGGAACTTGATTGGAGTCTAAACCTTGGAGCTAACTCCAAAGTCAAGCACTTTTTAGACGGGGAGTCTTGCGCGGTAAATCCTCGGCGCCGAGCCGTGGCGCGTTTGCGGCGAGTGGGCACTGGTCCGAAGAGATACGGACGCTCCAAAGGCATCCTGTTACGACTCGTCCTCGATCAAGGCATCGATAACCGGGCACCCGCAGCCTCGGCTGCCCCTTGAACACTTTGCAACCAGGCCCTTCAGCGCTTTCTGAATGGCCTCCAGGTCGGCTATTTTCTCCTCGACCACGGCGAGTTTTTTCTGCGCCAGCACCCTGGTCTCGGCACAGTGCTTTCCGTCCGATAGCCCCAAGAGCAAGGCGACCTCCTCCAGCGAGAACCCTAATTTCTGTGCCCGCTTGATAAAGCGAATGCGTTTTAGATCATCCGCCAAATACCGCCGGATACTGCCGTAATCCCGGCCCGGCAAGGACAGCAGTCCGATGCGCTGGTAATAGCGCACAGTTTCGACGTTCACCGCCGCGGCCCGGGCAAGCTGGCCGACCGTGATCCCGCTCTTCGGAAGTAGTTTCAACATAATGCTTGACTCCGTACTTGACTACGGAAGTAACGTTACACCATTGGTCGAATACCCGGAAGGAGAAATTCATGCCTGAACAGCAAAATGGACGCGGCGCACTGGCAGCCGGCGGCCTCGCCGCGATCCTGGCCTCGACCTGCTGCCTCGGTCCGCTGGTACTGATTGCGCTCGGCTTCAGCGGCGCCTGGATCGGCAACTTGACGGTACTAGAACCGTACCGCCCGATCTTCATCGGCGCGGCGCTGGTCGCGCTGTTCTTCGCGTACCGGCGCATCTTCCACCCCGCCACGGCGTGCAAACCGGGCGAGGTCTGCGCGATTGCGCAAGTCAGATCTACCTACAAGGTCCTGTTCTGGCTGGTGGCCGCCCTGGTGGTGGTCGCGCTGGCCTTCCCCTACATCGCACCGCTGTTCTACTAACCAAGGAGCCCATCATGAAAAAACTCGCCACTGTCGTCGCTCTAGCCGCCACCCTCAGTTCGCCCGTTTGGGCTGCCACGAAAACGGTCACGCTGTCGGTGCCCGGCATGGATTGCCCGGTGTGCCCGATCACCGTTAAGAAAGCGCTGGTCAAGGTCGATGGCGTCACCAAAGTCGACGTGGACTTCGATAAACGACAAGCAGTTGTGAGCTATGACGACGCCAGGACCAGCGTCGAAGCGCTGACGAAAGCAACCACGAACGCCGGCTATCCCGCCACGGTAAAGCGATAAGCCATGGACGATCAAACACTGCTCAAAACCGGCGTTGCGGGCGCGGTGGTGGCAGCCTTGTGTTGCGCGAGCCACGTCGAGAAATTGCTCATGGGGGTGCCGGGCGTACGGAAAACGAAGGCGGGCGATACCAAGCTGAGAATCGCGGTGATCGGCAGCGGCGGCGCGGCCATGGCGGCAGCACTTAAAGCGGCCGAGAACGGCGCGGAAGTCACACTGATCGAGCGCGGCGTGATTGGCGGCACCTGCGTCAACATCGGCTGCGTGCCGTCGAAGATTTTCATTCGAGCCGCCCACATCGCCCACCTGCGCCGGAAAAGCCCTTTTGATGCGGGTATCACCGCCGTGCCCCCGGCTATTGACCGTGGACGGCTGCTCGCGCAGCAGCAAGGGCGGGTGGACGAATTGCGCCACGCGAAGTACGAAAACATCCTGGCAGGCAACCCGGCGATCACCGTGCTGCACGGCGCAGCCCGCTTCAAGAACGGGCACACGCTGCTCGTTCGGTTGACCGATAGCGCCGAACGCGAAGTGTCCTTCGATCGCTGCCTGATTGCAACCGGCGCCAGCCCTGCGAACCCGCCCGTTGCCGGCCTCGAAGACACGCCCTACTGGACCTCGACCGATGCACTCGAAAGCCCGGCCATCCCGCAACGTCTCGCCGTGATTGGCTCCTCGGCGGTGGCGGTGGAACTCGCGCAGGCATTCGCGCGGCTCGGCAGCCATGTCACTCTTCTCGCCCGCAATACCCTGTTGTTCCGCGAAGACCCAGCCGTCGGCGCAGCGGTGACGGCGGCGTTTCGCGCCGAGGGCATCGAGGTGCTCACGCAAACACAGGCCAGCACCGTGTCGTATGCGGACGACGAGTTCGTACTCGCCACCAACTACGGCGAAGTACGCGCGGATAAATTGCTGGTCGCCACCGGCCGCTCGCCCAACACCCGCGGTATGGGGTTGGAACATGCCGGCGTGAAACTCGGTCCCCAAGGCGCCATCGTAATTGACGATCACATGCGTACCAGCGCGCCGGACATTTACGCAGCCGGCGACTGCACCGATCAGCCGCAGTTCGTCTATGTCGCAGCAGCAGCGGGAACCCGCGCGGCGGTCAACATGACAGGCGGCGAGGCGCGTCTGGCCCTCGCCACCATGCCGGCTGTGGTATTCACCGACCCACAGGTGGCGACGGTGGGACTTTCCGAGGCCGAAGCGCATCTCAAGGACATCGAGACCGACAGCCGCACGCTCACACTCGACAACGTGCCGCGCGCGCTCGCCAATTTCGACACGCGCGGTTTCATCAAGATCGTCGCCGAAGCGGGCTCGGGCCGATTGCTCGGCGTGCAGGCGGTTGCGCCGGAAGCGGGAGAAATCATCCAGACAGCGGCCATCGCCATACGAGCACGCATGAGCGTGCAGGACTTGGCGGACCAGCTCTTTCCGTACCTGACGATGGTGGAGGGCCTGAAGCTCGCTGCGCAGACGTTTAACAAGGACGTCAAGCAGTTGTCCTGCTGTGCGGGGTAAGCGAAACCATACGAGCAGTTGAGAATGAACCGGTAATCGGACACCAGCTTTGCGCCGGTACGCGCGCGCCCGCCCGGCGCAGCAGGCGCAATGGCACCCGCAAGTTCCGGCAATGTGCCCGAATGCTTCTTTAGTCGCGCCAACTCTCGCTTTCTTACATGAGCAAGCAGCGTAAGAATCCACCTCCCCGACGCGACTAAGAGCCTGTTCCCAAGTAACGTCTCTGGAGGCCCAATGAGATTCCGACAATTTCTTTTTTGTTTCGCGCTCCTCGCAACCGGCGCGCCCGCCACCCTCCTTGCGCAGGAGATGAATGGCTTCGACCTGAACGGCTCGCTGATTCCAAGCGAGCAGATCCACTTCGGCGGACCGGCCAAGGACGGCATTCCGGCCATCGACAAGCCGGACTTCACCAAAGCCGCGCTTGCGACTTTCCTGCACGACGATGACACCGTTCTCGGTATGGTCCGCAACGGCATCGCGCGCGCTTATCCGGTGCGCATTCTCAACTGGCACGAAGTGGTCAACGACCGTTTCGACAAGGATGCGGTGGTTGTAACCTTCTGTCCGCTGTGCGGGACCGGCGTCGCGTTTGACGCCCGGATCGACGGCCGCGCGCTGAGCTTCGGCGTCTCCGGCCTGCTCTACAACAGCGACGTGCTGCTGTATGACCGACAGACCCAGTCACTGTGGTCGCAACTGCTAGCGCAGGCGATCAGTGGCCCGATGAAGGGGCAACGTCTGACGCTGCTGCCGCTGACCCATACCACTTGGGCCGACTGGCGCAAGAGCCACTCGGCGACCGAAGTGCTCTCACTCAATACCGAGCAGCCGCGCCCCTACGCGCGCGACCCTTACGCCGGCTACGAAAGCAGCGAAGATATCATGTTCCCCGTGGCGTTCCGCGCCGCCGGCTATCACCCAAAGGAGCGCGTTCTCGGTGTCAGGATCGGCGAACAGACCAAGGCTTATCCCTTCGTCGAACTGGGCAAGACGGCCGGTGTGGTGTCGGACCGGTTCGGCAACACTGCGCTGACCATCCGCTTCGACCGCCAAGCGTCACGCGCCACCGCGCACACGGCGGACGGGCAGCAGCTTCCGGCGGTGGTTGGCTACTGGTTTGCGTGGTACGCGTTCAACCCGAAGACCGCGGTGTTCCGTGCCGGGGAGCATCGTTCGCCGTAACTTGCCCTCTGCCGGTGTACCAAGGTGAGTAGCGGGGTTTTTTGATCTGTTAGACTGGAGGCGACTTAACCCGATATGGCGACTAGGTATTCACGGTGTGCTATGCCACGCGGTAGCCTAGCCGTTCGTCCCCGAAGCGACGCCCTTTAACCTGTCCGCGAGGAGCCTCCATGCCAGGCCAGACACTTTCACTATCCTTTCCCGGCGCAAGCGGCGCCAAGCTCGCCGCGCGCCTCGACTTGCCGCCGGCGTCGGTGCCGATTGCG
Source organism: Betaproteobacteria bacterium (assembly GCA_016234705.1). Taxonomy (GTDB): domain Bacteria; phylum Pseudomonadota; class Gammaproteobacteria; order Burkholderiales; family SG8-39; genus 2-12-FULL-64-23. The sequence goes on along the minus strand of JACRAS010000216.1, from coordinate 11,100 downwards.
TACGCCCTGTTCGCGCATTGCTTCACCTGCTCCAAGGAAACCAAGGCCATAGCCTATGTCAGCGCGGCGCTGGCCGAGCGCGGTATCGCGGTGCTGCGCTTCGATTTCACCGGTCTGGGCGGAAGCGATGGGGATTTCGCCAGCACCAATTTTTCTTCGAACGTGGAGGATCTCGTTTCCGCCGCGGACTACCTGCGGCGGCATTACCGCGCGCCCGCGATCCTGGTCGGCCACAGTCTGGGCGGCAGCGCGGTCCTCGCCGCTGCGCGGCGACTGCCCGAAGCGGTGGCGGTGGCGACGATAGGTTCGCCTTTCGACCCCGCCCATGTGCTGCACCTGATCAAGGACAGGGCGGCCGTCGAGCGCGAGGGCGAAGCCGAGGTCGATATCGGCGGTCGCCCTTTCCTCATACGCAGACAGTTCCTGGAGGACATCTCGGGCAGCAAGCTCGGGGACAATGTCGCCAATATGGGCAAGGCGCTGCTGGTCATGCATTCGCCGCGCGATACCGTCGTCGGCATCGACAATGCGACGCGCATTTTTTCGGCGGCCAGACATCCGCGGAGTTTCATTTCCCTCGACCCGGCCGATCATATGCTGTCGCGGCGCGAGGACGCGCTCTACGCCGGCAACATTCTCGCCTCTTGGGCGGCGCGTTATCTAGGCGCCGCGGCCGATGCCGCTCCCGCGCCGGTGCACGGCACAGTGGTGGTACAGGAAACGCGCGACGGGAAATTCAGCCAGCGCGTCGTGGCCGGGCAACATGTCATCCGCGCAGACGAGCCGGTCTCGGCAGGCGGCATGGATACCGGGCTGTCGCCCTACGACCTGCTCCTTGCGGGGCTCGGCGCCTGCACTTCCATGACTATCAGGATGTATGCCGATCTCAAGGGTTTTCCCCTCGAGCGCGCCGCTGTCGAGCTAAGACACGACAAGATTCACGCGGCGGATTGCACCGAGTGCGAAACCAGGGAAGGCAAGATCGACCGCATCGAGAGGCTGATTCGCCTGGAAGGTCCGCTCAGCGAGGAGCAGCGCGCCAAGCTGCTCGAGATTTCCAACAAATGCCCGGTGCACCGGACCCTGCACTCGGAGGTCAGCATCCCGACCCGCCTCGCCGACTAGCGCCGGCCCCGCTCACCGGGGCGTCAGCCGCCCTGGGGCATCTGGCGGCGGCGCACCCAGGCGCTTGCCACGTCCACCACCACCACCAGTGCCAGCATGGCGATGATGACGCTTGAGGCCTGCGGCTCGTGCAACAACGAAAGTTCATAGTAGAGCATTTGCCCCAGCCCGCCCGCGCCGACGAAACCCAGCACGGTTGCCATGCGGATATTCATCTCCCAGCGGTACAGGCTGTAGGCGACAAGTTGCGGCGTGACCAGTGGCAGCGTGCCGTAGACGAAGGCGAGTCCGGGTGCCGCGCCGCTTTCCCCCAGCGACCGGGCCGGCTCGGGCGGGGCGTTCTCCAGGCTTTCCGCGAATAGACGGCCGAGCACGCCCGAGGTATGCAGCGCAAGGGCGAGCGTGCCGGCGAACGGTCCCAGCCCTGCAGCCAGCACCATCAGCGCTGCCCAGACCAATTCCGGTACCGAACGCAGGGCATTGAGCAGCAAGCGGGTTACCGCCTTGAGCACAGGACCCAGACGGCCCGCTGCCGGCAGAGCCAGCAACAGTCCTGCGCCTGCGGCGAGCAACGTGCCGATGGCGGATATGGCAAGGGTTTCGAGCATACCTTTGGCGCTCTTGCGCAGGAACTCCGCGCTGGTATCCGGCGGAAAAAAACGCATGACGAACTGCAACATGCCCCGACCCGACTCGGCCCTGAACAGGCGCGCGAGGTCCAGCGACAGATAAGCAAAGCTGGCCCAGACGAGGATGGCCAGCAGCAGCAGGGTCAGCCAGCATTGCAGGCAAAAGCCCAGCGCCGCGCGTCGCTCCGCGAACGTCGCGGCACTCATGCGAGCAGCTTTCTCAGGAAAACGCTGACCGCATCGGCCAGCAGCACCAGCAGAAGAAATATGATCAGAATGGTCGAGACCTCGCCGCCGTTCAACATTTTCATCGACTGATCCATCAGTTGCCCGAGGCCGCCGGCCCCGACGAAGCCCATGATCACCGACGCGCGCACGGCGCACTCCCATCGATAGATGGTGTAGGAGGCCAGTTCCTGCCCCGCTCCCGGCAACAGCCCGTAAAAAAACGCCATGAGGCGGCCGCTGCCGAATTCGAGCAGCACGCGCGCCGGACGCGTGTCGCCCGATTCCAGAATGTCCGAATAAACCTTGCCTAGCATACCGCCGTAGGTTAGGGCAATCGCCAGCACCCCCGCGGCCGGTCCGAGCCCGAAGGCGCGCACCAGCAGCAAAGCCCAAACGAGTTCCGGAATACCGCGCAATATCAGCAGCACGATACGCGCGAGCGCGCGCAAGGCCTCGCCCGCGCCTCGATCGGGCCCGGGGCCGATGCGCGAAATGGACAGGCTGTGCGCAAGCACCAGGCCCAGCGGCGCCGCGAGCAGCATGGCAAGCGCCGTGCCCGCGGTCGCCATCGCCAGCGTCTCCAGCGTCGCCTTGAGGGCAAAGGCGAGAAAGTCGCCGCTCAGATTCGGCGGAAAGAACTGAGCGACGAACCCGCCCATCACCTCAAGATTGCGCGCATCGAACAGCTCGGCCGGCCTGAATTCGGCGATCAGCAACAGCGGCCACAGCACCAGCAGCGCGACCAGTGCCCAGGTTGCCCGCCTGAGCGCGTCCGGATCGCGCAGACGCGGCTGCTGAAAACTAGGTGACATGGAGCGAATGAATCAGATAACGCGTGGCGGCGCCACGGGTTTCAGTCCGCCGCTGCCCGCGGCATCGGCCGGGGCGCGCTCCGCGAAAGGCCGATTGAATGGCTGATTGTCCTGCGACGGCAACACACCGGTTTCCGAGGCATAGAGATCGCGCAACACGCCCTCGCTCACCTGCGCCGGCGGCAGATCGAAAACAATCTCTCCCGCCCTGAGGCCGATCACGCGCGGGAACCAGCGCAGCGCCACATCCACCGCATGCAGGCTAGCCACAAGCGTGACGCCGCGGCTTTCCGCCTCGCTGTGCAGTTGGCTCACGGTGAGATCGGCCAGCGCCGGATCCATGGCGGAAACCGGCTCGTCTGCCAACAACAGATCCGGGTGCTGATACAGCGCACGCGCCACGCCGACACGCTGCAGTTGTCCGCCCGAGAGACTATCGCAGCGATCGAACAGGCGGTCGGCGAGATCGAGGCGCGCCAACTGATCGCGCGGCCCGGCGATGTCGGCAGGATAAATCAGCGACAGCGCCGACTTCCACCACGGCCACTGGCCCAGACGACCGGCGATGACCGCGGTGATGGCGCGCTGGCGCGGCGGAATCGGCGGCGCCTGATGGATGAATCCGACGCGACTGCGCAAGTGCTTGAGCTCGCCGCCGGTAAGCTGCCAGGGATTGCTCCCGAGCACGGTGACGCGCCCCTCCGTCGGCCGGAGCGAGGTGGCGAGGATGCGCAGCAGCGAAGTCTTGCCCGCGCCGGAGGGACCGATAATCGCCAGCCGCTCGCCGCGCGCAGCCGCAATCGACACGGCGTGTAAAGCGCGCTGACTCTGCGCATGACCGTTGGCATGGATCAGGCCGACGCGGTCAAGCTCGAAACTCATGCGACGAAACACATCGCGTCAGCGCGCGGCGCCGCCGCAGCTCATTTGATCAGGCCGGCCGATTTGGCGGCATTCTCGATGCCGTCGTAGTTGGATGCCTCGGTCGGAATGAATTTGGACGTGCGCTGCAAATCCAAGATAGCTTTGTGCGCGGGATTGCCGGGGTTGAGCCTGAGAAAGGCAGCGGTGAGTTTTTTCACCAGCGCCGGGTCAAGGTCGCCGCGCACCGTCCAGTTGTAATCGTAGTAGGGCGGCGTCGTCGCCAGCACCCTGACCTTCAGCGCGTTGGGATTTTTTGCTTCCACCAGTTTGTCCCACACCGACGCATTGAGCACGCCGGCTTCGGCCCTGCCGCTGGCCACATAGGCCACCGTTGCGTCGTGCGCGCCGGAGAACGCCACGTTCCTTAAATCCTTGTCGGGATTGATCCCCGCCTGCAACAGGAAAAGTCGCGGCATCAGATGTCCAGAGGTCGACGCCGGCGAACCGAAAGCGAAGGTCTTGCCCTTGAGGTCGGCCAGGGACTTGGCGCTGCCGCCGATCGGCACAATGAAGCGGCTGGTGAATTTTTCATCCTCTGCCCGCTGCACGATGGGTATCGCGCTGCCGTTGGTGCGCAGCGTGGCCTGCACGAAAGTAAATCCGCCGAGCCAGGCGAGGTCGAGTTTTTTCGTGGCCAGCGATTCGACTACGGCGGCATAGTCGGTCACCGGCGTGAATTCGATTTTCATGCCGGTTTCCTGCGCGAGGTACTCCCCGAGCGGCTTGAACTTGCGTTGCAGTTCGGTCGGTGCTTCGTCAGGAATCGCGGACACCCTGAGCACGCCCTGCGCAGCGGCGCCCTGCGTGAAGGCCAGTCCGAAAACCGTAATAACCAAGAAACGGAATAAAGCAATCATGAAATAATTCTCCAGCAAAGTCAGTGGTAAAGAGCGTCGTCGATCGTAATAGGGGTCGCCATCCCGGTGATCGCCTTAACTCCATCAGGATGCTTGCGCCCCGATACTATACCTTGGGTGTGGTCGCCGCGCGCCACCCGGGTCGCATTGCACGCGCCCCGAAACCACGCGGCGATTGGCCTTCTTTCTCGCCTACGTTGCGGTCACCGGCCTTTCACTGCCTGGCGCGGCGGAAATGTCCCTCGCCGGCGGTGCGGTTTTCGGCTTGTTGTGGGGCATGGTACGCGGCCGTCAATGCGCTGTTCGCTCCGTTCAAGAAGTTCCGCGCCGACTATTCGGTGATTCCCTGGGCCACCTTCGTCGATCCGGAAGCGGCGCGGGTGGGGCTGAACGAGATCGAGGCGAAAGAACGCGCCATCCCCTACGAGGTGACGCTGTACGGCATCGACGACCTGGACCGCGCCATCGCCGACGGCGAGGCCCACGGTTTCATCAAGGTGCTCACCGTGCCTGGAAAGGACAGGATTCTTGGCGTCACCATCGTCGGCGAGCATGCCGGCGACCTGATCGCCGAGTATGTGCTGGCGATGCGACACGGCATCGGACTCAACAAAATCCTCGGCACCATCCATATCTACCCGACGCTGGCCGAAGCGAACAAGTATGTGGCCGGCGTGTGGAAAAAGGCGCTCGCGCCGCAAAAGCTGTTGCGATGGATGGCTCGCTTCCATGCCTGGCGGAGCGGACGAGGGCCGAAGGCGTTATCCGCCGAACGCTTCCTCATATCGCGGAAGGCACTGCACTTTTTCCATCCGGCGGAAGACGCTACGCTTTTCCGCCCGACTTCTCTGTCCTATCGCAAGCGCAAGTAAACGGAGACACGGTTTGGCGCATTCATACCTTGCGCACACCTTCGCCATATTTGGCCACCGCTTTATCCACCGTCAGCAGCAGCAAGCCTTCCACGCGCGCTTGCGCCACGAGGATGCGGTCGAACGGGTCTTTGTGCAGGTACGGCAATTCATTCACGGCGATGGTGTGTTCGCAGGTGATAGGCAATTCCCGATAGCCGTTGACCAGCAGCATGCGCCACAGGCGGCGCGGGTCAACGTTGAAATCGGCGCGTCCGAGACTGCGTTTGATGCTGATTTCCCACAGGCTGGCGGAACTGAACATGAGTTGATTCTCCGCTGCCAGCAACAGGCCGCGCGTCTTGGCCGAAAACCGTTTCGGCGCACTGGCCGCCCACAGCAGCAAGTGGGTGTCGAGCAGCAGATTCAAGCCGCGTATCCTGCAAACATGCCGGCAATCTCATCGCTGCCCATCTGATCGAAATCATCCGGCACGGTAATTTCGCCCGCCATGAAGCCGAGACGGCAGGCCGTGCCCGTTTCTGTACGGCCCAGCGGAATCACTTTTACCATCGGTTTGCCTGCCTTGGCGATAATGAACGCTTCACCCTGCGCCGCCTGCTCGACCAAACGGGAGAGTTGAGTCTTTGCCTGGTGAATGTTGACGGTAATCATGGCGACCTCGTTGTGAACTAATGGCGCTTAGTTTACAGGAAACGATAGGAAATTCAATCCTGCTCTTTTCGCGCCCCCGGCAGTCGCGCCTTCGACTTCGATCCGAAGCAATGCGCCGCGCCGCTGCCGCGCGCTTACCAGCGGGCCGACGGTTCGGCCTACGTCAATCACGCCGAACTGTTGCGCCAGGCGCGCGGCGCGGACATGCCCAAGGCGTTGCGCACCGATTCGCTCATGTACCAGGGCGGATCCGACTCCTTCCTCGGTCCCTGCGACGACATCATGCTGGAGTCCGAGGACTGGGGCATAGACCTGGAAGGCGAGCTTGCGGTGATCACCGGCGACGTGCCCATGGGGATCGCGGCGAAGAAGGCGGCGTGCACAGCCTGCTCGCACGGCTCGCGCCGATGTTCTTTTACTTGATCGCTACCGGAATCAACCTGCCGAATGCGATGGCCGGGGCCATCGGCCCGTTTCCGAAAATGGCAGGGGTGGCGTCGGCGCTGATGGGCTTGATCCAGATGAGCATAAGCGCGGGCGTCGGCTTCGCCCGGAGCGGCTTAAGATTCAGCGCCTCGAGGTCGCGCGGGAATTGCGTGCGTTCCGCCGCCTGGTCCAAGGCTAGTTGCATACCGCCTGCCACGGCTGAGCCAAGAGCAGGCGATTGCGCCTGTTACTCGGGTTTCATTCCTGCCGACTTAACCGCCCTTGCATAGCGCTCCATGTCGCCCGTGAGCAGGGCCGCATAATCCTCGGGCGAGCCGCCCGCGGACTCGGTGCCCAGGCCGGTGAATTTCTCCATCACGTCGGGCATCCTGACCACGCGGCTTATGTCCGCCGCGATCTTGTTGACGACCTCGCGCGGCGTACCCGCCGGGGCGAAGTATCCGCCCGACACGGCAAAATTATAGTTCGGGATCGCCAATTCGGCGATCGTCGGCACCTCGGGCGCGAATGCGGCGCGCTTGATCGCGTTCGACGCGATCAGCTTCACCGTGCCTGCCTTCACATGCGAGGCGAGCGACGGATAGGCCGCGAACACCATCGGTATCTGCCCGCCCACCAGCGCCGGGACCGACTGGCCGGTGCCCTTGAACGGCACGTGCACGATGTCCAGGCCGAGCGCCGACTTGAAGTATTCCATCGACAGGTGATGGGGACTGCCTATGCCTGAAGAGCCATAGTTCAGCTTGCCGGGCTGGGCTTTCGCCATCGCGATCAGTTCCTGCAGCGAATTCACCGGCAGCGACTTGTGCACGGCAAGAAACATCGGCGCCGTGGCGGCGAGCACGGCCGGCAGCAGATCCTTTGCGCTGTACGGCAGCTTGAGATAAATGAGCGGATTGACCGCCATGGTCGTAGCGTCCGCCAGCAGCAGGGTATAGCCATCGGGCGCCGCCTTGGCGACCTGGTCGGCGGCCAAGACGCCATTGGCGCCAGGCCGGTTTTCGACCACGACTGGCTGGCCCCAGATCTCGGCCAGCTTCACGCCGATGACCCTGGCGAGGGCATCGGGCCATCCGCCCGGCGCATACCCGACCAGCACCTTAACCGGCTTGTCCGGGTAGCGGCCCTGCGCCAAGGCGTTACCGACAGTCAACGCGCACACCAGCGCGCAGATGGTAGCGACCAATCCTTGAATGCTTTTCTTCATGCTGTTCCTCCTGTTGTCAGGCCGATGACAGGAAATTCAATCCTGCCTCTTTTCGCGCGTCCGGCCGATAGCGACGGTCCGGCGCCGATTCAGCGCTGCCGAGCATTGCGCCGGGAGCATTTTGCGCCTGCGCTCGGCCGATTGCAATGCCGCTTGCGTCAAGGCGGCGCGAATCCTAAAGAGGCGTGGGACCATCGCATGGCGCCAGAGGATGCGCCGCACCACGCCCGGATCGTCGATCAGGGCGATCACCCGCATCGGCCCGCTTTTTGCACTTCGACACTTCGGCACGCCAGCGGATCGGCTTCGTACCCCTTGCGCAGGAGCCGCACCTAGGCGACCTTGGCGCGGGTGGCGAACTCGCTCACCGGTGCCTCGGCTCGGCTGCCAAGAGCGTCTTTTCTATGCATGACGCCGGATGAAGTCGCGAATGCGCGGATACAGCATCTCGCGGAAGCGCCGGCCGCTGAAAATTCCATAATGCCCGACGCCTGGCGCGAGATGGTGCGCGCGCTTCTTCGCCGGGATACCGGTGCACAGCCCGTGTGCCGCCTCGGTCTGGCCGTTGCCGGAAATATCGTCCAATTCGCCTTCGATCGTCAGCAGCGCCGTCTTGCTGACGGCCTGCGGCCGCACCAGTTGCTCGCGCACGAACATGCGCCCCTGCGGCAGGGAGAATTCCTGGAACACCGTCTTGATGGTGTCCAGATAGTACTCGGCCGGCAGGTCGAGCACCGCGTTGTACTCGTCGTAGAAGCGCCGGTGCGCATCGGCCGACTCGCCGTCGCCCTCGACCAGATGATTGTAGAAATCACGGTGCGCATCGGCATGGCGCGCGGGGTTCATGGCGACAAACCCCAGGTGCTGCAGAAAACCCGGATAGACCTGCCGCATGAATCCCGGATATTTCGCCGGCACGCGCTGGATGACGTTGCCCTTGAACCATGAAAGAGGCTTGCGCGTGGCGAGATTGTTGACCGCGGTCGGGCTGCGCCGGGCGTCGATCGGCCCGCCCATCATGATCATGGTGCGCGGCTTGACGCTCGCGTCCGCCTCCGCCATGAGCGCGATCGCGGCCAACACCGGCACCGTCGGCTGGCACACCGAAACGACGTGCACCTCCGGCCCGAGGAAGGTGATGAACTCGCGCACGTAATCGACGTAATCGTCGAGATGAAACGGCCCATGGAACAGCGACACCATGCGCGCGTCCACCCAATCGGTGATATAGACGTCGTGATCGGGCAGGAGCGTGCGCACCGTATCGCGCAGCAGCGTGGCGTGGTGACCGGACAGCGGCGCCACCAGCAGCACTGTTGGATCGGCGCGCCCTTTGTGCAAAACCCGGCGCGCGCCGAGGTCGCGCTCAAAGTGCAGCAGCCGGCAGAAAGCCTTGTCGACGGCGACGCTTTCGCTGACCGCGACCGCCTTGCCGTCGATGCGGGTTTCACTGATGCCGAACTCGGGTTTATGGTAGCGCTGGGTGACGCGGATGAAAAGCTCGTTGCCGGCGGCGATGTTGCGGCTGAGCGGGGAGTAGGAAAGCGGGCTGAAAGGGTGGCTGAACATGCTGGCGTTCATGCTGGCCCACATCTGCCAAGGCGCCAGCGCCGCGTGACTCATTTCATGCAGGGCATAGAGCAAATTGACCACTCCGTTAAAAACGCGTTGCGGCTTTATACCAAATTCCGCGGCCGGACGCATCCTCCGAGTCGAGGTCGGCAAAGTTCCGCCATCCGGGATATATGCCGATTATGCCAGCCTATTGTCGTTAACGGCCAAGGTGGTGCCCGCACAAGCTGTTAATGTAGCGCCTGTCGGGATTGCCGAGGGTTCGCATGAAGGCGATGATTCTGGATGCGCAGGGCCAGCCATTGCGGCAAGCTGAAATGCCTTGTCCCAAACCTGGGGTTGATGAAATTCTGCTCAAGGTGCGTGCCTGCGGTGTGTGCCGCACTGATCTGCACGTCATGGACGGCGACCTGCGGCAGCCGAAGCTACCCCTCATTCTCGGCCACGAGATCGTGGGCATCGTCGTGGAAAAAGGCGCGAAAGTGAAGCATTTTGCCCTTGGCCAGCGCGTCGGCGTGCCCTGGCTCGGGCGCACCTGCGGCCATTGCGGCTATTGCGCGAGCGGTCGCGAAAACCTCTGTAACGATGCGAAGTTCACCGGCTATACCCTGGATGGCGGTTACGCCGAATTCGCGCTGGCCGATGAGCGCTATTGTTTCCCCTTGCCGGACGCATACTCCGATGCCGAAGCCGCGCCGCTGCTATGCGCGGGGCTGATCGGCTATCGTGCGCTCGTCGCAGCCGGCGATGCGAAACGAATCGGCATCTACGGTTTCGGCGCGGCCGCACATATCATCGCTCAACTGGCCTGCTGGCAGGGGCGGGAGATATTCGCCTTCACCAGGCCGGGCGACGCAGATGGACAGGGATTCGCCCGCGAATTGGGAGCTGCCTGGGCGGGAGACTCGAGCGCAACTCCACCGCAGGAAATGGACGCCGCCATTCTGTTCGCGCCGGTGGGCGCACTGATACCGCAGGCTCTTCGTCACACCGCCAAAGGCGGGACGGTGGTGTGCGCCGGCATCCATATGAGCAATGTTCCGGAATTCCCCTATTCCATCCTGTGGGGAGAGCGCAGCGTGCGCTCCATCGCGAATCTCACGCGCCGCGATGGTGAGGCGTTTCTCGATATCGCGCCAAAGGCTGGCATCAGAGCGGAGGTGGAAACTTTCCCCCTGGCATTGGCCAACGAAGCCTTGCGGCAACTGAGCTCAGGCCGTGTACGTGGCGCGGCCGTTCTAATCATGGACGAACCTGGAAATCGCGCAAATGCAATGGATGCATGAGAAATTGATTTCAATTTAGCCATCCGGGTTCGCGCTCCGTTCAACTCATTGAACGGACATCCGCCGCAACCACACCTTGCGCGCCTCCTCCAGCGCCCACATCAGCGCCGCGAAGAAGCCGGCGAGCAACCAGACCTCCGGCCCGATCGGCGCCGTGCCGAACAGCCAGTTGCCGGCCGGAGTGTAGACGATGAACAGGATTAGACCCAGTTCCGCCGCTATGCCGGGCAGGATGAACGCGTTGCTGAAGGGGCTGAAGGACAGCGACGATTTCAGAGGGTGGCGGCAGAGGAACACGTTCGCCACCTGGGCCACCACGATCGCCGCCAGGCGGAGCCCACCGGCTTAGCCGGACTTAGCGGATTCGGCCCGGTTTTTGGGTAATTGCAAATAGTCGCGCAGCATAAGTCATTGGTTTATCTGAGCGCTGGTGTGGGGAATTGCGCAAAAGTGGCTGTAGTGAAGACCTTGCCTCTGGCGGTCGGTG
>JACRAS010000215.1 GCA_016234705.1 Betaproteobacteria bacterium | reverse complement strand
CTATTGCTCGGGCTTTTGCTGCGGCGCGAGCATCAAGCAGGCGATGTATTTCAAGGATGCCAATCCGGCAGTGGATACGGTGGTGATCTACGACGACCTCCGGGTGCCGGGCAACGGCGAGGATTTCTACCGCAGCGCGCAGAAAAAAGGTGTGACCTTCACCAAGGGCAAGGTTTCCGCGGTCGAAGCCAAGGGCGATGTCTGCCAGGTGAATTTCCGCGACCTGATTCTGGACGAGGATGCCACCATCGCCGCCGCCGACCTGGTGGTGCTCGCCACCGGGCAGGTGCCGAACTCCGGGGTGAACATCGACATTCCCGAGGAAGAAGCGGCGAAAATGGAAGTGAAACCGGTGTCCATCCTCAACCTCGCCTACCGTCAGGGCAAGGATCTGCCGCAGCTTACGCACGGCTTCACCGACTCGCACTTCATCTGCTTCCCCTACGAGACGCGCCGCACCGGCATTTCCTCCGCCGGCCCGGTGCGCCGCCCGATGGACATCGCCCAGGCGGTGGAGGACGCCACCGGCGCCACGCTGAAAGCGATCCAGGCGATGGACAACGCCGAACTCGGCCGCGCCGCGCACCCGCGCTCGGGCGACCTCTCCTTCCCCATAGTCCAGCTCGATGGTTGCACCCAGTGCAAGCGCTGCACCGTGGAATGCCCGTTCGGCGCCATCGACGAGGACGAAAAGACCTATCCGGTGTTCAACGAGGCCCGCTGCCGGCGCTGCGGCACCTGCATGGGCGCCTGCCCGGTACGGGTGATTTCGTTCGAGAACTATTCCTGCGACACGGTCGGCGCGCAGATCAAGGCGGTGGACATGCCCGACGAGTTCTCGGAAAAGCCGCGCATCCTGGTGCTTGCCTGCGAGAACGACGCCTATCCCGCGCTCGACATGGCGGGCATGCAGAAGAACTGCTACAGCGCCTTCGTGCGCGTGATCCCGGTGCGCTGCCTGGGCTCGGTCAACACCATCTGGATCACCGACGCGCTGAACGCCGGCTTCGACGGCATCATGATGTTGGGTTGCAAGCACGGCGACGACTACCAGTGCCACTTCGTCAAGGGCTCGGAGCTCGCGAGCGTGCGCATGAGCAAGGTCGACGATACGCTGAAACAACTCGCGCTCGAGGCCGAGCGCGTCGTCAGTTGCGAGGTGGCAATCACCGACATCGCGCGCGTGCCGCAATTGATCAACGACTACGCCGCCAAGATCAACGAGATCGGCATGAGCCCGTTGAAAGGATTCGCATAGCCATGGGCGACCTGAACCAGCAGATGCTCGAGCAGTACCGCAACAGCTTTCTGCGGGAAGTCGAGGAAAAAGTCGACGACGGCGACTGGGTGAAAATGTGCATGCAGTGCGGCGTGTGCGCCGGCTCCTGCACCTTCGGCCCGGACTGGGAGCATACGCCGCAGAAGATTTTCATGATGATCCGCGCGGGCAAGCGCGAGGAAGTCCTCGGCTCGCATTCGATGTGGCTGTGCACCTCCTGCTACAACTGCGTGGTGCGCTGCCCGCGCCAGTTGCCGATCACCCAGATCATGCATGGCCTCGCGAGCTACGCGCACCGCCTCGGCCTAGCGCCGAAGAACCAGCCGACGCGCGACTTCTCGCTCATCTTCTGGGACAACTGCACCAAGACCGGCCGCGTCAACGAGCTCCGCATGACCATCAGCCTGTACTTCAAGGACGGGCTGATCGCGGGCATCAAGAAGTTCTGGTCGCTGCGCGACATCGGCATGGGACTGATGAAGGCCAAGCGCCTGAACCCGCTCGAGCTGTTCTGGAGCCACTCGTGCAAGGACAAGGACGGCCTGCGGCGCGCGCTGAAAAAAGCCGACGAGATCGAGGCCAGGCGGCGCGGTTACGCGAATACTTAGGAGCACCATCTTGGCAAGAAAAGAATACGCGTTCTACCCCGGCTGCTCCTCGACGCTGCGCGGCTCGGCCGCCAACTACCTGGTATCGGTCGAATCGATGTGCGAAAAACTCGACGTCAAGATGACGCAGATCCCGGACTGGAACTGCTGCGGCGCCTCGATCAGCTACGCCGGCTCGAGCGAGCTCGCGCGCCATGTGCTCTCGGCGCGCAACTTCGCGCTGTCGGACAAACACCTGCCGGGCCAGGACATCGTCGCCACCTGCGCCGCCTGCTGGCTGGGCGGGCGCGAAACTATCGAGAAACTCGATGCCTCGAGCCAGTTGATGGCCGACACCAACGAAGCGTTGAAGGAAGCGGGCCTCGAGTACAAGAGCGGAATCGCGATCCGCCACATGGTCGAAGTACTGGTCGACGACCTCGGCTACGAGGAACTGGCGAAGCCGGTGGTGAAGCCGCTGGACGGCGTCAAGGTCGCCGGCTACGTCGGCTGCCAGACCAACCGCCCCTTCGGCATCGCCGGCGAGTCCTTCGAAAATCCCCTGTACCTGGACAAGCTGGTCGAGACCATGGGCGGCGAGGCGCTGTCCAAGTACGAAGAGAAAGTCTCATGTTGCGGCGGCTCGCTCGCGTTCTGCGAACCGGAAAAGGCGCAGAAACAGATCAAGAACATCGTCGAGGCGGCCTACGACCAGGGCGCGGACGTGATCTGCACCCCCTGCCCGCTGTGCCAGGCGAACGTCGAGGTCTACCAGTCCGAGATCAACAAGAGACACGGCACCAAGCTCAACATGCCGGTGGTCTATTACAGCCAGTTGCTGAGCGTCGCCTACGGCGGCACGCTCAAGGAAGCCGGGCTCGACGGCCACATCATCCAGCCGAAGAAGCTGCAGGACATCGCGGTGAAGGTCGTGCCGGGCAAGCGCTGAGCGCCTGCCCGCTGCAGCGCCCGCAGCGTGGATTTGGAATGCGCTTGGGCCCCGGCCTAACCCGCGCCCGGTGCCAGCTTCGCCATCGGCGAACCCCGGCTATCCTTGCCACCAGCGCTCTATACGGCCTTCACCTCACGCCACTTAGGCCGTTTCCAGCACCGCCCGCCTGATTTTCCGCAGCGGGCGTGACTTATTGCTCCGCCAAAGATCGTAATCGATTTGCATCCGCAGCCACGTTTCAGCACTGCCGCCGTTCTCCGCCCCGAGCCATGCCTCGATACGCCGCGCCAGATCGACCGAGATACCGGCCCGCTCGTTGAGCACGCGCGACAAGGCCACGCGCGACACTCCGAGTTGCCGCGCCGCCTCGGTCACCGTCAGTCCCAGTGCCGGCAGCACGTCCTCGCGCAGAATCGATGCCGGATGCGGCGGGTTATACATCTTCGCCATAGCAGTACCCCTCAGTGATAGTCCTCGTAGTCCACCAAAATCGCGTCTTCGCCTTCGAATTCGAACGTCATTCGCCAGTTGCCATTCACCGACACCGACCAGCGCCCGGTAGAGAGCGAATGCAGCTTCCATCCTGGAACATTCATGTCTTCCATAGTGCGCGCGGTATCGAGTTTTTTTAGCTGCCTCGATAATCGCGCAGCGTGGTGTGGCTGGATTCCCGCCTTCGATCCAGTCTCGAAAAACCGCCGCAGGCCGGCGTGGCGAAAGCGCTTGATCATGGATTAAGTGTATCCCCTATAGATACATATTGCAAACCTTGCTCGATGACTCAAGAAAGCGTCCCGAGCTCGGACAGCCACCGCGTTGTGATATGACTCCGCTGTGCCAGGCGAACGTCGAGGTGTACCAGTCCGAGATCAACGAGAAACACGGCACCAAGCTCGACATGCCGGTGGTCTATTACAGCCAGCTCTTGAGCGTCGCCTACGGCGGCACGCTCAAGGAGGCCGGCCTCGACGGCCACATCATCCAGCCGAAGAAGCTGCAGGACATCGCGGTCAAGGTCGTCGGAAAGAGGTAGCGTCGGTTTCGCCGTAGAGCGGAAATCCCTTCCCGCCAGAACGTCCCGTGCCGCGCCGCCGGGACATAATAGCCCCGGAAGCCGCGTCAGTATTGGTTCTCCGGCCGATTCGGCTCTCGACAGATCAGGCTGCTTCGATCCAGCCCTTGTTCATCAGCACGTCCCGGGCGAGCAGGATCTGCCGCTTCGAGAACTGGCGCTTTCGATCGCCCCATGCATGGACCTTCGCCAGCACCTGATCCGCACTGTTCGCTCGATCCCTTGTGGACACCCAATGCACAGTGGATAGCAGTTCCAGACCGAACGGCGTCTCGAAGCCCTGCACCAGCTCGGCAACGCGCTCGAACCGCGCGCGGGTTTCGGGGTGGTTGGCGAGGAACGCCTCGGCGTCGTCGATGGCGCCGGGCACCAGCGACAGTTCCTTGTCCGGTGCATCGCCGCCATTCGCGTAACCGGACACGAAATAGCCTTCGATCTCGCGCAGGACATGGCGTAGGTTCTCGGCATAGGGTCCATACGGGGCCTGCACGTAGCGTAAGCGCAGCGGCTGTCCGGCTTCCTGCATGAAGTACATGAGTTTGTGGACTTCAAGCAGCGTCACGAACGGATCGAGCAGACCTCCGAGGTAACGGCGCATCAACCCGACCAGCGCGGCCCGGCCTTCGGTCATCCCCGGTACCTTGCCTTTGCGTCTCGCCGGTTGCGGGTCGGGCGAGACGTGCGGTTCGAACACTATGGCACGCACCTCATCGAGGCCGTGCAATGCCGCTTCGATACGGGGCCGTACCTGACTCCAGTCCAGACCGCCCAGGCCGCTGCCGAGCGGCGGAATCGCGATCGATGTGATGCGCCGGTCGCGCATTACCCTGACAAGGTCCTTGAGTCCGGATTCGATGTCCTCTATACGGCTCTTCCCGCGCCAGTGCCGCTTGGTCGGAAAATTGATGATGTATTTTGGGTTGGCCAGCCAGCCGGTCTCGAAGACGAACATTCGGCCCGGCTGCACTTCCTCGCGCGCGCAGGCCACCGCGTACGCCTTGAAATTCTCGGGGAAGGCGTTTTTGAACTGAAGCGCAACGCCACGGCCCATGATGCCGACGCAATTGACCGTATTGACGAGCGCCTCTGCGTCCGCCCGAAGAATGTCCCCGGTCTTGTATTCGATCATCTTCGCCCCCTCGCCGCTAATAGTACCAGTTCGTGCAAATTTCGATCACGGGCCGGTGAGAGGCCCCGTGCATGGCGTTCGCGGCTTGCTGCCCGATCTCACGTGAGTACACGCCGATGCGCCCAACCAGATGCCACGGAAAAGATTTGTGCACCAGGAATTCCGCTTGCTTTCCCTCCTTGATATCGGACGAGCGAAAGTCGGTTGCAGCGACCGCCGGCCAGTTCACTTCGTCAAGCTGATCGACGCTTGAACGGAACTGGGTATAGACCGCCCCGGCATTCGACAAGGTAAATGCCCATCGGCGATCATTGGCATTTGCCCACGTAATAGTCTGGTGCAAATCGGCCTCCAGATGCACGATCGGCCCCTGCCCGCCGCGATACGTCAACTCCGGATGGTTCGCGCAGTGGATGACATAAAGCATGATCGATCGCGGGCCGAAATAAAACGGTACGTACTCGCCCACGTGGTCTCCGGGATGGCAGTCCACCGGCAGCGACATGCGGCGCTGCTTGATCCCACCCATCCCAATCGTCGTGCCGGGGTGCGCGCGGCCGACGACCACCGCGTCCGACCAAAGGCAGCCGTCGTTGACGATCGAGGCGAGTCGATCGACATGAACGATGTGATAAATCTTCGGCTGGTTGGGTGGCTGCGGCATGGGCGGCGGGGCAGGCGTTCAACGCGAAGAAGTTGGCTCGGTCATATCCTTCAATCAAGCCGAAACCTTACGCCGAACGCCGAAGAAAAGCTATTCTGCCCATATGAAAAACCTCGGAACCCCCCGTCCCTATTACCTCTCCGACCGTTTGTAAGTCAGGTGTCCAGCTGATTGCAACTTTAGCCCCCGGCTATTTGAAACCCTCCAGGCGGCCAGATGCCGGTTTTGGCTCTCCGGCCGCAGATTGCCAAAGCGCGAAGCTGCAACGACGGAACGCCATCGCGACGCGCCGATATTGCCTTCTAACTTCGCGAGGTGTAGTGTGAACCCGCTCGGGGAGGACGGTGGCGAGCGACGCGGGGCCGTCGGATCATAGCCGATCGAGATTTCGGCGCGTTCGCCACCGTTGACCACCATGCAGTGCCGGCCTTCCGGCTGGACTCCCCTTTCAACTTCGGCCTACGGGGCCGCTTTTCTCGGCACGCTGTGTGCCTTCCGCAAGCGCAACCGGCACCTCGGGCGATGAGGACCCGGTTAATCTTTTTCAAACCGACCAGGAGGAAGCATGGCTTATTACATGGTGCAAGCGGCCTATACGGCCGAAGCGATTGCCGCGATGGCGAAAAAACCGGAAGACCGTGCCGCTGCGATAGGCCCGGTGATCGAGAAGCTGGGCGGAAAGCTCGAGGGATTCTGGTTCTGTTTCGGTGATTACGATGTCGTGGGCATATCGCAGATGCCCGATAACGTGAGCGCCGCGGCGTTTTCATTTGCGGTGTCGCAGAGCGGGAAGTTGAGGGCGGTGAAGACGACCCCGCTGATGACAACGGGCGAGGCGATGAAAGCGCTGAAGAAGGCGGGCGGCGCCGGATACCGCGCACCCGGCGCTTGAGAAGCCGCTCGGACGCTGCGGGAGGACGGCGGCGTCCTCCCTGCCTCGCTTGCGCTCGGCAATATGCCAACAGGATGATCGAATGACGTGCCGTGATTTGCGAACGGTGAACAAAAGCCAAGGTGCGGATTGAATAAATCATGAGCCCAAATCTTCGCAGCATGCTCGCCGCCGGCGAATTCGTCGTCGCACCGGGCGTATTCGAAATGTTCTCGGCGAAGATCGCCGACCGCATGGACTTCAAGGCGCTGTACATGAGCGGCTATGGCGTCTCGGGCTCCCACCTCGGCCTGCCCGACGCGGGTCTCGTGACCTACCGCGACATGGTCGAGCGCGCGCGCACCATCGCGCAGGGGACATCAAAACCGCTGATTGCGGATGCCGACACCGGCTTCGGCGGCCTGATCAACGTGCGCGAGACCGTGCGCGGCTACGAAGCGGCGGGCGTACAGGCGATTCAGATCGAGGACCAGGAGATGCCGAAGAAATGCGGCCACACGCCCAACCGGCGCGTGCTGCCATTGGCCGATGCGCTGAAGCGCATCGAAGTCGCGCTGGAAGCGCGCGCGAGCCGCGACTTCCTCGTCATCGCGCGCACCGACGCGCGCACCGGCCTCGGGCTCGACGAAGCGATCAAGCGGGGCAAGGCCTACGCCGAGGCCGGCGCCGACATCATTTTCGTCGAAGCGCCCGAGTCCGAAGACGAATTCAAGCGCGTGGGCGAGGCGCTCAAGGGGAAGGCCTGGCTACTCGCCAACATGGTGCCCACGGGCAAGTCGCCGGTGCTCAGCGCGGAGAACCTGAAGTTCTACGGTTTCTCCATCGCGATCTATCCGAGCGCGGGCATGGGCCCGGCTTGCGCCGCGCTCGAAGCCTCATACAAATATCTGTCGCAGCACGGCAGCACCGCCAGCTCGCCGGTACCCGCCTACGACATGCAGCAGTTGCACACCCTGGTGGGTTTTCCCGAGGTGTGGGCGTTCGAGCGGCGGCACGTGGAGACGAAGTAGGGGTATTCCCTCGCCTCGCTTGCGCGGAGGGAAAGGGAAGAATCGCCATCCGCTTTCGCGATTTTCAATAAAATGACGGGAGAAACCCCGCTCATGCTCCCCTGAAGTGGCGGCTGTTCCGGCAATTCCGCAACAGCCTCCAAGTTGAATGATCCAAAAGGAAAAAACGGAATGAAATCCGCGCCGACCAAGCCGGCCGATGGCGCCGACCGCACGCTGGACGTGCTGCATTTCGAGCGCGACTCGCTTGGCGCCATCTTTGCGCCGAAGAGCGTCGCCGTGATCGGCGCGACCGAAAAAGAAGGCCGTGTCGGTCGGACCGTGCTGTGGAACCTGATCAGCAACCCATTTGGCGGCACCGTCTATCCGATCAACAAGCGGCATAAGCAGGTGCTGGGCATCAGGGCCTATGCGGACGTCGCCGGCGTGCCCGAGACTATCGATCTGGCCGTCATCGTCACCCCCGCGCCGACGGTGCCCGGCGTGGTCGGCGAGTGCGTCGCGGCCGGCGTGAAAAGCGCGATCATCATCTCGGCCGGGTTCAAGGAGGCGGGCGCCGCGGGCGCCGCACTGGAACGCAGAATCGCCGAAACGGCGCGCGGCAAGCTGCGTCTCATCGGCCCGAATTGCCTGGGCGTGATGCGCCCCGCGACGCATCTGAACGCAACCTTTGCGAGCGCGATGGCGCGCCCCGGAACGGTCGGCTTCATCAGCCAGAGCGGCGCGCTGCTTACCGCCGTGCTCGACTGGAGTTTTCGCGAAAACGTCGGCTTCAGCGCATGCGTTTCAGTCGGCTCGATGCTCGACGTTGACTGGGGCGACCTGATCAACTTTCTCGGCGACGATCCGCACACGCACAGCATCATGATCTACATGGAGTCCATCGGCGATGCGCGCTCCTTCATCTCCGCCGCGCGCGAGGTCGCGCTGACCAAGCCGATCATCGTGATCAAGGCGGGGCGCACGGCGGCCGCGGCGAAGGCCGCCGCCTCGCACACCGGCGCGCTCGCCGGCAGCGACGACGTGCTCGACGCGGTGTTCCGCCGCTGCGGCGTGTTGCGCGTCAACTCCATCTCCGACCTGTTCCACATGGCCGAGGTGCTAGCGAAGCAGCCGCGCCCCTCCGGCCCGCGCCTGACCATCGTCACCAACGCCGGCGGGCCGGGCGTGCTTGCGACCGACACGCTGATCGCCCTCGGCGGCGAACTGGCCGAGTTGTCCGCGGAGTCGGTGGAGGCGCTGAACAGGGTGCTGCCGCCGCACTGGAGCCACGGCAACCCGATCGACATCCTCGGCGACGCCGATCCGGAACGCTACGCGCAAGTACTCGAAATCGCCGCAAAGGATCCGAACAGCGACGGCCTGCTGGTGGTGCTCACGCCGCAGGCGATGACCGATCCGACCGAAACGGCCAGGCGTTTGACGGCGTTCGCCGTAACGCGGGGCAAGCCGGTGCTCGCGAGCTGGATGGGCGGCAAGGATGTGGTTGCGGGCGAGGCGATTCTCAACCAGGCGAACATACCGACCTTCGGCTATCCGGACACGGCGGCGCGTACCTTCACCCTGATGGATCGCTACGCCTATAACCTGCGCGGCCTGTACGAAACACCGACGCTGGTGGAAGCCGAGACGGAGGCGGCGCCGGACCGCGCGCAGGCACGCCAGTTCATCCTGGACGCGCGCAATTCCGGCCGCAGCTTGCTGACCGAGTTCGAGTCGAAGCAACTGCTCGCGGCTTATCGCATCCCGACCGTGCCGACGCGCATTGCCGCGAGCGAAGACGAAGCGGCGCAATGCGCGGCCGCCATCGGCTTCCCCGTCGTGCTCAAGCTCGATTCGCAGACCATCACGCACAAGACCGAAGTCGGCGGCGTGCAGTTGAACCTCGCCGATGCTGATGCGGTGCGACGCGCCTACCGCGCGATCGAATCCGGGGCAAAGGCCGCGCGCGAACCGTGTTTGCGCGGCGCCAAGCACTTTCTCGGCGTGAGCGTGCAGCCGATGGTCAAACTCGAAGGCTACGAGCTGATCGTCGGCAGCAGCATCGACACGCAATTCGGTCCGGTGCTGCTGTTCGGCGCCGGCGGGCAGTTGGTCGAGGTGTTCCGCGACCGCGCGCTCGCGCTGCCGCCGCTCAACACGACGCTGGCGCGGCGCATGATGGAGCAAACCACGATCTACAAGGCGCTCGAAGGCGTG
>JACRAS010000017.1 GCA_016234705.1 Betaproteobacteria bacterium | reverse complement strand
GGAACCGTAATCCGCTTGAACATGACGCTTCCGATTTAGCCCAGTCCGCCTGCGCCTGTCAGGTTAAATGCGCACCATGGTTTAAGGGTGGATCGGCACTTTGCCGGGTCAAGACGAAAAGATACGTTGGATCAATAGCTTATATAGCCAACGCTGCGCCGCCCGGTCGGTACGGCGCGGGCCACGCCGGTGTCCCTTTTCCATCTTCCCCAAAACGGGGAATGGAGCGCCGGGAGGGCGCCAGGGGGTTTGCGAGGCCCCCTTGTGGGTCATCCCTTGCGATCGGGCGACCCTGCACGCCTTGCGAGGGCGTGCGCCAGTCTTGCGAAGACCGGCTGCGCCCCCCTGGCGCTCCATCCGTCAAACTTGCGCGCAGTCTGCGCAAGCTTGACTGCGATGCGCATTGTCGGCGCACCGCGTCCGGCTCCGCCATCAAGACGCCTCATGAGAGCGCCCCGCATCGGGCCGGACGCCGCTAGGACAGCATGCCTTGGGTACGAAGTCAAGAGCCATTGGTTTATTTTCCGTAGACGACGAGTGCCGCGCGGCGGCCCCCTGAGTCAATCGCCGAAGGCAGCTGCAATCCGGATGCCTGGCAGGCCCAGGCCGCGCCCGCATCAAACACGCGTCCGCTCATCTCCTGAACGGCGACATTGTGTTGCTCGATTTGCTGCTATCGTGTCTGCCGAAATGACCGGGAGCCGCCAATGACCACGACCGTCGAAGTGTTGTCCGCCGCCTTCAAGGACGCCGGCACGCCGTTCATTGTGGGGCATCCCGGTGGCGAATCGGTCGAGCTGATGGAAGCGGCGCGCCAGCGGCAGATGCGTTTCCTGCTCATAAAGCAGGAAATGGCTGGCGCCATGTTGGCTGCCACATGGGGCGACCTCACCGGCAGCCCTGGCATTTGCCTGTCCACGCGCGGACCGGGCGCCACCAACATGGTCAACGGGGTGGCGCACGCCTTCCTCGACCGCTCACCGCTGATCGCCATCACTGACAGCTATTCGCGGCCGACCTATGAGACCGGCCTGCGCCAGCGCATCAACCAGCACGCGGTCTACGAGCCGATCGTGAAATGGAGCACCACCATCGACGCCAAGACCGTGCGCCAGCAGGTGCGGCGCGCCATGCGCACGGCGACTGCAACGCCGCCCGGCCCGGTGCATTTCGAACTTCCGCAGAGCGAGACCACGCGCGAGGCAGGCGACTATACCGCCGAGCCGCCGCTCACGCCGCATTGGATCATGCCCGGGCCGGACCGCGCCGATCTCAAGCCGGCACTCGACATGCTCGGCAGATCGAAGCGGCCGATATTGATCGCGGGGCTCGGCGTCTACTGGTGCGGCGCCTCGGCCGAGTTCGTGAAATTCGCCGAGCGGCTGGGCGCGCCGGTGCTCACCACCACCAAGTGCAAGGGCACGATCCCGGAGGACCATCCGCTGCGCGCCGGCTGCATCATCGGTGGCCTGATCGAGCGCAAACTGGTGATGGAAGCCGACCTGATCGTCACCGTCGGCCTCGACGCGGTCGAGCTACAGCCGAAGCCGTGGCCCTACACGCTGCCGGTCCTCGCGCTCGCCTCGGTGCCGAGCGTCGACGCGCTGGTGCCGGCCGATCCGGAGATCATCGGCAACCTCAAACCGCTGCTCGCCGGGTTGGCGCAGTGGGCGCCGGAAGGCGGCCATTGGGGCGAGAAGGCCGCCAAGAATTTCCGGCAGGAAGTGCGCGACGCACTCAACACGCCGGCTACCGGCCTGTCGCCGCAGCGGGCCATGGAGGTCGCGCGCGCGGTGCTGCCGCGCAATACCATCGCAACCTGCGACGCGGGCGCCAGCCGCCTCTTGATCGTGCAGAAATGGGAGGCCTACGGCCCGCGCGAATTCCTCACCTCGAACGGGCTCGCCTCCATGGGCTACGCGGTGCCCGGCGCGCTCGCCGCCCGCATGGTCTATCCGGACCGGCCGGTGGTCGCCTTCACCGGCGACGGCGGCCTCCTGATGACGGTCGCCGAACTGCAGACCGCGCAGCGCGAGAACCTGCCGATCATCGTGCTGGTATTCGACGACAAGGAGATTGGCCTCATCCGCGTCAAGCAGGAGATCAAGGGCATCCCGCTGCACGGCGTGCAGCTCGGCGGCGTCGATTGGGAGAAGCTGGCGCAAGCCTTCGGCGCCGACGGCGTGACGGTCGACAGCGAACAGGCCTTGAGCAACGCGCTCAAGGCGGCGGTGCAATCCAAGCGCACCACCGTGATCGGCGTGCGCATCGATGCCTCCGGCTACGTCGCCCAGTTCAACGCGTTACGCGAACTCTAGAGCGTGTCTCGTTCGGACTGAATCAATGGCGTCATTGCGAGGAGACCCGAAGGGGCGACGAAGCAATCCAGAATTCGCGTCACAAAGCTGGATTGCTTCGCTTCGCTCGCAATGACGGGTTCATTCGATCGGAATCGACTCTAGCAGGCTGCTGAAAAAGTGAACAAGGTTCACGATCCGATTCGTCTTTGTTCACGTTCGGATTCGGATGCGTTCATGGTCAAAAAGACTTT
>JACRAS010000214.1 GCA_016234705.1 Betaproteobacteria bacterium | reverse complement strand
GGTGTTCACGCTGTCGCCTTGCGCCAGCGGCGGCGTCTCGAACCCCTGCTCCAGCCTCACCAGCACTTCGCCCAGGCCGTACGCGCCGACCATCACGGTGAGGTATTCGATGCCGTCGGCGAGCATGGGCACGCCGAAAGTGAAGCGCTCCGCGCCGTAGATGCCGTCGACGCCGACGCTGGCGAGCATCAGCCCGAGAAACAGGCTGATGAAGGCATTGATCATCGAGCCTCCGCCCAGCGCAACCACGCTGGTGAGGCCAAACAGGATGATGGAAAAATACTCGGGCGAGTCGAACTTGAGCGCGAACCTGGCGAACGGGTGCGCCATCGCCACCGCCGCCAGCGTCGATACCAGACCGCCGGTCAGCGCGGCAAGCAGGGTCCAGCCCAGCGCTTTCGCCGGCTGGCCCTTGTGCGCCATGGCGTAGCCGTCCCACAGCAGCGGCACGTCCAGCGGCTCGCCCGGAATCCGGAACAGGATCGAGGTGAAAGCGCCGCCATAGGTGCCGGAGATGTACATCGCGGTAAGCAGGATGATCGACGGCGTGATCGCCATGCCGTAGGTAAACGGCAGCGCCAGCACGATCCCCATCACCAGCGTCAGCCCGGGGAGCACCGCCACCAGCATGCCGGTTACCAGCCCGATGACGAGCGCGAGCAGATTGGCCGGTTCGAATACGGTAAGGAACCCCGCGCCTAACAGCTGTGCCACATCGATCATGCCGCCGCTCCTATCTGATGCCCATCAGCCGCATCAGAAAAAACGAGACTTCCGAAAAAGGTGCCTGGCCCAGCGGCAGCGACACGTACACGATCTTCATGAACACGAACATGAAGACGAGACTGCCGATCAGGCTGCTTGCAAGCACCACGCCGATGCGCCGGTAGCGTCCGACCAGCGTGAACCCGGCGAGATAAATGAAGGTGCAGAGAAAGAAACCCAGCCGCTCGATCAACAGCACGTAGGCGACCGTCATGGCGATGCCGATCAGCAGCAGATGCGGGTAGGTCCTCTGTTCCTCCTCTGGCACGGCAGAGGTCTCGACCGGCGCCTCTGCGACGATGCTTTGCAGCACGCCCGCCAATTCCCTGGCCGTCTTGCCGAATAACAGGTTCTTGGCGATTTCGTAGGCGCAAGCCGCCATCGCCAGCAACAGTATCGCTTTTGGCCAGAAATCCGGGCCGATGCGCCCGCCGGGCGCGGCAAAATCGATCTCGCGGGTGAGAAAATACAAGTAGGCGGCGATCGCGAACACCGCCAGGTAAGGTGCGTTTCTGCGTAAATGGCTCAGCAAACGGATCCTCCACTCGGTTATGGTTTTGCGCGCCGGCGGCTGCGCAGCCGCCGGCATCGGCCCGGGGCCCTGGGCTATTTCGCCGCCGCGCCCGGCGCGGCCATGCGCTTCATCTGGTCGAGCTCTTCCTCCATGATCTTCGCCGCGTCCTGCGCCGAGAAATAACTGTCGTCGGAGGCGTACTGTTCCTTCAGATACGCCTTGTACTCGGCGCTCGCGGCTACCTTGGCCAGCGCGTCCGAGAGCACCTTGATCCTGCCCGCGTCGGTACCCGCTTTCACGATCACCGCGCGCCGCTGCGGCAGCGTGATGTCATAGCCGAGTTCCTTCGATGCCGGAACGTCCGGAAAAACACTGAAGCGCCTATCGGAGAAGATGATGACCGGCTGGATCTGCTTGCTGTCGATGAAGCTGCGCACGTCGCCCAGTTGCTCGTAGAGCAGATCCGCGTGCCCGCCGAGCACCGAGGTATAGCGCTCGCCCGGATTGGCGAAAGGCACCGCGATCAGCTTCAAACCGCGCGCGGCGAAGAAATTCACGGTGATGTCGTCGGGGCTGCCGAAGCCGGTAACCGCGACCTTGAGCGGCCGCACCTTGGCCTCGCGCTCCACATCGGCCCAGGTCTTAAGGTTGCCGTTGGCGGCGGACATGAACGACGAGGGCTGCTTGATCATCAGCGCAACCGGAACGATGTCCTTCATGCTCCAGCGCGTCTTGCTCGTGGCGAGCAAGGCATAGGTGTCCCAGGTCATTATCGAAATCGAGTAGCCGTCGGCTTGCGCCGCGAGCAGTTTCGCCATGCCGCTGTTGCCGGTTGCGCCGGGCACGTTGACCACCGGGAAGGAGATCTTCAGATCCTCTTCCATGATCTTGCCTGATTTGCGCGCCACCTGATCGGCGCCGCCGCCCGGGCCCCAGGGCACGATGAACTCGATCGGCCGCGCGGGATATTTTTCCTGCGCCGTGACGGCAAGCGATGCCAGCCCCAGCAGCAATGCCGCGCCAATTTGCAAAGTCCGTTGTTTCAATTCAATGCAACTCATAATCCGTCTCCTCTTTTTGTAAAAAACACCCTTCCCGTCAATACGCTTTCTGTGAAGCGCTGGCTGCAGCTTACACCTGCAACAGCAGTTTGCCCCTCGTCTTGCCCGCCTCGAGATAGCGATGCGCCTCGGCCGCGCCGGTGAGCGGGAACTCGCGGTCGATCGCCACGCCGAGTCTGCCTGCGGCAAACCACGCAAACAGGTCGGCCGCGCGCGCGCCGATTTCTGCGGCCGTAGCCAGGTAATCCGCAAGGTGCGGGCGGGTGAAAAACACCGACCCTGCTTCGCCCAGTTCCAGCGGATTTATCGATTCCACCAACCCCGAGGCGCCGCCGAAATTAACGCACAGGCCGCGCTTTCTGAGGCTGCGTATGCTCTTGTCTATCGTGTCCTTGCCTACCGCGTCATAGACGACGTCGACACCCGTCCCGCCGGTAATTTCCATCACTTCTTCGCGGAAATCGACCTGGCGGTAGAGGATGACATGGTCGGCGCCGCGCTGCTTCGCGAGCGCGGCCTTTTCTTCGCTGCCGACGGTGGCGACCACGGTGGCGCCACGCAGTTTTGCAAGTTGTATCAGCAACTGGCCTACCCCGCCGGCCCCCGCATGCACTAGGCATGAATTTCCGGGTGCGAGGGAAAATGCGCTGTGAGTCAGATAGTGTGCGGTAAGTCCTTGCAACATCAGGGCCGTGGCAATCGACATCGGCACGCCCTGCGGCACCTTCACCAGCCGCCAGGCCGGCACCGCCGCGAATGCGGCATAGCTGCCGCGCACGATGCAGTAGGCGACCCGGTCGCCGACTTTCAGCCCGGTCACGCCTTCACCCAACGCCGCCACAGTGCCGCCGCCTTCCATGCCGATGGTCATGGGCAACGGCGTTTGATAGGTGTTTGAACGCGCGTACTTGCCGCTGCGCATGTAAATATCGATGAAATTGATACCGGCATACTCGATCTTGACCAGGGCTTCCCCGGCGGCTGGAATCGGCTCCGGCAATTGCATGAGCTGCAGGTTTTCCGGGCCGCCGAATTGGGCGATTGCCATGGCTTTCATACGAAGATCCTCGCGCCTAGGGCGAAACAGCCTGCGCCGTCCGCGGCGTGCAAACCAGGGAATCGACCCGGTAGCGC
Source organism: Betaproteobacteria bacterium (assembly GCA_016234705.1). Lineage (GTDB taxonomy): Bacteria > Pseudomonadota > Gammaproteobacteria > Burkholderiales > SG8-39 > 2-12-FULL-64-23. The sequence goes on along the minus strand of JACRAS010000214.1, from coordinate 17,283 downwards.
TCGATGCTTGCCGGATCGAGTCCGGCCTGATATCCGGGATCGAGCACGATGGCGCCGTCGCGAAACACGAGCCGCTCGCGCAGCAGCGGCGCGCGCGCCTTGAGAAATCCGTTCATTTCGCCCGCGTTGTCGATGTGCCTTGCAGCGATGCATGCCTCCATCCAGCACGCCGGATCGCAGGCGACGCCGTTGCCGAGCACAGCCTGCATGCCCAGCGCCTTGATGCGCGCTATCGCCCGCACCAGGGCATCCAGCGTAAGCAGCTTCATCAGTTTCACTTTGATGTACGCCGCCGCCTTGAGCGCCGCAGCCTTCTCGATGTCGGCCAATCCGTAGATCGATTCGTCGAGCATCATCGGCACCGGCGAAACCCGCGCCACGGCAAGATGCGCTTCCCAGTCGCCCGCTGCGCAGGGTTGCTCGAACAGTTCGATGCCGGCGGGATCGAGCGCGCGCGCGAAAGCCATTCCCTGTTTGGCGCTGTAGCCTTGATTGGCGTCGATGCGGATGCCCGCCCTGCCCTGGACCACCCGCTGCACCGACTTGAGCATCTCGGTGTCCCGGGCGACATCGAATCCCACCTTTACCTTGAGCGTGCGATAGCCCGCATCCAGCAACTGCTGGAACTCCGTGCGCATCGCATCTTCGTTCTTGGCCTGGAGCAGGCCGACCAGCGGGACCGTGGCCACCCCGGGCAGGTGCAGCAGTTCGCTCCCCGCCAGCATTTCGAGCGCGGTGCCGAAAGCGGTTGCCGCAAACGGGAATTTCATGCCTAGCCTCTGAATCCCGCGCGACGCATTTTCCGGCTCGACCGCTGCCAGTTCCGCGGCGAATTGCCTGGCCGCGCTCCAGCTGCCTTCGATGGTTTCATCGGTATAGCCGGTCAGGATCGTCGCCTCGCCAAAACCGCAATTCCCGTCGCGGTCGACGGCTTCCACGATGATGGCATCGAAATTCTCCACCGGCCCGAACGCGAGACGATAGGGTGTCCACAGCGGCACACGCAGGCGGTACAGCGTCAGCTTTTCAAGACGGGACGTCACGCCGCCGCGCCTGCATCAAATTGCTTTGCGTTTCGCTTCATGCAGGTTCCGCCTCGATCAAACTTTCTCCCGGTGCGACGCGGCTGAATTCCACCGGCACGAATTGCGTGCTGTACGCATCGCCTTGCAGACGGATGCGGGTAAAGGCGGATTGCGCGAGGTCCCCTGTCTCCGGATAGTCCTCGCGAAAATGCGCGCCACGCGAATCGCATCGCGCCAGCGCCGCGTGGCTGATGGTCTTGCTGATGAGAAGCAGGCTGTCGAGGTTGATCCAGTCGTGCCATGCGAGGTGATAGGCCCGGCTCGCCGCACTCACTCCGCAACGCTGCAACTCTTCATGCAAGCCCTGCAATCCCGCCACGGCGCGCGTCAATGCCCGGCCTTCGCGCAGGATTCCCACATCGTTCCACATCAATTCATACAAGCGCTCGCGAATTGCGTTCAGGTCGCCCGGCGCGTGCCTGAAAGGACTCTCCCAGCGCTCGATCGCCTGGTCCAGCACTTCGCGGTCGAACTCGGCGAGCGCGCCGCATCCGGCCAGCCAGCCAGCGGCCGTGTCGCCGGCAATCCCTCCGAAAACCGTTGAATTGGCGACGCCGTTGCCGCCCAACCGGTTGGCGCCGTGCACGCCGCCCGTGTCCTCGCCGGCGGCAAACAGTCCCGCGAGCGCGGTCGAGCAGTCGGTACCGAACTCGACTCCGCCCATCATGTAGTGCGCGGTCGGAACGACCTCGACCAGCCCGGCCGCGAGGTCGAAGCCGCAGTCGGCGCAGCGATCCACCATCCCCTTGAAGGACTTGCGCACGTTCTCCGGACCAAGGTGCCCCATGCTGATGTAGACGCCGCCGTTGGGCGTTACCCGTCCGGCGCGCATCTCGGAAAAAATCGAGCGCGAGACGATATCGCGCGTGGCACGCTCGAGCCTGGGGTCATAGTTGCCCATGAAGCGCTGTTTTTCGCCATTGAGCAGGTAACCGCCGGAGCCGCGCAAGCCCTCTTCGAGCACGGTGCCGGTCATGCGCGTGCCGGTCCCGGCGAGCAAGCCGGTGGGATGGAACTGCACCATCTCCATGTCGCGCAGCGCGAGTCCGGAGCGCAGCACCATCGCCAGACCGTCGCAGCTCTTTTCGCCCGAGGGCGTGTGATATTTGTACATGGTCGGACCGCCGCCGGTAGCGAGCACCACCGCTTTCGCGCGCGCCAGGACGAATTCGCCGCTGCGCATGTCGATCAGCAGCACGCCGGCGATGCTTTGCCCGTCCGCCGCCGGGATCAGATCCACGGCGCGGTGCTCTTCCAGGCGGTGTATGCCCTGCGCCCATACCTGCTCGGCCAGGCGGTTGATGATCTCGATGCCGGTGAGATCGCCCTTGTGCACCGTGCGATCGAAGGTCTGCCCGGCGAAAGCCTTCTGGTGCAGGCTGCCGTCGGCATTGCGATCGAAGAAACAACCGAGCTCGTTTTCCAGTTCGTGTATGCGCTCGATCGCGCCCTTGACCAGGGTCCAGGCGAGATCCTGGTTGGGCAGCCATTTGCCGCCTTCGATCGTGTCCATGAAGTGTCGCTCGACCGAGTCGCCCTGCGCCAGCGCGACGTTGTAGCCGCCCTGGACCATGCGCGTACAGCCGCACTTGCCCAGCAACCCCTTGACCGCGACGGTGACGTGCAGCCGCGGATCCGCCGCATGCGCATGCAGCGCGGCGAACAGGCCCGCGCCGCCGCTGCCGAGGATCAGAAGGTCCGTTGTAACAGTTCGCATCCGCGCTTCACAGTATATTCAGGGCAAACAGCAAGCCAAAGCCGAGGCTCGCTCCCGCGGCGACGGCAATCAAGTCCTTGTGCCAGGGACCGATGGCGGACCAGTCCAGGAATTCCATGGCCAGCAGCCTGAGCCCGCCGGTGAAATGCGCTGCGATCAGCACCACCAGTCCGATTTCCGCCACATGCACGGCGGGCTGCTGCGTCCAGGCGAGAAACGCATCCAGCCGGGCGGCCCCTTCGAGCGCCTGGCCCATGGCCCAGAAATGGACCGGCAGAAACAGGCTGAGCAGCACGCCCGAGATGCGGTTTACCAGTGCGGCCCAGCGTGCCGGCTGATTGCTTGTGGGCAGTTTCATCGGAATACCCCCCACGCGGCACGCGTCCCCGCCAAAGCCAGCAGCAGCGCAAACGCGAGCAGCGCCAGGTCCAGCGACTTGCCGCGCCAGGAAAACCACTCCGCCAGAACCGCGCGCAATCCGATCGGCGCGTGAATCGACACCGCCGCGACGAATATCAGGTAAAAGCCGAACCAGGCCAGGTTGCCGCGCGTGCGGCCGAGAATCTCCGCCGCCGACAAGCCCTGGCGCACCGCGTAGATCATGGTGATGAGGTGCACCAGCACGCACAGCGCCAGCACCACCGCGGCGAGGCGCTGCGCCAGCCACAGGCGCGCCTGCACGCGCGCGCCATCCGCGCCATCCATGGGTGCTTGCGCGCTTTTCACAATTGCCCTTTCAGCAGCGCCAGGCTCACCGCCCGCTTCAGCCCGGCAATGGAAGCCGTGGGGGCAAGGTGCTTGGGGCAGAGTTCGGAGCAACTGACGTGGGTATGGCAGGCATGGCAACCGGCATCGCCGGCCACCGCCCTCAGACGCTCCGGATTCGCCTTGTCGCGCACGTCGTTGACGAGCGTCCAGGCACGGTTGAGTGCCGCCGGACCGAGATACTCGGGATTGCAGGCAACGACGTCGCAGGCGGAATAGCAGACGCCGCAACCGATGCATTCGATTGCCGCATCGGCATGCTTGCGCTCGGCTGTCGCCGGAGACACGACCGCAAAATCATCCCGGCGGCTGCGGTTCGAGCGGAACTGGCCTTTCGCCGCAGCCCATTTGTCGAAGAATCCGGACATGTCGGCGACCAGATCCTTGATCACCGGCAGGTTGCGCAAGGGTGCTATTTCCAGGGCGTCGCCCTTGATAACCTGGGTCACGTGCGTGCGGCAGGTCCAGCGCGCCACGCCGTTCACGCTCATCCCGCATGAACCGCACATGCCGACGCGGCAGGCGAAACGGTACGCCAGCGTGGGATCGAGGTAACGCTGGATGAAGCTGACCACGTCGAGCACGGTCTGGCTTTCCTGGCGCGGAACCTCGTAGCTGCGGTATTCGCCCGCTTCGGCGCCGCGCCACACGCTCACCCTCAGCTTGGACATCGTCCGATTTTCCTCCGCCTCTGCATCAGTCATATATATCTATTTGTCCAATGTAAAACGCCCACAGCGCAAAGTAAAGACCGTCGCCTGGACTCATTTGCGTGCGCCTCAACGCGTCTATCATGTTGTTTACGCTTATCTATATTTGCGTTTTCCGCTGCCGCGCCGGGCCCGGAGCGGATTCGATAGTCATATAGATGTCTCGCAAAGTCATATATATGTTTACTGGCGCCTGCCTCAAAATGCGGGATAATCGGCGTTTTGCGCGCCGCGCATATTCGGAGTACACCATGCACCGCAGCCAGCCACTGTACAAGGAAGTGAAGCAGCACATTACCGAAAGCCTGCGCGACAGCAAATGGCGCCACGGCCAGGCCATCCCGAGCGAACCTCTGCTGGCGAAACGCTTCAACGCCAGTGTCGGCACGGTGCGCCGGGCCGTCGATGAACTGGTGGCCGAGAATATCCTGGTGCGCCAGCAGGGACGCGGCACCTTCGTAACCAGCCACACGCGCGACTACATGCTCAATGTGTTTTTCCAGATCGTTGGAAACGATGGCCGCAAGGAGTTTCCCCGGCCGGAGATGCTGTCGTTCAAGCGCGGCCGCGCGGATCTGGCGACCGAAGAATTGCTGGGAATCGGGCATGGTGAACTGGTGTTCATGGTGCAAAATCTCCTGCGGCTGCAAGGCAAACCGGTGATAGTGGACAATCTGCGATTGCCGGCAAAGCTGTTTCCGGACATGAGCGAAAACCTGTTTGTCGATCGCGACACCACGACCTATGGCTTGTACCAGATGCGCTACGGCATCACCGTCGTGCGCACCGTCGAGACGATCTCTGCGGTGCTCGCCGATGCAAAGACGAGGAAACTGTTGGGAATGGCCCACCCGGCCGCGGTGCTCAAGATCATGCGCACTGCCTATACCTACAAGGATCTGGCGGTGGATACGCGCATACGCTTCGTGAACGCCCGGCATCACCACTATCTGAGCCTGCTCGGCAAACGCTGAGTGCACGCGCTCGAGCCAGTGGCGGCTGCGCGCAACTTGGGCCATGGCTGCGCGCGCTGGACACCGGATTCAGCGTCCAAGCCCGGCCCTCAACGCCGCGCCCACATCGGACGGCGTATCCAACACGGCAACCCCGGCGGCTTCGAGCGCCGAGCGCTTGGAGGCGTAGGTTCCCTTGTCGCCCATGACGATGGCGCCGGCGTGCCCCATCTTCCTGCCCTTGGGAGCCGCGCCGCCGGCGATGAAGGCGACCACCGGCTTGGTCATGGTTTCGGCGTAAACGGCTGCTTCCTCTTCCATCGTGCCGCCGATCTCGCCCACCATGACGACGGCCTCGGTACCGGGAAAATTATCGAGCGCGATGAGCGCGTCGCGCGTGGTAGTGCCGATGATCGGATCGCCGCCGATGCCGACGAAGGCGGATTCGCCGTAGCCGGCTTGGACGATGTTGAGGCACATAAGCACGCCCAGGCTGCCGCTGCGGGAAATCACTCCGATCGAGCCCCGCTTGAAGATGCGCTCGTTGAATGCCGGCATGAAGCCGGCGAAACATTCGCCCGGCGTGACGGCGCCGGCGGTGTTGGGGCCGAGGATGCGCGCGCCGCGCTCCTTCGCCGCCGCCATGAAGTACATCACGTCCTGCACCGGGATGTGCTCGGTCATCACGACCAGGCCCTTGGCGCCTGCCTCGATCGCATCCATGGCGGCCTGCTTGACCATCAGCGGCGGGATGAAAAGGATGGCGACGTCGAACGCACCGCCGTTCATCGCGTCCCCGGCGCTGGCGAACACCGGCACGCCGCAATGCACGGTGCCTGCCTTCTTCGGATTGGTGCCGCAGACGATCCTGGTGCCGTAGGCCTGCATGCGTTCGGTCCAGAACGCTCCCTGCTTGCCGGTGATGCCCATCACCAGCACACGATCACTGCCGCGAAGAATCATCGCGCTGCCCCGATCGCCGCCTTGATCGCGTCGTCCATGGTAGCGAGCGGCGTGACGCCCAGGCGATCCTTCAGCAATTTGATCGCTTCCTCGTCACCGGTGCCGTGCACCGAAAAGAAAATCGGCAGTTTGGGCTTCAACGCCTCGATCGCCTCGATAACGCCTTGGGTCATCACGTCGGTGCGCGCGAAAGCACCGCAGAAGTTGATGACCAAACTCCTGATGCCGGGTTTCGACAGCAGCAGTTCGAGCGCGGGCTTGGCCTGGGTGTAGGATTCGCCGCCGATCTCGAGAAAATTCGCGGGCCGGCCGCCGTGATGGCGGATGACGTCCATGGTGGTCATGGTCAGGCCGGCGCCGTTGGCGAGCACGCCGACATCGCCTTCGAGGTCGATATATTTGAGCCCGGCGGTCTTGGCTCTGGCCTCGAGGCCGGTCAGCTTCTCGGGCGTACCCGTTCGCGCGAGCTCGGCGTGGCGGACGATGCTGGAGTCGTCCATTACGAACTTGCAATCGAGCGCGACGACACGACCGTCCCTGGTGACGATCAGCGGATTGATCTCCAACAGCTCGGCGTCCAAGGCGGCGTAGACCGCGTAGAGCCTGGCGAGCGCGTCGGCGACCTTGTCTTCGGCGGCACCGAGGCCCAGACCCTGGACTAGTGTCTTGGCATCCTTAGGCGAGAAACCGCGCCGGATATCGACGCTTTGCCGGTGCAGCTTGTCGGGTGCCGTCGCCGCCACTTCCTCGATATCCATGCCGCCTTCGGTCGAAAACATGACCAGCGGGCCTTTGCTCGACGGGTCGTTGAGCGCCGCGGCATAAAATTCGCGATCGATCGGCATCTGCTCCTCGATCAGCACTTTCTCGACCTTGTGGCCGCCGATTTGCATGCCGATGATGGCCTTGGCATGCGCTCTGGCTTCGTCCGGCGTCGCGGCCAGCTTGATTCCGCCCGCTTTGCCGCGCTTGCCGGCCGGGGCCTGGGCCTTAACCACGACCGCTCCGATCCGTGCCGCGATTTCGGCCGCTTCCGCCGGCGTCTTCGCGAGCCCCCCCCTGGGAACGGCTATGCCGCTCCCGGCCAGTAGCGGTTTGCCCGCGTGTTCCTCGAAGTTCATCCGTTCTTCCCGTCTATTTTCCGCATTTTTTCCAGAACGGCCCGAACAGGTCCTCATCCGAGGGTATGGTCTCGGGGATGACGCGCGCGATGCGCGTGGTGTTGAGGAAATGGCGGTAGTTCATGTTCTCGGAAAAACTGTTGCGGCCCCAGGTACCGCAGCCCATCGAGAGCGAGAACGGCAGCCCGTTGTCGAAGGCGCCGCCGGTGGCGATGCAATGCGCCTGATTTACGATCACCCGGCACACTTCCAGCTCCAGCCCCAGACGCATGACATTGCCATCGTCCCGCGTATGGATTCCAACCGAATGGCCCCTGCCCTGGTAGTTGTAGATGTCGCGCGTGATGCTGAAAGCCTCGTCGAAATCGCGCGCCTTGTAGATCGCCAGCACCGGCGCGAGTTTTTCGCCCGAGAACGGGCAGGAGCGGCCGGTGCCTGACTCCTCCACCATGATGACGCGGCAGGTCTTCAAGGCCTTGCGTTCGAGTCCGGCGAGCTCGGCGATGCGCGGCGCCGACTGCGCCGTCGTGGCCGAAGCGAGCTTCCCGTTCGGAAACATCACCCCCTCGAGCTGCAGTTTTTCCCCGGAATCCAGCAACACTCCGCCCTGCCTCACCAGTTCCGCCAGCATGGCATCGTAGACATCGGCGAGAATTACGGCGCTGTTCTCGGAAGAGCAACTGGTGGCGTTGTCGAACGTCTTCGAACGCACGATCTTGGCCGCGGCGTCTGCCACATCGGCGCTGGAATCAACGATGACCACGACGTTGCCCGCGCCCACACCCACCGCCGGGGTGCCGCTTGCATAGGCGGCGCGTATATTGGCTTGCGAGCCGGTGGCGGCAACCAGGTCCGCCTGGCGCATCAATTCGTGGGTCAGATCCTTGGTTACCGGAGAAGGCAGGTGCTGCACCAGATCTGCCGGTGCGCCGATCTTGGCAAACTCGGCGTGCACGAACTCGATCAGCTTGACGCAGGTGGAAAGGCCCTTGGGCGAAGGCGCGATGATGGCGGCGTTGCGGCCCTTGAGTGCATTGATGATCTTGTTCGCCGGCGTGGCACCCGGGTTGGTCGAGGGAGTGATGACCGCCACCACGCCGACCGGCCGGGCGATCTCGACCAGGCCGAGTTGCGGATATTCGGCGATCACACCCACCGATTTCGCCCCCTTCAGGTCGCGCAGCAGACCCAAGGTCTTGCGATAGTTCTTGTCGTACTTGTCCTGCGCGTTGCCCAAGCCGCTGTCGGCCACCGCCAAATCGGCGAGCACGCGGTTATTCTCCGGCTTCATGATCGCCCAGCCGGCCGCGGTCACGACCTCGTCCACCTGCTCTTGAGTGTAGCGCTGGTACCGGTCTTGGGCCGCGCGCGCGCGTCGCACCAGCGTCGCCACTACGTTTCGGGGATCGGGAAGATTCAGGTTTGCTGCCATAGCGCCCTCGAGTTTAGCCTCGGGCTACGCGCCACTGGACGCGGATGCCCGCCTGCTGCCTGCCGCACAATAACCGCTACCCAGCGGAGATTACCAGGCGCGGGCAGATGGTCGTTATGCCCGCCTTGCCCCCCGTCTCCGGAAAGCTTATTTGCCGCTGTATGCCTTGTACTTGGCCAGATAGCGCACCGGCACCGACAGCGCGTCGCGGCGGAAGGGATCGCCCAGCTCCTGGGTCACCATCATTTCGAGCACGGTAGTCTTGCCCTGCTTCTGCGCCGCGCACGCCGAGCGCAGGGCCGGACCGACGTCGGCCAGCTTGTCCACCGTCACGCCCTCGCAGCCGAAGGCGCGCGCAATGCCGGCGAAGCTCGGATTGTCTAGATTGACGCCGACATAGCGGTTGGAATAGAAATCCACGTGGTTTTTCTTCTCCGCGCCCCACTGCCCGTTGTTGAACAGTACCACCGTCACCCCGATTTTTTCGCGCGCGCAGGTCAGCAGCTCGTTGAAGCTGATGCCCCAGGCGCCGTCACCGACGTAGGCGACGGCGGGGCGATCGGGCGCGGCGACTTTGCAGCCGATGATGGTGGGGAAGGCGTAGCCGCAATTGCCGAAGCTCATCGCGGCGAACATGCTGCGCGTGCGCTCGAAGCGCAGATAGGAGTTGGACACCGAGCAAATGTTACCGATGTCGGTCGACACCATCGCATCTTTCGGCATCGCCTTCTCCAGCTCGCGCAGCATCTGGCGCGGATGCATCTGGCTGGAACCTTTCGAGACTTCCAGCGACCATTGGTCGCGCTCATTGGTCCAGCCGTCAAGTTCCTGCTCCCATGCCTGTTTCTCCGCCTTGATCCTGGCGTCGCGCTCGGCTTTTTTCTTCTGGCAAACGAGCGCCTGTCCTGACAGGCGCGCCGTGAGCGCCGCTGCCGCCGCCCTGGCGTCGCCGCAGATGCCGACCGACATCGGCTTCACCAGTCCGAGCATTTTCGCGTCGGCATCGATCTGGATGATCTTCGCGTTCTTCGGCCAGTAATCGAGGCCGTGCTGAGGCAAGGTGCCGAAAGGCCCCAGGCGCGTGCCCAGCGCGAGCACCACGTCGGCCTGCGCGATGAGATTCATTGCCGCCTTAGAGCCCTGGTAGCCGAGCGGGCCGACCCAGAGCGGATGGGAAGCCGGGAACGAGTCGTTGTGCAAATAGCTGTTGGCCACCGGCGCGTGCAGCAGCTCGGCCAGCTTGACCGCCTCGGCCATGCCTTCGGACATGACGACGCCGCCGCCGGCGAGAATCACCGGGAACTTGGCTTCGGCCAGTAACGCCGCCGCCTCGGCGAGCGCCTGCTCGCCCCCTGCGCCGCGCTCGATCCGGATCGGCTTCGGAATTTCGCATTCGATGTCACCGTAAAAGTAATCGCGCGGAATGTTGATCTGCGCCGGTCCCATTTCCAGCAGCGCGCGGTCGAAGGCGCGCGCAGTCAGTTCGGCCATGCGTTTGGGGTTGTTGATATGCGCCTGGAACTTGGTGATCTTCGAGAAAATCGGCAGTTGTTCGGTTTCCTGGAACCCGCCCAGGCCGATGCCCATGCTGCCGGTCTCGGGCGTAACCACGATCACCGGGCTGTGCGCCCAGTAAGCTGCCGCGGTCGAGGTCACGAAATTGGTGATGCCGGGGCCGTTCTGGCCGATGCACACGCCGTGCCGGCCCGAGACGCGCGCGTAGCCGTCGGCCATGTGCCCGGCGCCCTGCTCGTGCGCCACCGGAATGAAGCGGATGCCGGCGGCCGGAAAAATATCCAGCGCGTCCATGTAGGCCGAGCCGACGATGCCGAACACGTCGGTCACCCCGTTGGCGACCAGGGTTTCGACGAAAGCCTCGGAAGGCGTCATGCGGGTCTTGCCGGAGACGACGGTGCGTTGGATCGCGGCTTCATTGCCCATGGTTGAGGCCTCCAGAACAAACTGCAAGAAGGGGCATTATATACACAGCATCCGGCGCGGCTCGCGCGCCCTTGCCTGCCTGCGGGTGAGCGCCGGCGTGCGCGCCAGGCGCCAGAATCGGCCGCTGGAAACGGCTGCGGCAATTGGGGAAACGCCAGCCTTTGGATTCCGAAATCGCAGTCCGGAATCTAGGCCATGACTGCCAACGCCGCGCGCGTGTGCATGGCGATCATCTGCTCCTCATTGGTCGGCAGCACCCAGGCGGATGCGGGGCTGCCCGCGCGGCTGATGCACCGCCCGCCGCCGGCGTTGGCGCTCTCGTCCAACTCGATACCGAGCCAGGCGGCCGCGCGGCATACGCGCGCGCGGATTAACGGCGCGTTCTCGCCGATACCCGCGGTGAACACCAGCGCGTCCAGACCCCCGAGCGCGGCGGCGAGGGAACCGAGCTCGCGCACGATGCGGTAGACGAGCAGATCGACGGCCTCGGCGGCGTGCGCATCGCGGCTGGCGAGAAGCGCGCGCACGTCGCTGGAGATGCCGGAAACGCCCAGCAGTCCGGACTCATGGTAGAGCAGCTTTTCCAGGCCGCGCGCGTCCATGCCATGGTGGTCAAGCAGGTGCAGCAGCACCCCCGGGTCGATCGCGCCGCAGCGCGTTCCCATCGGCAATCCGTCAAGGGCCGTGAATCCCATGGTGCTTGCGGCGCTCTTCCCGGCCAGGAGAGCGCACATGCTCGCGCCGTTGCCCAGATGCGCCACGACAGTGCGGCCGGAGGCGGCGCGCATGTCGATCGAGGGCAGCATGTGCGCGATGTATTCAAAGGACAACCCGTGGAACCCGTAGCGGCGGATGCCGGCCTCGGTCAGGCGTCTTGGCAGCGCATATGCTTGAGCCAGCGGCGGCTGCGCCGTGTGGAATGCGGTATCGAAACAAGCCACCTGGGCGAGTTCGGGCGCGCGCGCCGCGACCGCGCGGATGGCGGCGAGATTATGCGGCTGATGCAGTGGCGCCAGCGGCACCAGCCGCTCGAGCGCGGCTAGCACCGCCGCGCTCACCCGTACCGGCGCCGAAAACTCGAACCCTCCGTGGACTACGCGATGGCCGGCCGCCGCCAGGCGCTGTCCGCCCAGCCTCTGTTCGAGCCAGTCGAGCAGAAAACCCGCGGCGCCCTGGTGTCCGGGCTGGTTTGCAGCATCGAGGTCGCTCTCGGCGAGCGTGGCGCCGCTCGCGTCGCACGCGACGAAGCTCGGCTTGGTCAGGATGCCTTCGATCTGGCCGCGCAGTGCGAGTTGCGGCGTGGCTCCCGCGCGGTCGAGGAACACCGAGAATTTCAGGCTCGATGAGCCCGCATTCAGCACCAGGATCGCGTCAGTCACGTTAATTCACTCGTGGGCCATTCCACTTGACTCCGGCACGGCGCTTGTGCGAATGTCCGGCGCAAGCATCTTGCACCACTGCATATTGCGCCCTGAATGCCACTCTCCTCTTGATTCGGATCAACAAAAGGATTTCCCGTGACCAGCGCCCTGTTCCAACCCATCAACCTGCGTGAGCTCCGTCTTCCAAACCGCATCATGGTTTCACCGATGTGCCAGTACTCAGCGACAGAAGGCAATGCCAGCGACTGGCACCCGATCCATCTCGGGCAACTCGCCCTGGGCGGCGCCGGGCTGCTGTGCGTCGAGGCAACCGCGGTCGAGGCGATTGGCCGCATCACCCCCAATTGCCTCGGATTGTACTCGGACGACAACGAGGCGGCTTTGCGCCAGTTAATAACTGGTCTGAGGCATCACTCGGACATGCCGCTTGCAATTCAGCTTGCCCATGCCGGGCGCAAGGCTTCGAGCCACACGCCCTGGGATGGCGGCAAGCTGATTGCGGCCGAGGCGGGCGGCTGGGAGCCGATCGCGCCCTCGGCGCTGCCGTTTTCTCCGTCCGAACCGCCGCCGCGGGAAATGCATGTCGCAGACCTCGCGCGCGTGCGCGAGGCATTTGTGCACGCGGCGCAACGCGCTTCCCGCCTCGGCATCGACGCCATCGAGTTGCACGCGGCGCACGGTTACCTGCTGCATACATTTCTCTCGCCGCTCTCCAACCGCCGCGGCGACGGCTATGGCGGGTCGCTCGAAAACCGCATGCGTTTTCCGCTGGAGGTGTTTTCCGCAGTGCGCAAGGTCTGGCCCGAGGCGAAGCCGCTCGGGATGCGCATTTCGGCCAGCGATTGGATCGAAGGCGGATGGGATCTGGCGCAATCGATCGAGCTCGCGCAGCGCCTGAAAGCGCTGGGCTGCGACTGGATCGACGCTTCCAGCGGCGGTCTGGCGCCAGGGCAAAAAATCACGCCCGGCCCGGGCTTCCAGGTGCCGTTTGCCGAGGCGATCCGCCGGGAAGTCGGCATCCCGACGATCGCCGTGGGCCTGATCACGGACCCGCGGCAGGCCGAAGACATCATCACCGCCGGCCGCGCCGACATGGTCGCGCTCGCCCGCGGCATGCTCTTTGATCCGCACTGGGCCTGGCGCGCCGCCGCTGAACTCGGGGGCGAGGTGCGCGCGCCGAAGCAGTACTGGCGCGCGGCGCCGCGCGTCGCGGAAGCAATTTTCCGCGACGCCAAGATCGGCCAGCGTTGATTCGCGCTGCGAAGCGCAGGCCGAGATGAAGTTCGCTGCCGACAAAAAGGCCGGCATGCACCGGCCTTTTTGTTGGTGCGGTCGGTTTGAAACCTAGGCGCTCTCCTCCGCCGCCTGGGTTTCGCCCGCGCCTTCGACCCCGCCTTCGGTCACCAATAACTCAACCGGCGGCGGAATCTTGCGTACCTTGTGGTAGGCCATGCCGGTTCCCGCCGGGATCAGCCGGCCGACGATGACGTTCTCCTTCAGTCCGCGCAGCTCGTCGTTCTTGCCCATGATCGCGGCCTCGGTGAGCACGCGTGTGGTTTCCTGGAACGATGCCGCCGAGATGAAGGAATCGGTCGATAGCGACGCCTTGGTGATACCGAGCAGCATGTAGCTGAAGGTGCCCGGTTTCTTACCTTCGGCCTCGACGATCTCGTTCTCTTTCAGCAGATCGGCACGCTCCACCTGCTCGCCCTGGATGAAGCGGGTGTCACCCGCATCATCGACCTGCACCCGGCGCAGCATCTGCCGCACGATCACCTCGATGTGCTTGTCGTTGATTTTCACGCCCTGCAGGCGGTACACGTCCTGCACTTCGTCGGTGATGTAGCGCGCCAGCGCCTCGACGCCCTGCAGCCGCAGGATGTCGTGCGGGTCGGCCGGACCGTCGACGATGAACTCGCCCTTGTTCACCACCTGGCCGTCGTGCACCATGACGTGCTTGTCCTTGGTGATCAGGAACTCATGCGCCACGCCGTCCGGGTCGGTGATGACCAGGCGCTGCTTGCCTTTCGTGTCCTTGCCGAACGAGACCGTGCCGGTGACTTCGGCCAGCATGCCCGCGTCCTTGGGCGAGCGCGCCTCGAACAGCTCGGCCACGCGCGGCAAGCCGCCGGTGATGTCGCGTGTTTTCGACGTTTCCTGCGGAATGCGCGCCAGCACCTCGCCCACCTGCACCTGCTGGCCGTTCTTCACCGTGATGATGGAGCCGACCTGGAAGGTGATGTTGACCGAGTGATCGGTGCCGGCGATCTTGACCTCCTCGCCGGCTTCGTTGATGAGCTTCACCTGCGGGCGCAGGCCCTTGCTGGCGCTGCCGCGGCGCTTGGGATCGATGACCACCAGGGTGGACAGGCCGGTGATCTCGTCGATCTGCTTCGCCACGGTCGTGCCTTCCTCGACGTTTTCGAATTTCACCGTGCCGGCGTATTCGGTGATGATGGGCCGGGTATGCGGGTCCCAGGTGGCGAGCACCTGCCCGGCCTTGACCGGCTTGCCGTCGGTGGAGGCCAGGGTCGCGCCGTAGGGTACCTTGTGGCGCTCGCGTTCGCGGCCGTTGTCATCGGTAACCATGATCTCGCCCGAGCGCGAAATCGCGATCTTCTCGCCCTTGGCGTTGCTGACATAGCGCATCTGCGCGGTGAAGCGCACCGTGCCGTTGGACTTGGCGTCCACCTGGCTCGCCACCGCGGTACGCGAGGCGGCGCCGCCGATGTGGAAGGTGCGCATGGTGAGTTGCGTGCCCGGGTCGCCGATCGACTGCGCGGCAATCACGCCCACCGCCTCGCCGATGTTCACGATCGGACCGCGGCCCAGATCGCGGCCATAGCACTTGGCGCACAGGCCGTGGCGGGTATCGCAGGTGAGCGGGGTGCGCACCTTGACCTCGTCGATGCCGAGCGACTCGATCATATCGACTTCTTCTTCGTTCAACAGCGTCCCGGCCGGATACAGCGGATCCTGGGTCTCCGGATGCATCACTTCGGCCGCGCTGACGCGGCCCAGAATGCGCTCGCGCAGGGCCTCGACCACCTCGCCGCCCTCGACCAGCGCCTTCACCACGACACCGTTCGCGGTGGCGCAATCGTCCTCCCTCCCCACCAGGTCCTGGGTCACGTCCACCAGGCGGCGGGTGAGGTAGCCGGAGTTGGCGGTCTTCAGCGCCGTGTCGGCCAGCCCCTTGCGCGCGCCGTGGGTCGAAATGAAGTACTGCAGCACGTTCAGGCCTTCGCGGAAGTTCGCCGTGATCGGCGTCTCGATGATCGAGCCGTCGGGCTTGGCCATCAGGCCGCGCATGCCGGCGAGCTGGCGGATCTGCGCCGCCGAGCCGCGCGCGCCGGAATCGGCCATCATGTAAATCGAGTTGAACGATTCCTGCCTTGCTTTCTTGCCCTTGCGGTCGGTGACCTCCTCGTGCGAGAGCTGCTCCATCATGGCCTTGGCCACCTGGTCGCCCGCACGGCCCCAGATGTCGACCACCTTGTTGTAGCGCTCGCCCACGGTTACCAGGCCCGAGGTGTACTGCTGCTCGATTTCCTTCACTTCGGCTCCCGCAGCCGATATCAGGCTGTGCTTTTGCTGCGGCACCAGCATGTCGTCGACGCAGATGGAGATACCGCCGCGGGTGGCGAAGGTAAAGCCCGCCCGCATCAGTTTGTCGGCGAAGATCACCGTCTCGCGCAGGCCGCAGCGGCGGAACGATGCGTTGATGAGCTTGGAGATTTCCTTTTTCTTCAGCGCCTTGTTGATCAGCGCGAAAGGCAGCCCCGCCGGCAGGATCTCGGACAGCAGGGCGCGCCCGACCGTGGTCTGGTAGCGCGTCGTCTTCTCGATTTTCTCGCCGGTCTCGGACAGGTCGTATTCGCGGATGCGCGCCGTGATCCTGGCGTGCAGCTCGACCTTGCCGCTTTCATAGGCGCGCGTGAGCTCGCCCATGTCGGCGAAAACCATACCCTCGCCGGGCGCGGCGATGCGCTCGCGCGTGGCGTAGTACAGGCCAAGCACGATGTCCTGCGAAGGCACGATGACGGGCTCGCCGTTGGCGGGTGAAAGTATGTTGTTGGAGGCAAGCATCAGGGTGCGCGCTTCCATCTGCGCTTCCAGCGACAGCGGCACGTGCACTGCCATCTGGTCGCCGTCGAAGTCGGCGTTGAATGCCGCGCACACCAGAGGATGCAGTTGGATCGCCTTGCCCTCGATCAGCGTCGGCTCGAACGCCTGGATGCCGAGGCGGTGCAGGGTGGGCGCGCGGTTGAGCATCACCGGATGCTCGCGGATCACCTCTTCGAGTATATCCCACACCACCGGGGTTTCGGCCTCGACTTCGCGCTTCGCCGCCTTGATGGTGGTGGCGATGCCTTGCAGCTCGAGCTTGTTGAAAATGAAGGGCTTGAACAATTCGAGCGCCATTTTCTTGGGCAGGCCGCACTGGTGCAGCTTCAACTGCGGGCCGACCACGATCACCGAGCGGCCGGAGTAGTCGACACGCTTGCCGAGCAGGTTCTGGCGGAAGCGCCCGCCCTTGCCCTTGATCATATCTGCGAGCGACTTCAGCGGGCGCTTGTTCGCGCCGGTCATGGCCTTGCCGCGGCGGCCGTTGTCCAGGAGCGAGTCCACCGCTTCCTGCAACATGCGCTTCTCGTTCTTGACGATGATCTCGGGCGCCTTCAGTTCCAGCAGGCGCTTCAGGCGGTTGTTGCGGTTGATCACGCGCCGGTACAGATCGTTCAAATCCGAAGTGGCAAAGCGGCCGCCGTCGAGGGGCACCAGCGGGCGCAGGTCCGGCGGCAACACCGGCAGCACTTCCATGATCATCCAGTAGGGCTTGATGCCCGATTTCTGGAAACCCTCGAGAATCTTCAGACGCTTGGCCAGCTTCTTGTTCTTGGCTTCCGAACCGGTGACTTCGAGTTCGGCGCGTAGCGACTCGACTTCGCTGGGCAGATCGAGATTGCGCAGCAACTCGCGGATGCCCTCGGCCCCCATGAAAGCCACGAACTCATCGCCGTGCTCTTCCATCATTTCCAGATACTGCTCTTCGGTGAGCAACTGGGCACGCTGGAGATTGCTGACCATGCCGGGATCGGTCACGACATAGGCTTCGAAATAGAGCACGCGCTCGATGTCGCGCAGCGTCATGTCGAGCACCAGGCCCAGGCGCGACGGCAGCGACTTCAGGAACCAGATGTGGGCAACCGG
>JACRAS010000213.1 GCA_016234705.1 Betaproteobacteria bacterium | reverse complement strand
GGCCGAGCGCCAGCGCGCGCACCCATTCGGCGCCGAGCCTGGTCTTGCCGGCGCCGCGCCCGCCGAGCGCAATCCAGGCGGTCCACGGCCCGCCATTGTTGGCGCGCGCCGGCGGCTCCTGATAGCGATGCGCCAGGGCGATGAAGTCGTTATCGAACCTCGTCCACCGCCGCAGCGTCGGAATCTCCTCGAGCATCGCTTTCGTCAGTCCGGCTCGCGACGAAAGCTTCAATGCGGCGCGCAAGATCGCGACGGAACTCATCGATGTCATGGGGCATGTCGTCGTCATGGATGCTGTCTCGTTCGGGCAAGTCGGTCGGGGTGTGGTCGCCGGCGCGCAGGCGCTGCAAGGTTTGCATCGTTTGCGTCAGGATCGCGAGCGAGCGCGCGCCGCGCTCGGTAGCCGCCGGGGTCCGCTCGCCGCGGCGCGGCGCGCGCCGGGCTTCCTCGCCGGCGATTTCCTGCAGCACCAGTTGTTCGAGCCGGTCGATGGCCGTCGAACTCCCTCTCCCTGCAAGGGGGAGGGTTGGCGTGGAGGGCTGCTCACAATCGGGCGGCGCGGCCGCACTCTCCCGCTCGTCCCCGCGGAAACGGGAACCCAGCCGTTCCGGCGGCTCCGCTTGCGCACCGTCAGCAAGAACTGGATTCCCGCTTCCCGCCTTCGCTTGCGCTTCGGCGGGCTCAGGCATTAGCCCGTCGAAACAATTTTGCGGAGACGGGTCGCGGGAATGAGCGGGCCGTGATTGCATCCCCAACGCATGCGCCTCTTCCAATAGCCGCATGGCACGCGGAACATCGCGGACGCGCTCGCTGCGCCTGTCCCAGTTCTCGCGCAGCGCCAGCCGCCCCAGGGTGCGGGTGCTGATGTGGAATTCGGCGGCCAGTTCATCGACCGGTTGGTCGCCGTCCTCGTAGGCACGGCGTAGGGCGGCAAGGAATTCCGGCGTGTATCGCGCCATGGCGATGCTCCTTTCGGGCAGTGGGTGTGGGGAAGGGTTCGGACAAGACGCGGCAGCGCCGCCTTGCATTTTGACATAAGATATGTATTATACGGATATAACAGATAATCAGGAAAATACGATGTCGGTCGTGACCTCAGCCGAGTTTCAACGAAAGCTCGGGCTTTATCAGGACAAGGCGCTGGCCGAGCCGGTGACCATCACCAAGAACGGCCGCGACCGTTTGGTGCTGCTGTCGGTCGAGGAATATCGGCGGCTCAAGCGCCGCGACCGGCGGGTGTTTTCCATCGATGAGATTACGGACGAGCAATTGGCGGCCGTCGAAGCGGCGCGCGTGCCGGAGCAGTACGCGTATCTCGATGCTGAATTGAAAGATTGGAAGCCGTGACGCTGCCAAGGCCTGAACCGGGCCTTGTCATCCGCTACAGCTATCTTTGGCTGCGCGAATATCGCGAAGGGCGCGAAGAGGGCATTAAGGATCGCCCCTGCGCGATCGTCATTTGTGTCACGGACGAGGACGAGACAACACGGGTCACGGTGCTACCCGTCACCCACAGCCCGCCGCAGAATCCCGCCGCTGCCGTCGAGATACCGCAGGAAATCAAGCAGCGCCTCGGCCTCGATGCCGTTCGTTCATGGGTCACGCTGGACGAAGGCAACGAATTCATCTGGCCGGGCCCCGATCTGCGGCCGGTGCCCGGCGCCGATCCCGCTTCCGTGGCGTATGGATTTCTGCCGCCGCGCTTCTTCAACGCCGTGCGCGAGCGCTATCTTGAGCTGGCGCGGGTACGTCGCGCGCGCGCCGTGCAGCGGACGGAATAGCGGATTTATTTTGAGCTTGCCGCGTCAGAGGCGTGGCGGCCGGACGCAGCTATCGAGCCTATACGGAATATAGTCCAGCAGCGTCACGCTGTCAAGGAATAAACTCCGAAGGCAGGACGGCCAACGGTCGCTCGACTGTCTAGCCTGATCTTCGTCAAAGCCTCTCCAAATGTGATAAGAATACGCGCCGAGAGGAGCCCCAATGTCGAAACCGACCATCTTTACGATTTCCGCCGTGTGGGACGAGGAAGCTTCGGTCTGGAGCGGGCATTGCGACGATATCCCGGCCGCCGCCGATGCTCCCAGCCTGGACGAATTGCTCGACAAAATTTCCGCTATGGCGATCGATGTGCTGCCGGACAATCACCCGGACGCCGATCCCGCTTCGCTCTACTTGCAGATCACGGCGTTGCGCGAAGCCGAACCCGCCTCAGCCTGAATGGCGCCCCAGTTCGACCGCGCACTGCGTGATTTGCTCCGCGCCGCCGGATGCACCTTGGTTCGTCAAGGTAAGGGCAGCCATGAAATCTGGCACAGCCCAGTTACGCGGCGAAACTTTCCGGTGCCGGTCGGCATCGCCAGCCGTCACACTGCAAATGCAATTTTGCGCCAAGCTGGTTTGCCGAAAGCATTTTGAACGAGTTGCAAACATGACGAAAAAGAACCCGCACATCGGCTCGAGCTTCGAAAGCTGGCTGGATGAGCAAGGCATTCGCGAGCAGGTGACCGCTGCCGCGATCAAGGCCGTGATCGCGCACCAGCTCGCCAGTGAGATGAAAAAGAAAAAGATCACCAAACAGCGCATGGCGACGCTGATGAAGACCAGCCGCGCGCAGGTGGATCGGCTGCTCGATCCCGACAACGGCAGCGCCACCATCGAGACCCTTCAGCGCGCCGCGCGCATCGTCGGGCGCGAGTTGCGGATGCAGTTGGTGTGATGGGGCGGGCGTAGCCCGGATGAAGCGAAGCGAAATCCGGGGCGGTATTGTCGGAGGTGCAAGCTGTCCCGCATTGCGCTTTGCTCCATGCGGGCTTCCTGCTCAATGTCTGCTTTTGGGGGAACAGCGGTCGAAGGTGGATTTTGGCCCGTGATGGCTCGGTCGCAAATGACCCAACTGCGACATTGGCTATGCATTGCGGCGGTGATTTTAATGCCGGTTTACTGCGATCTTGCGTGCTAAGGCAACTTTCGCGTACTTCGAGCCTCGCCGGTTTTGCTTCGCCGTTTAACAGATAGGATTTATTAACTATCCAATGTGATCATTCCAGACCCCAATATAATTATCCGAGAAATGAGTTTTTGGTGTTGATGACCAGCCTTGTTGGCTTTATTCGCTCAAAATCTGGGGCGATGCTCCTAATATTTCTGATTTTCTCTGCGGCCATTAGTGGCGGAGTTGCGAGTTATTTCTACAATACCAGCTTGAAAACATTTTTGGCTCATAAGGTTGACGAAACTGCTACGGTGCTCCAGTTCGTCGACGCGTTCGTGACAACATATTCTCGGTTTCGCTCCCAGTTTGGGCAGAATGCGCCGGTGCCAGCCACGTTTCGTGCCCACTCAATCGAAAGTTTGAACAAACAACTTGGCTCAGACAGCCCATTTACGCTGCGTTGGGTCGGGCGCCAGGGCCGGCAAATCGCAACGCCGCCAGTCGATGCCGATATGGCCAAAACCATCGAAGAATTTGCCGCAACGACCGATGGCAAGCCCAAGTCGGAGCTCAAGACCATCAATGACCAACACGTGTTACGAACGATCTATCCGTCCTTGGCTAACGAGCAGAGCTGCGTGAACTGCCACAATCAGCTGCAGCCGGACCGGCTACAGTGGCGTTTGAACGACGTAATGGGTGCTTTCGCGATTGACATACCGGTTACTGCATTCCTGCAGGGCATCAAGAATCAAAGCTACGCCGTCGCGATCGGCCTCTTCATGGCGCTGGCCGGGATAGGACTGGCGGTTTCAATCTTCCATTTCCGGCAATTGAACGAGCGCGAGTCCGCGGCATCGCAGCTAAAGACTCAGAATATCAGATTCAACGCGGCGCTGAACAACATGGCCCAAGGGCTTTGTATATTTGGCGCTGACCGGCGGCTCGTTGTGTGCAATAGGCAATATGCACT
>JACRAS010000212.1 GCA_016234705.1 Betaproteobacteria bacterium | reverse complement strand
GGTGGAGAGAGACGCGAACCTCCTGCTGGCGACGGAAATCGGCATGGCTTCGGTCATGGTGCTGCTATTCAATTTCGCCAAGCTCGTGTGGGACAATCGGCAAAAAGTGGCGATGGCGAAGCTGACCGCGCTCGCGTATGCGCGCAACGACCGCCACGACTGGTTGTCGCACCGGCGCGAACGCGCACTGGCCAAACGGCTGTCGGCGGCGCGCGATGCCTACATACTCACCCTGACCGGACACGATACCCTTGTCGACGAGCGCAGCCTGCTGCGCGGGGCGGTGCAAACCGCCTACGAGATTCGCGTCATGCTGGTCAATCCGGTCGGAAAGGGCTTGCGCCGGCGCGTTGATTCGCTGCCGCCGGACGTCACGCTGTTGTCATTTCACAAGGAAATCGAGGCCAGCATCACATGCCTCGCGGAACTGCGCAGGGCAGGCAAGAAAGTCACGCTGAAATTCTACGAACACGAGCCGTTCTGGAAGGTGATTGTTCTCGGGGATCACGTCTGGGTGCAGCATTGCCATACCGGATTCGAAGTGAAACATCAGCCGGAATACGTATTTGGGCTGCAGCACCATAATCCGCGAGAGGGCCTGTACATCCCGTTCTACATGCACTTCCTGGAGCAATGGAACCGGCCCTGCCACCCGGAATACGATTTCGAGACCAACGAGCTGATCTATCGCGATGAAGCCGGAAACGAACGCGGCCGCGCCGCCCTCGGCGTACCGATCAACAGCGCTTAGTCTCCGGCCAATGTGCCGGCGTCCCCGGCCGAAATACCCCTAGCCGCATCCGGCGACATGCCCGCCGGCGCCGTTGCGTCCTATCAGTCCGGCCATGGTCCCGGTCGGCAGTTCCGGTGACACCTCGCGCAGAATCCGCACCGACTGGATCGCGACATCAAGCTTGACTCGCAGCAAACGGCAACAACTACGTGACTGCCGGCAGTAGCCGGAGCATTTACTCCGCTTCTCTGCCTATGCAATGACCGCATTTATCGTCAATCCCCGCTGACGCTCTAAATGATGCCCGCGTCTTTCAAGCGCTTGCATTCATCGTCCGAAATTCCCATCAACTCCTTGTAGATCTGGTCATTGTGCGCCCCCAACGAAGGCGCGGTGAATTCGACCCGACCCGGCGATTCGGATAACTTGGGCACGATGCCCGTCGTCGCGAACATGCGTCCGGATTTCAGTACCGTTTCGATGATGTTCTCTCGGGCACGGACGTGAGGGTCGTGGAAGATATCGGCGATATTGTTGATCTTGGTTGCAGGGACCTGTCGTCGCTCCAATCGCTCCAGTAAGTCTTGGAGATCGATCCCGCCAACCCATGCGGCGATCAGCGGGTGGAGCTCGCGCTGGTTCTCCGCACGACTTCGTTGAGTATGGAATTTAGGATTCCGATCCAGATCCTCGCGCCCCATCACGCCGATGAGCCTTTTCCACACGTTGTCAGTGCCCGCGTTAATGACGATCCACTGTTTGTCTTTGGTCAGGAAGGCTTCGGCCGGTGCAATCTGTGGGTTCGCATTTCCCATCCGTTCAGGGACAATCCCCCATAGTCCATACTCCTCGACCTGGTTCATCAGACGGAAAATCCCCTCGTACAGGGCCAGGTCGATCTCCTGGCCCTTGCCGCTATTGAAGTCGCGATAATAGATCGCGAACATCACTCCGACGGTGCAGAACAAGCCGGTAATGTAATCGGCAAGCGCGCCCCCCGGACGGGTAGGCGGACGATCGGGAAACCCGGTGATGTAGTCCTGTCCCGCGAACGCCGTGGCGATTCGGTCGAATGCGAGGCGATTCCGGTAAGGGCCGTATTGGCCGAAACCCGAGACGTGTGCCAACACCAGGCGCGGGTTGATCGCCGCAAGCACTGCGTAATCGAGGTTCCATGTCTTCAGAGTATCGACCCGAAAATTCTCGATCACAACATCGGCCGAAAGGACAAGCCGCTTGAGAAGCTCCTGTCCCGCCGAAGCCCGCAGGTCTAACGTGATGCACTTCTTGTTCCGTGCAAGATAGGCGAAATAGGAACTTGTTCCGTCCACCACCTTCCCCACATACCTCGCGGCGTCTCCGACTTTAGGATCCTCGACCTTGATCACCTCCGCGCCAAACTCGGCCATGAGCGTGGCGCAAAAAGGACCTCCGATCAAACTCCCTAGTTCGATGACTCTCAAGCCCTTCAGCGCTTTCTCTCCTCCTGTCACCTTACTCTCCCGGCAAATAGAGGCATTCGACCGGCAAAGCAGGCCGGAACTATGCAACCGATGTCATTCACGCGACGCACCCGGCACTAGCGATTGCCAAATACTTTTATACCGGATTCACTACTCCTCCGGTCGGTTCCGCAGGTTCCGAATTCGCTCGATCCGCTCCTCGACGCTCACCTCACTGCCGCCCTTCCACTCCACAATTTGTAGAACAACCCCTGCCGCGTCCTTGGGCCGCAACACCACTTCGCTGCGGTTGGTAAATTCGTCGCGCAAGGGAATCCTGAAACCCTTGCTTTCTACTTCTTTGATGAATTCCTCCAAGTCGTCCACTTCCAGGCCCATGTGATGCAGACCTTCCCCATGTTTGGCGATGTGCTGGTTGATGAAGCCGTCGGCCTCCATGGACTGGGCGAGTGCAAGCACGTTTTCCCCGATCTGCAGATAAGAAACCTTAACCGGGCCGGCCTTTTCGCGAAGAATCTCGGACCGAATCGGTACGGCGTTCAATAGATCGACAAACTGCCGTGTCGCCTGGTCTGCGTCGCGCACGGCGATTGCCACATGATCGATTCTCTTGATACTAGCCATGCGTCGCCTCCACAAAAGCGCGCGGATTCTGCGCAATTTCTTCCATCAAGTCGACTATCTTCTTGCCGCCGTAGCCGAGCTTTTTCAGCCGCCTCGCCCAGAAGCGGGCTCGTTCCTGCGCCTCGCCGACCTCACCCTGGCTGATCAGCAGGACCACTTCCAGGTGCGCCAACGACGGGTTATCCGGATCGGCGCGCTGGGCCTCCTTGAACAGCTTCCATGCAGCCAGATACTCACCCTCATCCGCCAGCATGGTGCAGCGGCGGTGCATGGCGGCGCTCCTGAGCACGCGGCCGGGGGTTTGCATCATGCTTTCCACCAATCGCATACGCTTGACCGGGTGGTCGAGTTCCAAATAGGCGTCGCACAGCATGTCGAAGGCGTATTCATGCCGCGCGTCGAGCTTGGCGGGATGGGCAAGCAGCGGTTCCAACAATGCCACGGCTTCCTCGCGGCGATCCTGCACCAGCCACTGCGAGGCAACATGCCCCAGTTCTTCCGGTGACAGCTTATCGAAGGGCAGATTCTTGTACTGGGCCATCGGAAAACGCTCCAGGACATAGGACAACAGGCTCAAACCTTCGCCGCCGACAGGAGACGCGCCGGCCAGGGGCCCGCAGCATTGTTTGTATTTGCCGCCCGATCCGCAGGGGCAGGGGCCATTGCGTTCAGGCTCGGTCTGCGGCCGGGGCCGCCAGTCGTGATCGGGACGCGGTACCCGGTTGCATACCTCGCGGAAAGTCGCAAACGCGAACGCGCGCTGCGCTTCCTCGCCCGGCGGCATTTGCGCGACCAGTGACGGCGCCACTCTGGGCAGCAGCTTGCGATAGCTGTTCAGGGCAGCTTCGAAGTCGGTATTATCGAGGGCGCAGCGCACTGCGATGCGCAGCAGCGCGTCGATTTCCGCGTAGTCTTTTCGATCGGGCGAGAGGTTCATGGCGATTATTTTAGCGTATTTGCACGGCCGGCTTGCGCTGATGCGGACCCAATACCCGCTTGGGCGGGAAACGCTTGGGCGGGAAACTTGCAAGGCGCATGTTGATCATATAAGATGACCAACCTACACCTGAGGAGGGTTAGTGCATGTCCAAATTCAATATTGCCGACGCCAGGACGCATTTCTCCAAGTTGGTGCAGAAAGCCATGCTGGGAGAGGAAGTCATCATTGCCAAGGACAACAAACCGGTGCTCAAGCTGGTGCCCTTGGATAAGCCGAAGCGGCCGCGCAAACCCGGCTCGGGCAAAGGGCAGATTCTCTACGTCGCGCCGGATTTCGATGCCACTCCCGAAGGCTTCAAGGATTATGTTTGATGCGCGTTCTGATCGACACGCATGTCTTTCTATGGTGGGTGGAAGGGGACCGCGCACTGCCGGCGAAAGCCCGGGCCGCGCTTGCCGACCAAGACAACGAGTGCCTGTTCAGCCTGGTCAGCGCATGGGAACTGGCGATCAAAGCCGGCTTGGGCAAGCTGAAGCTCGCCATCCCGGTGCGGCGCTACGTCGTCGAGCACGTCGCCGCCAACGGCTTGCGCATGCTGGACATTCGGATGGCGCATATCGGACGAGTGGAATCGCTCGCCCCGCGTCACGGCGACCCTTTTGACCGCCTGTTGATAGCGCAGGCACTCGAGGAAAAACTCCCGGTTGTCACCGCCGACCCGGTTTTTCGCGACTACGGCGTGAAACGCATCTGGTAGCGGCCAAAGGGCGGGGATCGATTGCCTCGCGATGTAATGATCCGCTCATTTCGAGAAGTGGCCCCTCGCTAGCCAGCGGAAATCCAGCTTCATGCGCAGTGCCTGTTTCTCCCGTTTGATGCAAACTAACCATTGCCGGCGAAGCCTAGAGGAAGAACGATGAAACTAAGGATCAGGCGCACTTATGCCTTTGTCGAAAACCGCATGCTCGAAGCGGGCAAGGCGGCGGCGGCAAGGCGTGGATCTCGTCCATGACCAAGGTCGCCATGGCCGCAACGCCGATCGACGTGCCGATGAACTGCAAGGTTGCGGTCTACGTGCGCTCGCGGTAGTCGCTCCACAGCAGACCGCTGACGCTGATGTTCTTGACCAGCAGGCAATCGACCTTCGGTTTCGGCATGCCGCTGGCGGCAAAGCCGATCACCACCATCCGCCCGCGCCAGGCGAGCACGCAGGCTCGCCTCGAACACCGCGCCGCCGAGCGGGTCGAGGATTAGGTCCGCGCCGCGTCCGCCGGTGATCGCGACCGTTCCCCTGTTTCCCGGCATGGCCTCGTCAGCGATCCTTGAATCGGGGTTTGCGCTTTTGCATGAATGCGCTCATGCCTTCTTCCGCGTCCTGGGTCTGGGACGCCAGCGTGTTCAGGTCCGCCTCGATATTCAGCCCTTCGTGCAACGAAAAGTCGAGCGCGCGCTTGACTGCATCGCGTGCCAGGCGCAGCGCCGGCAGGCCGAAGCCGCTAAATCCGCGCGCGAATCCGATCGCGGCCTGGACTGGATCGCCGTCGGCGATGCGGTGCACGAGCCCGATGCGCAGCGCCTCCTCGGCTTCGACCGTGCGCCCGCTCAATATCATTTCCAAGGCACGCGCCTCCCCGACCGCGCGCGGCAGTCGTTGCGTTCCGCCGTAACCCGGAATCAGCCCGAGCTTGATTTCCGGCAGCCCCATTTTCGCTGTCGGCACGGCAATGCGAAAGGTGCATGCGAGCGCAAGCTCGAGCCCGCCACCGAAGGCATAACCGTTGATGGCCGCGACCGAAGCCATGGGCAAGGTATCGAGGCGGGCCAGCACCGCCTGGCCGAACGCCACGTCGCGCCTCTGCTCGGTGAGGCTGCGACCGCTAAGTTCCTTGATGTCGGCGCCAGCGCAAAACGCCTTTGGTCCAGCCCCCGTTATGATCAGCGCGCGCGCATCGCTCGCGGCAACCTGGTCGAACACCTGCGCCAGTTCCCGCAACACGGCAGCGGACAATGCGTTCAGCGCCTCCTGCCGGTCCAGTGTAATCACTGCGAATTCGTGTTGCCGCGTCAGGTGTATGCTCATGTTGGCCTCCTAGGCTGGTTTGTCGGCGCCGCTCGCGCGGCAAGGGCTGGGCTGGATGCGACCGTCGTTGATGCAGTCGCGTATTTCGTGACACCTGCGCGGCGTGAACATGTTGCCGTTGTCCGGGCAGTCGAGCGTGATCGTTACGACGCGGATCGTTTTCCGCGTAAAGAATTTCCTGGAATTCCACGGATTCCTCAGTTGTCCTGTTGCTATTCGAACGGATGCCTTATGACGATGGTTTCCGTGCGGTCCGGTCCGGTCGAGATCATGTCCACCGGCACGCCGCAAATCTGCTCCAGCCGGGACAGGTAGGCGCGCGCATTCGCCGGCAGCGCGTCGAGCCGCTCCACCCCTAGCGTGCTCTCGGACCACCCCGGCATCTCCTCGTAGACCGGCACGCAATCCTTGCAGGCATCGGCGCCCGCCGGGAAAATGTCCAGGGTCGCGCCGCCGACCCGGTAACCGACGCCCAGTTTGATTCGCTCCATGCCGTCGAGCACGTCGAGCTTGGTGATGCACAGTCCCGACACGCCGTTGATCTGAATCGAGCGCTTGAGCACCGCGGCATCGAACCAGCCGCAGCGGCGCGGCCTGCCCGTGACCGAGCCGAATTCATTGCCCTTCTGGCGCAGCCGCTCGCCCACGGCATCCTCCAATTCGCTCGGGAACGGTCCGCTGCCGACCCGGGTCGAATAGGCCTTGGCTATGCCCAGCACGTAATGCAGCATCTGCGGGCCCACTCCGGCGCCGCCGGCCGCGGCCCCGGCCACGCAACTGCTCGAGGTGACGAAAGGATAAGTACCGTGGTCGATATCGAGGAGCGAACCCTGCGCCCCCTCGAACAGCAGATTTTGACCCGCGGCCGCAGCGCGGTACAGCTCCGAGGATACGTCGGCCACCATCGGCGCCAGGCGCGGCGCAAATCCCAGGGCAGCGTCGTGCGTCTGCTGAAAATCCACGGGCTGCGCCTTGAGATAATGCTGCAGCACGAAGTTGTGAAACTCGAGCACCTCGCGCAGCTTTTCGGCAAAACGCCGCGGATTGGCGAGGTCCTGCAGGCGGATGGCGCGCCGCGCCACCTTGTCCTCGTAGGCGGGGCCGATACCGCGTCCCGTGGTGCCGATCTTGTCCGCGCCTTTGGCCGCTTCGCGTGCCTGGTCGATAGCCACATGATAGGGCAGGATCAGGGGACAGGCGCCGGAGATGCGCAGCCGGCTGGCGACCGCGACTCCTGCAGATTCCAGCTCGTCGATTTCCTGCAGCAAAGCCGATGGAGACAGCACCACGCCGTTGCCGATGTAGCAGGCAACCCCCACGCGCAGGATGCCCGAGGGAATCAGCCGCAGGATCGTCTTTCGGCCGTTGATCACCAGCGTATGGCCGGCGTTGTGTCCGCCCTGGAAACGCACCACGCCATCGGCATGGTCGGTGAGCCAGTCGACAACCTTGCCCTTGCCCTCGTCACCCCACTGGGTGCCGATCACTACCACGTTCTTTGCCATGCTCGATCCAAGAAAATGGAAATACGGAAACCGCGGCGTGAACGCGGAAACACGGGAAACAGACGGGTTCGCCGAACCGGTTTGATCCGCGCCGGTTCGCGCCCCTGCGCCACGTCAGATCTTTCTTACCTGCCATTTACCTTTCTGCTTGACGAGTTCGCGCGTGCAGCGCCCCTCGTCGCTGTCGTCCTCGTGCCCCGGCAGATCCTGAATCACCACTTCGCCCGCGAGTCGCAGGCGCGTCATCGCGGCCGCAAGCGTCGGGTCGCTCATGCGCGGCGCGCGGATGCAGCCGGGGGCAGGCTCGGCCGGCGCGAGGCGCGCCAGCTCCAGCAGATACAGGGTGAAACCGGTCGCCGGCCGGGCGCGGCCGAAAGCCTCGCCGACGCCGTCGTAGCGCCCGCCGAGGGCGATGGCATTGGGCAGCCGGGTGCAGTACGCGGCGAAGGCGGCGCCGCTGTGATAGTGATAGCCGCGCAAGTCGGCCAGGTCGATGCTGACGGGAATATCTTCCATCGCCGTCAGGCGATCGAGGTCGGCGAGCGCGCGCGTGATCTCGGCGTGTTTGGGCAGCTCGCGCCTGGCGCGCGCGATCACTTCGCGGCCGCCGTACAGTTCCGGCAGCAGCAGGATCGCACTGCGTGTCGCCTGGTCCAGGCCCTTGGTCAAGGCGTGCAAGGCCGAAACATCCTTGGCCTGGAGACCGGCGAACAAATCGGCCTCCAATCCGGGGCTGACACCGCCGCGCTGCGCCAGCGCGCGAAACACCGCCACGTGACCGATGTCCAGGCGCACGTCGGGCAACCGGCACAGCTTCAGCGCCTGCGCCAGCAACCGCTGTATTTCCAGGTCGCTGTCGATGCCGGCGTGGCCATAGATCTCGGCGCCGATTTGCAGCGGTTCGCGCGTCGAGCTGAGCCCGGCAGGCAGGGTGTGCAGCACCGAGCCACAGTAGCAAAGCCGGGTCACACCCTCGCGGTTGAGCAGATGAGCGTCGATGCGCGCCACCTGCGGCGTGATGTCGGCCCTGAGGCCCATGGTGCGCCCGGACAACTGGTCCACCAGCTTGAACGTGCGCAGGTCCATGTCGTGGCCGGTGCCGGTCAGGAGCGACTCGGTATACTCCAACAGCGGCGGCATGACCAGTTCGTAGCCATGCACGCGGAACAGTTCCAGCAGCCGCGCGCGCAACGATTCGATCGCGCGCGCCTCGGGCGGCAGGATGTCTTCGATGTATTCGGGCAGGACCCAGTTACGCATAAATGCAGGCGGCGGGAGGCCGGAGGGGACAGGAGAGAGGGGGCGCGCCCTCAAAACAGCGGCATCGTTTCATGTCTTCCTCCTCCCTTCTCACGCCTCACTTCGCAAAGAACAGCAGCAGCAGGCCCGCGAGCATCGACGACAGGCCGAAGAACCGGATCTGCCCGTCGCTCAACTGGGTGATACGGCGGAACGTCTCGCGCCACTGCGTCGGAAACAGGAACGGCAGGATACCCTCGATCACCAGCATCAGCGCGAACGCCATGAGGAAAGTGGTGGCCATCCCCGGCTCTCCCGTAAACGCTACTTGCTGCCCTTGCCGGGGCCCTTGAGGTACTTGAAGAAATCCGAATTCGGCTCCAGCACCAGCACATCGCTGCGGTTCTTGAAGCTCGAACGGTAGGCTTCGAGGCTGCGGTAGAAGGCGTAGAACTCCGGATTCTGACCGAATGCCTGGGCGTATGCCGCCGCCGCCTTGGCGTCGCCCTCGCCCTTGACGCGCTGCGCTTCCTTGTAGGCGTTGGCGATGATCACCTCGCGCTCCTTGTCCGCCTCGGCGCGGATGCGCTCGGCCGCGGCCGAGCCCTCCGAGCGCAACTGGTTGGCCACGCTCTTCCTCTCCGCATCCATGCGCTTGTACACCGACTCGCTCACTTCCTGCGGCAAGTCCACGCGCTTCAAGCGCACGTCGATGATTTCGACGCCGATCTTCTTCGCGTCCTGGTTGGTCCGTTCGCGCACGATTTTCATGATTTCATTGCGGTCCTCGGACACCACTTCGTGCACCGTACGCTTGCCGAACTCCTCGCGCAGCGTGGCGTTGACGGTCTGCGAAATGCGCGTCTGCGCCTGCACCTCGTCGCCGACGCTGATGTAGAACTGGCGGGCATCGTTGATCTTCCATTTTACGAACGTATCCACCAGCAGATTTTTCTTCTCCGAAGTGATGTAGCGCTCGGCGTCGGGCGTATCGAGCGTAAGGATGCGCGCGTCGAAATAACGCACGTTCTGGATCAACGGCCACTTGATGTGCAGCCCGGCCGTGGTGATGACTTCCCTCACCTCGCCCAACTGGAACACGATAGCGCGCTCGCGCTGGTCCACGGTAAACAGCGACATGTTCGCCACTACCACCACGGCGAGCACGCCGGCGAGCGCGATTCCCAAGCGATTGTTCATCATGGCCGGCTCTCCCTTTCTCTCCCGCGTAGCGCGTCGCGCGAGCGCGCAGCCGGATCCGGATTCGGCGTCGGATCAATCAGTGTCTGCTTCGAAGAGGGGGTTGCCGCCTCGGGCAAGGCGCCCGCCGACATCTGCATGATCTTGTCCAGCGGCAGGTACAGCAGGTTGCCGCCGCCCTTGGCGTCGAGCAGGATCTTGCTGGTGCTGCTCATGATCTGCTGCACCGTCTCGAGGTACATGCGGTCGCGCATCACCTGCGGCGCTTTGTTGTATTCGGCCAGCACCTGCTTGAAGCGGCTCGCCTCACCCTCGGCGTTGGCCAGCACGCGCTGGCGGTAGCCTTGCGCTTCCTCGGTCAGGCGCGAGGCGGCGCCACGCGCCTTGGGCACGACGTCGTTGAAATAGGCCTGGCCCTCGCTCTTCTGCCGCTCCAGGTCCTGTTTGGCCTTGACCGCGTCATCGAATGCGGCCTGCACCTGCTCCGGCGGCTGGGCGTTTTGCATGGTCACCCTGCTGACGGCAATGCCGGTCTTGTAACGATCGAGGATATCCTGTATCTGCTTCTGCGCCGCGATCGCGACCTGCTCACGGCCCTCGTACAGCACGAAGTCCATCTTACTCGATCCGACCACCTCGCGAAACGCGGTCTCCGCCGCCTGCAGCACGGTATCGTCCGGTTTCTTGTTGTTGAACAGATAATCGAGCGGATCCTTCAGCGTGTATTGCACGGCGAACTGGATATCGATAATGTTCTCGTCGTCGGTGAGCATGATTGATTCCTTCAACACCTTCGTCTTGACCGTATTGCGGTAGCCGACCTCGACCGTGCGCACCTGGGACAGATTGACGATTTCGTGCGACTGAAACGGATAGGGCAGACGCCAGCGCAGGCCGGGGCTGGTGAGATCGGATTGCTTGCCGAATGTGAACACCACGCCGCGTTGCTTCTCATCGACGATATAGAACCCGCTCGCCAGCCACAGCACCAGCACCAGGGCGACCAGCATGCCGATGCCGCCGCTGATCTTGCGCAGGTTGGGCGGCTGGGCGGAAGGAGCGCCGCTCCCTCCCCTCTTGCCGAACATGCCGTTCAGCTTCTGATTGAAGTTGCGCCACAGCTCTTCCAGGTCGGGCGGCCCCTGGTTGCTGCCCCCGCCCTTCTTGCCCCACTGCGGGTCATTAAGTGACATACGTATCCCTATGATGCTGCTCGACGTCCTGGTTGATTGCCGCGGATTTTTTTGTGGCTGCGACTTCGGTCAGGGCAACCCTGAGAAAACCGAGGCCGGCGCCGGTCTCAGCGCTCAAACTGACGCGGCAGATCTTACCATACTCGTCGCGGTCCAGCCCCGGCATCACCGGCGTCAGGTCGATCTTGTTCCACACCAGCACCTGCGGGATCGCCTCCGCGCCGATCTCGACGAGCACCGCGTTCACCGCTGCTATCTGC
This sequence comes from Betaproteobacteria bacterium, assembly GCA_016234705.1. GTDB lineage: Bacteria > Pseudomonadota > Gammaproteobacteria > Burkholderiales > SG8-39 > 2-12-FULL-64-23. The sequence continues at coordinate 104,476 of JACRAS010000212.1, read as the reverse complement.
GGCTCGCGCACGCTGCTCGACGCGTCGACCACGTGCAGCAGCAGATCGGCTTGGATGGTTTCCTCCAGGGTGGCGCGAAAGGCCGCCACCAGGCCGTGCGGCAGATCGCGGATAAATCCTACCGTGTCCGACAGCACGACGTTGCCTGCCGCCTCGAGGTACAGCCGCCGCGTTGTCGTATCGAGCGTGGCGAACAACTGGTCGGCGGTGTAGCTGCCGGCATGGGTGAGGGCGTTGAACAGCGTGGACTTGCCCGCATTAGTGTACCCGACAAGCGATACCGAAAGTACCTCGCCGCGCACCCGCGCGCGGCGCTGAATGTCGCGCCGGCGTTTGAACTGGACCAGTTTTTCCTTGAGTACCTTGACGCGGTTGCTGATCAGGCGCCGGTCGACTTCGATCTGCGTCTCGCCCATGCCGCCGAGAAATCCCCGCCCCCCGCGTTGACGTTCAAGGTGCGTCCAGCCGCGCACGAGACGCGTGGAGGCGTACTCGAGCTGCGCTAATTCCACCTGCAGCTTACCCTCGTTGCTGCGCGCGCGCCGCGCGAAAAGACCGAGGATCAGGCCGGTGCGGTCGAGCACGGCGCATTCCAGCTCTTTCTCCAGATTGCGCTGCTGCGCCGGGGAGAGCTCGTGGTTGAACACCACCACCACTGCATTGTGCTCGCGCACCGCTCGCCCGATCTCCTCGACCTTGCCCGAGCCCGCGTAAAGCGCCGGGTCGGGACGCTGCCGCTTGCCCTGGATCGAGGCGAGCGGGCGCAAGCCCGCGCTTTCGGCGAGCAGGCGCAATTCCTCCAGGCTCTCGGCGTAGCCGTCGTCGCCGAAATCCAGGCCGACCAGCACAGCCGCATTGGCGCGCGCGGGGCGCTTAGACATCGCGCGCGCCGGCGGCAGCGAACCGGCCGGACTCAGTTGTCGGAAGCAGAGTGTTCGTAGGAAATAGTCACGGCGCGCGCGGGCACCACGGTGGAGATTGCGTGCTTGTACACCATCTGGGTGACCGTGTTCTTCAGCAGCACCACGTACTGGTCGAAGGATTCGACCTGGCCTTGCAGCTTGATGCCGTTGACCAGATAAATCGAAACCGGCACGTGCTCCTTGCGCAGCGTGTTCAGAAACGGGTCTTGTAACAACTGCCCTTTAGTGCTCATCGTGCCCCCCACAGCTTTGTTGTTGAACCGCCACTGTAATTGATTTCGATCGCTTTTTCCACCTCGGAAAGGAGATGGGGGCAGGCTACGCCTTTTTCAAGTAAGGATTGGTCGAGGTCTTGAATTGCACCTTGAGGGGCGTGCCCTGGAGCGAGAACGCCTCGCGAAAGCGCCCCTCCAGGTAGCGACGATAGCCCTCCGGCACTGCATCGAGCGCATTGCCGTGGATGATGATCAGCGGCGGATTCATACCGCCCTGATGGGCATAGCGCAACTTCGGCCGCGTGAGGCCCTTGCGCGGCGGCGGCTGGCGCTCGACCGCTTCGATCAGCACGCGCGTCAGGCGCGGCGTCGGCAGTTTGCTCATGGCGGCGCGGTAGGCGTCGTCGATCGAGGGCAACAAGCCGGACAAGCCGCTGCCTTCCAGGGCGGAGATGAAATGAAAGCGCGCAAAGCCGAGGAAACCGAGCTTGCGCCGCAGATCGCGCTTGACGCACTCGCGCCGATAGTCGTCCAGGCCATCCCATTTGTTGACGGCGACTACCAGGGCGCGCCCTTTCTCCACTACGTAACCGGCGATGTGCGAGTCCTGGTCGGAGATGTCGGCTTGCGCGTCGAGCACCAGCACCACCACGTTGGCCTGGTCCACCGACTGCAGCGTCTTGATCACGGAAAACTTCTCCACCGACTCGAACACCTGGCCGCGGCGCCGCAGCCCGGCGGTATCGATCAGGGTATAGCGCCGGCCGTCGCGCTCGAACGGCACATCGATGCTGTCGCGCGTGGTGCCCGGCTGGTCGAAGGCGATGACCCGGTTCTCCCCCAGCAAGCTGTTGATCAGGGTCGACTTGCCCACGTTGGGCCGTCCGATGATGGCAATGCGGGGGTGGTCGACAATCGCCTCTTCCTCCGGCTCCGGTGCAAACCCCGCTAGCGCCAGATCGATGAGGTCGTGCACGCCTTCACCATGCGCTGCGGAGACGGCGTAGGGCTGGCCCAGCCCGAGTTCGTGAAATTCGGCCGTGACCACGCCGATATTCATGCCTTCCGTCTTGTTCACGGTGAGCAGCACGCGCCGGCCGGTCTTGCGCAGCAAGTCGGCTATGTTGCGGTCCTGCGGCGCGAGTCCCTGGCGCACATCGACCATGAACAGGATCACGTCGGCCTCGGCGATCGCCTGCAGGGTCTGCTTCGCCATCTCGTGCAGGATGCCGTCTTTCGCCACCGGCTCGAAGCCGCCCGTGTCCACCATGAAATAGGGCCGGTCTCCGACCCGGCCTTCGCCGTAATGGCGATCACGCGTCAGTCCGGGCATGTCGGCCACGAGCGCATCGCGGCTGCGCGTGAGCCGGTTGAACAGCGTGGACTTGCCGACGTTGGGCCGGCCGACGATGACGACGGTCGGTTTCATTTGCGGGGCGTCACGCGCATGCCTGCATGCGGCGCAAGGAAATCCGCCTGGATTCCGTTTGCGCCCTTTGCGGTCCCGCGTCGAAGGTTATTTGACGTTGAAGGCATACAGCCCGCCGTTGCGGGTCTGTATCAGGCAGCCGCCGTTGGGCAGCATGAGCGGATTGGTGCTCACGGGACTGCCGTCGGTCGCGACACGGCCGACGAAGGCGCCGGAGTCGCGGGCGAGAAAATGCACATAGCCCTGGATGTCGGCGACGACGATCTCGCGCCCGAGCGCGAGCGGCGCGGAAAGGTTGCGCAGGCGCAGCTTGTCCAGCTTCCACAAGCTGGAACCGCCGATTCGATCGAGCGCATGCACGGCGCCCTTGTCGTCGCTGACGAAGACGTAGCGCGCATCGAGTGCCAGCCCGGATGTGCTCGACATCTCTCGCCCCCACACCGCCTGGCCGTTGGCAAGCTCGAAGCAGCCGATGCGGCCCTGATAAGCGACCGCGCACACCTCGCGTTCGGTGACCACAGGCAGTCCGATCACGTCGGTGACCCGCTCCAGCTCGGTGGTGCCGCGCGGAAGCGCGACGGTCGCCTCCCAGCGCACCGCGCCGTTGGACAAGTTGATCGCGACCAGCTTGCCGCCGGCAAAGCCGGCATAGACGACGCCCCTGGAGATGCTGATGCCCACCGGCGAGCGCACCGTGAGCGCGGGCGTCGAACGCTGGTAATACCACTTGCGCTTGCCGTCCTTCGCATCCAGGCCGAAGATGCGGCTGTCGGCGCTGCGCACCACGACGACGTCGTCCGCCACCTGCGGCGCAGCCAACACTTCGCTCGTAACCTGCGTCTTCCATAGCGCGGTGCCGTTGGCATCGAAAGCCAGCACCTCGCCCTTGCCGCTGCCCACCGCCACCAGTTTGGCGTCGGCGCCGACGCCGCCGGTCAGACGCTCCCCGGCATTGATGCGCCACAATTGCTTGCCGCTGCCCCCATCCAGGCGCGTGATCGTGCCATCGCTAGCGGCCGCGTAGACGCTGTCGCCCGCCACTGCGGGGCTGAATACCGCCTGCCTCGAGTTACCTATATTCGATTGCCACAGCGTGCTTACCTCCACTGTATTTGTAAGCGGGGCCAACTGGGCCATTTCCGGCGCCGGACTGCGGCTGCCGAACCAGTTCATCGGGTTGATGCTCTCGATCGCGCCGCTGACCATGCCGGCACCGCCGCAACCTGCAACCAACAGCATTGCCGCGAGCGCCAGGACGAATGCAGAGACGCGCTTCATTTCGCCGCGCCGAGCGCATCCAGGCGCAGCTCGATCGATCCGCGCAGCCCGACGTCCTTGGCGTCCGCTTTTTCCAGCGCGCTCTTATAAGCCGAGCCTGCCTCCTCATTCTTGCCCTGGGCGACCAGGACATCAGCCCTCGTCGCCAGAAACAGCGCATCGAAAGCGGCGCCGTGCTTGGCATCCAGCGCTGTTAGCGCATCGTCGTAGGCTTTTTCGTCGAGCATCACGCTGGCAAGCCGCAGGCGCGCAATATCCTGCAAGCCTTCGTCCCCGGCGTTTTCGGCAACCCAGGCGAGCTGGGCATGCGCGGTTTTCATGTCGCCGCTCTGAAAGTGCGCCTTGGCCGAAACCAGCGCCGCCATTGCGGCGTAGGCCGTGCGCGGGTACTGCTCCAGGATGGCGCCCGCGCTTTCGCGCACCTGCTTCAGGTCGCCGGCGCGAGCTGCTTTCTGTACGCTGTCATACAAAGCCGAGGCCTGGGCCGCCTGGTTGCGCTGATAGTAGTTCCAGCCTTGCCAGGCGGCGAGCAAGATGAGCACCAGGCTCAAGGCGGTCATCACCAGATTGCCGTTTTCAGTCCACCATGCCTTCAGCGTTGCCAGTTGTTCCTGTTCTTCCAGATCGTATGCGGCCATTTCTAATCCTTTAACGTTACGAGGGGAACCGGGAGGGAAAGGAAGGGTCCCTCCCCTTCCTAGGCCCCTCGTGCTCCCCTAAATCAGTCGCCTAACGATGATTCTGTTAGGCGCCCTCTGGATCGTCTTCCAAAAATAACAAATTGGTTACGCAATCAGGCAGCGTAGCGCGCGCCACGCGCACTTGCTCGCGCTCCCGGCGCAGATGCTTCACGCTCAGCTCGTTGTTTGCGGCCTCGTCCTCGCCGATGATTACCGCGAGCGTTGCCCCGCTCGCATCGGCTTTTTTCATCTGCGCCTTGAAATTGCCGCCGCCGCAGTGCTGCATCACCGACAGGCCATGATTGCGCAACTCCTCGGCCACGCCGAAGGCCATGCGCTCGGCGGCGCTGCCCTGGTGCGCGACATAGACTTCGCATTGCGCCGCGGCTTGCGGCGCGCGCGCCTCCTGCATCAGCGCCAGCAGCCGCTCCAGCCCCATGGCAAAACCGCAGGCCGGCGTGGGCTTGCCGCCGATCTGCTCGAACAGGCCGTCGTAGCGTCCGCCGCCGCACACCGTGCCTTGGGCGCCCAGGCGCTCGGTCACCCATTCGAACACGGTGAGATTGTAGTAGTCCAGACCGCGCACCATGCGCGGGTTGATGCTATAGGGAATGCCGGCGTCCTTCAACACCTGCTGCACCCCGTCGAAATGCGCGAGCGAGGCCTCGCCCAACTGATCGAGCAGCCGTGGCGCCGCCTCGATCAGCGGCTGCATCAATGGGTTCTTGCTGTCGAATACGCGCAAGGGATTGGTATGCAAGCGGCGCCTGGCGTCCTCATCCAGCGCATCCTCGTGCGCCTGCAGATACTGCACCAGTTCGGCGCGGTGTCTCAAGCGCTCCTCCGGGCTGCCGATGCAATTCAACTGCAGCTTGATATCGTCGAGCCCGAGGTCGTCCCACAGCCGCGCGCACATCAGCAGCAACTCGGCATCCACATCCGGGCCGGCATAGCCCAGGGCTTCCGCGCCGACCTGGTGGAACTGGCGGTAGCGTCCCTTCTGCGGCCGCTCGTGCCGGTACATGGGTCCCAGGTAATACAGCCGCCGCGGGCTGCCGTAGAGCAGATTGTGTTGGATTGCCGAGCGCACGGTGGAAGCCGTGGCTTCCGGCCGCAGTGTCAGGGCCTCGCCGTTCAGTTCGTCGACGAAGCTGTACATTTCCTTCTCGACGATGTCGGTGGCCTCGCCGATGGCGCGGCGAAACAAGGCCGTCGGCTCGACCAGCGGCGTACGCAGGTTGCGGTAGCCGTAACTCCGGAGCCAGGAGCGCAGGGTATCCTCCAGTTCCTCCCAAAGCACCGCCTCGTCCGGCAGGATGTCGTTCATTCCGCGGACTGCTTGTATGGTATGGCTCATCGTTGCACTGGAAAGAGGCCCGACTTAGACCGCCGACTTTATCGGAAGCGTTGCTGATTTTTTCGCCGCCGTGGCGCTTGCCGCGCCCGCACCGTAGTGGCTGCGCACGTAAGCGTCGACGATATTCTGGAAATCCCGGGCGATGGTCTCGCCTTTGAGCGTCACCGTCTTCTCGCCGTCCACGAACACCGGGGCCACCGCCCGCTCGCCCGAACCCGGCAGGCTGATGCCGATGTTGGACTGCTTCGATTCGCCCGGGCCGTTCACCACGCATCCCATCACGGCCACGTGCATGTCTTCCACGCCCGGAAACTGCTCGCGCCACAACGGCATCTGCTTGCGCAGGTAAGCCTGGATGCTCGCGGCGAGTTCCTGGAAATAGGTGCTGGTGGTGCGGCCGCAGCCGGGACAACTGATGACCAGCGGCGCAAACGATCTCAGGCCCATAGTCTGCAGGATTTCCTGCGCCACCACGACTTCCCGGGTGCGCTCGCCGCCGGGCTCGGGCGTGAGCGAAACGCGGATGGTGTCGCCTAGGCCTTCCTGCAGCAGCACCGACAGCGCCGCGGTCGAGGCGACGATGCCTTTGGTACCCATGCCGGCTTCGGTGAGCCCGAGATGCAGCGGATAATCGCAGCGCGCCGCCAGCTCGCGATATACCGAGATAAGGTCTTGCACGCCGCTCACCTTGCACGACAGTACGATCCTGTCCGCAGGGAGACCCCATTTCTCCGCCTGCGCGGCCGACTCCAGCGCCGATACCACCAGCGCCTCGCGCATCACCGCGTCGGCCGCCAGCGGCTGCGCCCGGGCGCCGTTCTCGTCCATCAGGCGCGCCAGCAGTTCCTGGTCCAGGCTGCCCCAGTTCACGCCGATGCGCACCGGCTTGTCGTATTTGCAGGCCATTTCGATCATGGTCGCAAACTGGTCGTCGCGTTTCGACCCTTTGCCGACATTGCCGGGGTTGATGCGGTACTTGGCAAGCGCCTCGGCGCACTCGGGATACTGGTTGAGCAGGCGATGCCCGTTAAAATGGAAATCCCCGACCAGCGGCACCGCGCAGTTCCTGCGCGCGAGGTCCTCGCGGATACGGGCGACCTGTGCCGCCGCCTCGGCCGTGTTGACGGTGATCCGCACCAATTCGGAACCCGCGCATGCCAGATCGTAGACCTGCTGCGCCGTGGCGAGCGCGTCGGCGGTATCGGTGTTGGTCATGGACTGCACCACGATGGGCGCGCCGCCGCCGACAACGACATCGCCGATGCGCACCTGGCGCGTGTGCTTGCGTAACGTGCCGGACATGGGGGCTACTCGAGCGTCAGACGGGCGACGTCGACCTTGAAATAAGGCCGCAAATCGACCGGCGCGTCGTTGTACTTCAGCCGCACATTGGCAGCGTTGCCGATCACCACTTCGAACGGCGGCACGCCTTCGATCGACTGCCTGCTGCCGGCCGGGTTGAGCTGGGACAGCAGTATCTTGCCGTTCGCCTGCTTGATTTCGACCCAGGACGTTTCGCCGAATTCGAGTTCGAGGCGCTTGTACCCGCCAAGCTTGCGGCCGGCCGCGGGCGCCGGCGCCGCAGTCGCCTGGGCAGGCGATTCAGCGCGCAGCGTGTCGGTCCCGGCCGGCTGCTCCGGTGCGCTCGCCGGCGAGAGCGGCGCCTGGACCGCCTCATTCTTCGCGACTTTAGGCGTAATAGTCACCGCCTCGCCGGTTGAGGGCGGACTGGCATACCACTCATAGCCCACGATTGCCACCGCCGCGAGCGCTGCCAATGACAGATAGACATAGACTCGGTTCGATTTTGTTCCGCCCTCGATAAATGGTTCCTGGTCGCTGGTGCGCAGATCGACCGTGACCGGGGCGGGAATATCGCGCCGCCCCAGGTCGGCGAGCAGGGGCTGGGGATCGAGCCGGACCAGCTTGGCGTAACTGCGGATCATGCCGCGCACAAAAGTCGTGCCGGGCAAATTCGCGTAGTCGTCGGCCTCGATCGCCGCGATCTGCTTGACCCCGTACTTGATTTTTTGCGATACGTCGGCAACGCTGAGCTTGAGCTCGGCGCGCGCGGCCGCCAGCGCCCGTCCCGGGCTGGCTTGCTCCGTCGCTGGTTCCGCTTCGCTCATTCAAACTTGCCCTTGAGCATGTCCTGGTATTCCTGCGAGCCGGAGAAGCGCCGCCGCAACTGCGTGGCCAGGGTATTCTCGGCCGACTTGTCGCCCAACTTGCGCTCGATGCGCAGCGCCAGCCACAGCGATTCGGCCGTCGGCTCGACCAGCTTGTTGAAGCGGCCGACAAAACCGCGTGCAGGCTGCAACTGCCCGCGCTTGTACTGGATCGATGCCAGGTTGAGCAGGGCCTGGAGATTGTCGGGCTCGCTGCGCAACGCGCGCTGGAAGTAATCGAAGGCATCGCGCTCGTTGTTCTTCCTGATAGCGCACAGCCCGGCATTGACGTAGGAGCGCGCCGGGGTGCTGTACAGCGGGTTCTTGAGCGCCGCGAGGAAGTAGGCGATGGACTGCTCCTCGCGCCCGCTCTGGCACAGGAACCAGCCGTAGTTGTTGTTGATGTCCGGATCGTTCGGGGAGAGGCGCAGCGCGCGCTCGAAATGCTGCTGCGCGACGGCGTTCTCGCGCAGGTCCATGTGCACCAGGCCGAGCACGTTGAATGCCGGGGCATAAGTCGAATCGGCCTCGACTGCAATGCGCAATTCTTCCAGCGCAACGCCCATATTGCCGCGTTCAAAATAGGCCGAAGCGAGTTCGGTGTGAATGCGCGCGCGGTTGCGCGGGGCGCCGACGTCACCGGTCACGGTGCCGGTCTCTACCGTATCCGCCTGAGTCGCCGAAGCCAGCGGGGTCTGTGCGCAGCCGGTGAGCGCACCGCAGGCAAGCAACAGCGCGGCATAAATGGTCGATCTCAGCATGGTTGTATCTCCACCACGCGGCGCGTGCGCCGGGTCTTGTCCTCCACCCTGCCCGCGAGCTGGCCGCAAGCCGCGTCGATATCGTCTCCGCGCGTCTTGCGGGTCGTCACCACCAGTCCGGCCGAGATGAGGATTTCGGCGAAGCGGCGGATGGCGTCGCGCGACGAGCGCTTGAAGCCGGAATTGGGGAAGGGGTTGAACGGAATCAGATTGAATTTGCACGGAATGTCGCGCACCAGCGCTATGAGTTGTCGCGCGTGTTCGGCGCCGTCGTTGACACCTTCCAGCATGACGTACTCGAAGGTGAGAAAATCGCGCGGCGCGTGGTCCAGATAGCGCCGGCACGCGGCAAGCAGCTCGGCCAGCGGGTATTTCCTGTTGATCGGCACCAGGGCGTTGCGCAGCGCGTCGTTGGGCGCGTGCAGCGATACCGCCAGCGCCACCGGGCAGGCGTTGCGCAGGCGGTCGATCGCGGGCACGATGCCCGAGGTGGACAGCGTCACCCGCCGGCGCGACAGCCCGTAGGCGTTGTCGTCCAGCATCAGGCGCATCGCCGTCACTACGTTGTCGAAATTGGCCAGCGGCTCGCCCATGCCCATCAGGACGACGTTGCTGATGACGCGTTCGCCCTTGGGTGCGGCGCCGAGAGCTTTGTTCGCAATCCAGAGCTGGCCGATGATCTCGGCCACGCTGAGATTGCGGTTGAAGCCCTGCTTGCCGGTGGAACAGAATTTGCAGTCCAGGGCACAGCCCGCCTGCGAGGACACGCACAGGGTGCCTCGATTGGCCTCCGGAATGAACACCGTATCCACCGCGTTGCCCTTGCCGACGTCGATCAGCCATTTGCGCGTGCCGTCGGCAGCCGTGGTGTCGGAGGCGACCCGCGGCGCCTCGATCACCGCGCTTGCGGCAAGCTTTTCCCGCAGCGGCCTGGCGAGGTCGCTCATGTTCGAAAAATCCGCCTCCCCGAACTGGTGCATCCAGCGCAGCAGTTGCTTGGCGCGAAACGGCTTCTCGCCCGCTTCGGTAAAGAAGCCGGCGAGCTGCGTAGCATCGAGGTTGAGCAGGTTGAGGCTCATGGGTATTTGAGATTCAGCGCGGGTAGATGTTCAACGCCGGGAAGAAATAGGCGATTTCCACCTTGGCCGTGTCCACGGCATCGGAGCCGTGCACGGCGTTGGCATCGATACTGTCGGCGAAGTCGGCGCGAATGGTGCCCTTGTCCGCCTTTTTCGGGTCGGTCGCGCCCATCAACTCCCGATTCTTGGCGATAGCGCCTTCGCCCTCGAGCACCTGCACCATCACCGGGCCGGAGATCATGAATTTGACCAGATCCTCGAAAAAGGGCCGGCCTTTGTGCACCGCATAAAAACCCTCGGCCTCGGCGCGCGACAATTGCAGCATGCGCCCGGCGATAAGCTTCAAGCCATTGGTTTCAAAGCGCGAATAAATCTTGCCGATGACATTCTTGGCCACCGCGTCAGGCTTGATGATGGATAGGGTGCGCTCCAAAGCCATGCAAATCTCCAGAATTTGGGTAAGGAAAAAGCTTAACATTATATTTTATCAGGGATTTTGCTTTATGTCGCATCATCCACTGACTGCAAAATGACGGAGGCAGTTGCAACATGAAGGGACCCAATCCGCACACGAACCAGCCTGCCCTTACTGCTGTTGTTCGGTATCCCCGACAACGAGAGGGCGGCTAGCATGCCAATCGTCAGGCCGGGTGCAGTAGCGGGATGACCTGCCGGCCGTTGCGGCGGTAATGCTCGAAATCGGAGTCCAGCGTGAACAATCGGCAGTCCGGAAACCGCTCGGTGAGCCGCACCAAGCACGCGTCCGCCAGGGACATGGGTGTGTCCGCGTACCGTTGCATCAAGGATTCTATGCCGACCGCGTCCTCCTCGAGGTCAATCCCGATCTCGAGGCTTCGCTGCGCAACTTTGCCTATCAAGTCCACCGGCCTACCGCCCGCCCTTTGAATGAGGAAACATGCTTCGGTGAGCACCGGCTCGCAGGTCACCAGTGGCGGATTGAGCGCGGCCATCTGATCCGCCACCCAGCGATGCCAGCGGTCGCGACGATTGAAGTAAGCCACCAACGGGCCGGTGTCCACGATGATCCGCGTCATTCACCAAAACCCGAAAAATGCTTTGGATTGGTAGAAAGGTCCTTGGGGCCATCGATGACGCCGCAAACATCGGCAAACAGATCGTGACAGCTCGCGCCACTCGTTCCCTCGCTGACGCGCTGAAGTGCCTCGCGAACGAGGTCGGATTGGGGCCGGCCGAGAGCGCGCGCGCGGCGCGAAAGCCATGTCGCCAAGGCTTCGGGGAGTTTTACGGTGATGGTTTTCATGCGACCATAGTATTACGATTGTGCGTTACAAGCAATACGCAGTTCACACATACCCAGTTCACACGGCCAGCGGCGCGCCTGGCAGGATGAAGATGGGCACTGGTCAGAACTCATTCAGATATCGCTTCCCGGCCCTTTACCAGCTGATCCGTCGCAAATCAGGTAGCGCATCAAAGTGCTCGTCGCGACTGAGTATTGGTAACCCGTGTTGCATCGCAAGGGCTGCGATCCAGGCGTCGTTCGCCGGAATCGGTCGCCCCAGCCGTTTGAGCGTGGCACGCAGCGACGCGTAAGGCAAGGTCGTTTCAGCGGTAATCGCCAGAAGATCAAAGTGGCGAAGATGGATCTCGAGCCATTCCTCATAGGTTTTCCGATGTCTCGAACCCATGATGCCGTATCGAAATTCACCGAGTACGATCACAGGAATTGCGGCTCGCTGCTGCTGGCCCAAGATCGCTCCGACCTCGGGCGCGCCATCGACAAACGCCGATAGCGCGTTCGTATCGAGGATCAACGCCGATCCTCAGGTTCGATGACCTCGAACTCCTGGTCGACTACGGATTGCACGCGGACGGTTTCCTTGTGCAATCGCTTGAGCTTGCCAAAGCCCTTCATCCACTCCGGCTCGCTTGCGTATGCGCGCCCAGTGTCGAGTACCAGCTTGTCGCGCAATGCCTCCGTGACGAATTCCTTAAGCGATTGACCGCGCTGGGCCGCGGTAGCTTTCGCTTTGCGGAAAAGCGGATCGGGGAGTTCTAATGTTGTCTTCATTTGCCCATATTGCCATATTTACGGGACGCTTGCCAAGCACGGCGCCAAAGAGGATGAAGCTGGGCACTGGGTCGAACTGGTTCTCGTGGCGACCGCCTGATCCGTAACTTGCGATCTGTGAGTAGGACGATGCAGCGGGCGAAGAAAAATGCGGAACGATCCCCCCGTCATGCCGCGCGAGACGAATCCGCATGCCAATCGTCAAGCCAGGTGCAGTAGCGGGATGACCTGCCGGCCGTTGCGGCGGTAATGCTCGAAATCGGAGTCCAGCGTGAACAATCGGCAGTCCGGAAACCGCTCGGTGAGCCGCACCAGGCACGCGTCCGCGAGGGACATGAGGGGTTGTCCGCGTACCGTTGCATCAAGGATTCTATACCGGCCACGTCCTCCAGAAGTGCTTTGGATTGGTGGAAAGGTCCTTGGGGCCATCGATGACGCCACAAACATCGGCAAACAGATCGTGACAGCTCACACCACTCGTTCCCTCGCTGACGTGCTGAAGTGCCTCGCGAACGAGGTCGGATTGGGGCCGGCCGAGAGAGAGCGCGCGCGGCGCGAAAGCCATGCCGCCAAGGCTTCAAGGAGTTTTACGGTGATGGTTTTCATGCAACAACGGCATTACGATTGCCCGCGCGCTCTTGGCTTTTATGTTCATCATGCAACACGGCGCTTCTGCTCCACAGCGGCGCGCCTCATCCTGGCAATTGATTCAACCTTTTCTTCCCACGTCTTGGCACGGGCATCTGCGCGATAGCTGGCTTTGGCTTTGATTACATATTCAAGACGATCAGGGTTGGTTTTGTTAGTTTTCATCGCTACTCCAATTCAGGACATTTTTGGTTCTGTCTTCGAGTTTGTATCTTATTACCAGTTGGTTCAAAACTAACCGATCGACTTTTCCCTGTTCAATAAAGGACGCGACCCGATAAAAGTCCTTCATGCGCCCCGTATCCAATGCGATTGCGCACAAGTGTTCTGCGGTGAAGATTCTGGTTTCAATATTGCCATACTGAACTGTTATCGCCTGTATTACAGCTTCTTCAACGAGCGGGCTGTAAGCCGGAAGTATCTGAATGGGCCAGTCGCCAATAACGATGTACTCCTTCTCAACCCTTCCACCCAGTTGTTCGAGCGCGTCGTATATGGGTCTCAGCGACAGCAAAATGGAGTTTTCGCTCGCAGACGTGAACAAGAACACATCGACATCTCCGGTGTTGATTGCTTCTATGTAAAAAGAAGCCGCAATGGCGCCGCCTATGGCGTAATCATCAATCACGCCGGATTTCTTAATCGAGTTAAGAGCAAGTAGGGCTTTTTTCATGCTGCGACAATCATACTTTTACCCAAGCAAAAACAAAAGGGTCAAGCGTTAGGTTGAGTCTTGAGTTCGAGCGCCCGTTCACCATGCAGGGCGGGCACGCCGTGCCCACGCGGCGCGTCAAGCTTGCCTGATCAGCAGCCATGCGCGCTTCCTGCAGCAGGTTTTTCAGGCTGCGCGTCGATCCGTCGGGCTGCAAGCGCAAGTTCTCGCCTCCTCGCCGCGCAGTTCCAGATGATGACAATAGAGCCGCGCAGGTATCCGGCTTGGCGGTGGAGAATTGGTATCCAGATCCTCGCGTCAGCAGGTAGCCGCGGAAGTGGTCTATTCCTGCCGCCGCCAAGTGATCGTCCAACCGATCTTGCCGGCTCCGGCCTGCCAACCGCTTGCCACGCCCAGTCCGGGAACCGCTACCAGCGTGTCGCCACAATAGACCAAGGGCAGGCGCTCGCGCTCCCACGGCGGCATGCGCGCTTCCTGCAGCAGGTTTTTCAGGCTGCGCGTCGAACCGCCGGGCCGCAAGCGCAGTTTCTCGCCTCCTTGCCGCAAACTTACGCTCAGTCCTCTCTCGCCGATCAAGGCGCAATCCAGGCCGGCACCTGGTCCGCGCGCAAAATGCAATGTCCCGCCCAGTTCGGGCAGGGGCCACACGCGTTTGCCGTCCCAGTCGCGCCGCAATTTCGCCGGCACTTCCGCCAGCGATCGCAGCAGATAGGCGCAGCCTGCATAACGGCGCAGTTCGCATGCACCCAGCATGAGGCGCACGGCGGCGTCATCGCGCGCCTGGAACAACTGACGTAATCCTTCCTGCAGGCGATCCGCCTCGGGCGCTGCATCGCCTTGCTGCAGCAACAGCCAGCGCACTAGATTCTTGGTGCGAGCAACACCTATGCGTCTCAACTCGGCCAGTACGAGCCTATTTCCGCTCACGGCGAGTGTCGCGTCAGCTTGGGCCAGATCATCCAGAATCAGGCTTGCCTCGGCCATATGCCCGGCGGCACGCGCCAGCGTCGCGCGGTAGCCGGGAAAGGCCTGCCCGATCACAGGCAACACCCGGTGCCGCAGAAAATTGCGGTCGTAGCGGGTGTCGGCATTGCTCTCGTCTTCGACCCACTTGAGCTTGTTCACCTTGGCGTAGGCTTCGATTTCTTTGCGCGAGAACGCGAGCATCGGCCGCAGGATGGCAGGTGCCCGCGCCCTTTTGCCTTTTCTGGCCGAATCCTGCTCCCGCATCAGCGGCATTGCCGCCCCGCCCTTCACCCCGGCGCCGCGCAGCAACTGCAGCAGCACGGTCTCGGCCTGGTCGTCTGAGTGCTGGGCAAGCACGATGAAATCGGCTTCTTGCCGTGCGTAGACCTGATAGCGGGCGCGGCGCGCGGCGGCCTCCAAACCCTCGGCGCGATAATGCTCGACATCGACCTCGTGCAATGCCAGTGCAATCGCGTGGCGCTTGCACCGGCGTGCGCAAAACGCAGCCCAGCGGCGCGCGTTCGGGCTGATGCCATGGTTGACGTGCACGCACGACAGGCGGAAACCGAGCTGCCCGGCAAGCCGGCGCAGCACCTCCAGCAGCACCACCGAGTCGAGGCCGCCCGACAGCCCCAGCACCAGCCGCGCCCGGGGAAAGAGCAAAGGCTTGAGCGCCGCACCTACCGCGGCTTCGAAGCCGTCCGCGCTATTCGGTTTCGACTTCCTTGAACTTGCCATAGTCCATCAGGCGGTCGAAGCGCGCCTCGATCAGCTCGTCGACGCCCTTGTCGGCGAGAGAGCGCAGCACGTCCTGTAGCGCCTTTTTCAAACCCTGCGCCATGGCCGCGTGGTCGCGGTGGGCGCCACCCGGAGGTTCGCTGACGATCTTGTCGATCAGGCCCAGGGTCTTCAGGCGGTTGGCGGTAATACCCATCGTTTCCGCCGCCTCGGGCGCCTTGTCGGCGCTTTTCCACAGGATCGAGGCGCAACCCTCGGGCGAGATCACCGAATAGATGGCGTATTGCAGCATCATCACAATGTCGCCCACGGCAAGCGCGAGCGCGCCGCCCGATCCGCCCTCGCCGATGACGGTGCAGATGATCGGCACTTTCAGCTCGGCCATGACGTAGAGGCTGCGGCCGATCGCCTCGGACTGGCCGCGCTCCTCGGCGCCGATGCCGGGATAGGCGCCGGGCGTATCGACGAACGTAAGCACGGGAATCGCGAATTTTTCCGCCAGGCGCATCAGGCGCATCGCTTTGCGGTAGCCCTCCGGGCGCGGCATGCCAAAATTGCGCAGGATTTTTTCCTTGGTGTCGCGGCCCTTCTGCTGCCCGATCACCATCACCGACTGCCCGTTGAAGCGCGCCAGCCCCCCGACGATCGACAAGTCGTCGGCGTAGGAGCGATCGCCATGCAGTTCCTCGAAATCGGTAAACAACAGATTGATGTAGTCTAGCGTAAACGGGCGTTGCGGATGACGCGCCACCTGCGCCATCTGCCAGGGGGTGAGTTTGGCGTAAATATCCTTGGTCAGCGCATTGCTCTTTTTCTGCAGCCGCGCGATTTCTTCCGAGATATCCACCGCCGAGTCGTCTTGCACAAAGCGCAATTCCTCGATCTTCGCTTCAAGATCGGAAAGGGATTGTTCGAATTCGAGGAAGGTCGTTTTCAAAGGCTAGGCCACGGTGAACGCGGGAAGTTTCTTATTCTATCGTACTGCCCGCCTGCGTAAGCGGCCGCTGTTGCGGCGTTTCAATATTCCACCGGCACCGGGTCGAGGCTGCGCCACAGGTACCAGGTGGCGACCGAACGCCACGGCGCCCAGCTTGCGCCGAGCTCGCGCATGCGCTCGCGCGCGACGCCCTCGCCGTCGAAATAATGCAGGCTGATCGCTCTCTGCAGGCCCAGATCGTCCAGCGGCAGCACGTCGGGCCGCAGCAAGTTGAATATCAGAAACATCTCCGCCGTCCAGCGACCGATGCCGCGCACCTGGACGAGCTCGGCGATCACCGCTTCGTCCTCCATATCCGGCCAGTCGCGCGCATGGATGGCACCGTCGGCAAAGTGGCGCGCGAGGTCGGCGATGTACTCGGCCTTGCGCTGCGACAGGCCGCACGCGGGAAGCCGGCGGCGCGCGTTGAGGATCTGTTCGGGCGTCGCCGCCGGGGCGACGGCGAGCACCCGATGCCACACCGACTCGGCCGCTTTCACCGAAATCTGCTGGCCGACGATGGAACGGGCGAGCGTCTTGAACGGCTCGCCGCGGCGCGCGAGCGCTATGCGCGGATGGGCGCGGATGATGCGCGCGAGCACCGCGTCGCGGCGCGCCAGCGCGCGCTTGGCGCGCAGCCAGTAGCCGGGAGTCACCTAGGCGCGCACCAAGGCGTGCGGCATGACGCGACTGTGCGCGGCGACGTGCTGTACCAGGAAACCCATCTGGTCGGAAAGGATCTTGCGGTTGGTGAGGATCAGGTACTCGGCCTTGTTCGGCACGTAAGGCGTGTACAGCAATTCCATGCCGGCTTCCTCGGGCTTGCGATTGCGCTTGACGCCGTTGCAGTGGCGGCAGGCCGAGACCACGTTCATCCAGTGGTCGCGGCCGCCGCGCGACAGCGGCGTAATGTGGTCGCGGGTGAGACGCAGATATCCGAACTCGGCGCCGCAGTAGGCACAGATATGGCGGTCGCGGCGGAACAGCTCGCGATTGCTGAGCGGCGGCACCTGGGAGAAGCCCCGGACCGCCATCGCCTTGCCCTTGATGGCGATGATGGAATTGGCGGTGATGCTGGAGCGCTCGCCGGTCTTGCGCGAAGTGCCGCCGTAGAACGTGAACGCGCTCTCACCCAGCGTCCATGCCACCAGGCTCTTGGCGTAGTAATAGCAGGACTGCTGCCAGGTCACCCAGCGATGCGGGACGCCGTGCATGTCGAGCGTCAGGATGAGCGGAATCTCCGCCATGCGCTTACCTCAAATCTTCAATATGAGCACGAAACCGGACTTGACAAGACGCGAAAAGCCGCGGCCATCAAGCGCTTACGAGAGATTTTGCCTCAAAACGCGCGCCGATGCCAGCACTTGGCCCTTTTCCCTCAGCGGGCGGGTTTGCGAACGAGCGTCGCTCCGATTCGTCCCAAGGCGATTCTGCGGCCGCGTTGCGAGCGCAGATGCGGCCGAACGCCAGGCATTCGCCGATATTGCCGCTGCCCCGATACAGGTAGCCGTAAATCGACCCGAGCTCGCATTGACTTCAGCAACTTTGCATGTAACACTGCATGAAAACTGGGGCGCAAAAAAAGTTCCATACTGGAGTGGAGCAGCCTCGCGACAGGAAGTTTGCGCGGTGAACTCCCGCTCGGACGGCGTGCCTTATGCTGCCCCGAGGTCCCCCGAGGAATAGGGCAACGAAGTGGCGTATTTGACGGCGAAATACCAATCACGAAAGTAAAGGAGGCGAGGGAGATGCTGAACGGATTCTGGAACCTGGTTTATGCAATGGGGCTCGGCGTGCTGTCGCTGGGCATCGGGCTCTCCAGCGCTGAGGCCCAGGGTGTATTCAAGATCGGCGCGCCCGCGTCGCTCTCGGGCAAATACGTCGCCTACGGCGTGCAAGCAAAAAACGGCATCGAACACGCCATCGAGATCTGGAAGGCAACGCGCGGCGACTCGGCAGGCGGACGCAAGATCGAATTGATTTTCGCCGACACGCAATCCGACAACGCGTTGACGGTCTCAATCATGAACGACCTGATCCAGACCAATAAAGTCGATCTGATCATCGGTCCGGACGGCTCGAACGTCGCCGCCGCCGCCGTGCCTCCCTGGAAAAAATTCAAGGAGCGGCCGATCTGGATATTGCCCGGCGGTTCGTCATCGAAAATCGAGAAGGAAGTCGGTCCGGACCCGTACTTTTTCCATACGTACGCGTGGGCCTATTACTATCACATCAACAATGTGGACGCGTTGAAGGCGGCCGTCGGGACCAAGAAAAAAGTCGCGTTCGTGTTTACCGACGGGGCCTACGGGCGGGCACACATCGATGATGCGCGCCGCTATGTCAAGGAGGCAGGCTTCGACATCGTTGCCAATGAACTCGTGCGCGAAGGCTCGGCCGACTTCAATTCCGCGATCATCAAGGTTCGCGCAACGCGTCCCGACATTCTGTATGCGCTAATGCAGACTACGGATGCCGTCCAATTCGCCAAGCAGGTCTATACCGCAAAGACCGGGATCCCGCATCTGGTGGGCACCGCCCAGGCGCAACTCACCGAATGGCAGCAGGCAGTCGGCGAGGCCCAAAATTGTTGGACCGGTGTTACCACCTGGGTCAACGGGCTTGCGTACCCGGCTGACCCGCGCGAGCCCAAACTGCTGCCTGCGGCAGCCGCTTGGGAAGCTGCCTGGCGGGCGAAGTACGGCAAGGAGCCGGAATTTCTCGAGGCCGGCTATTATGTTTCCACGGTGCTGGCGCTGCTCGCAGTGGAAGCGACCAAATCCGTTGATCGCGACGTGCTCAAAACCTGGTTGGTGGGACAAGACTACAAGTCGCCGATGGGCCTTCACAGCAAGTTCAAGCCCAGCGAGATCACACCCCACCAGGCGTTCGGCGAGATGGTGGTGTTCCAACGGGTCAAGGAAGGCAACGGCTACGTCAGCAAGTTGATCTATCCGAAAGACATCGCGAACGGCACTCTGCAAACTTGCAGACAATGATCCAGGCCCGTCGGCGCTCTTCCGGGCGCTGACGAGCCGGCCGTACCCTCGGCCTGACCGAGCTGGGTGGGACGCCGGTCGCTTCGTCGCAAGGCATGGGCGGGCCGCATAATCAAATTGTCGAAAACGGGTAGGCGATGAACTTGCTGCCGCAATTCCTGATCGATTCGATTCTACTCGGCGGACTCTACACGCTGATGGCGATCGGCTTCGCGCTCGCCTTCGGCGTCACCCGAATCATCAATTTCGCGCACGGCGAGTTCATCATGCTCGGTGCGTATGCGGCGTTCTGGCTGTTCACGGGATGGGGGCTCGATCCGCTAGTGGTGATGCCGGCGGTGATCGTCCTCGGCTTCGCCTGCGGCTGGTTGCTGTTCAAAGCTTTCATCGAGCGCGTGCTGACCGCGCCGAACATCAACCAGATCCTGTTGACCTTCGCGATCGGCTTGGTGATACAACATATCGCGGTGATTCTCTGGTCCGGCAATTCGCGCTCGACCACGCCGGAATACGCGTTGAAGGCCTTGACCATCGGGGACGCGTTCATTCCCTACGGCCGCCTGGTCGGCTGCGGCGTTGCGGTCCTGTTAGTAGCGATGCTGATCGCGTGGCTGAAGTGGACGGAGGACGGGCGCGCGGTGCGCGCGGTCGCCCAGAATAGCGATGCTGCGACACTGATGGGCATCAACGTCAAGGGCATCTACGCGCTCTCGTTTGCCCTCAGTTCGGCGTTGGGCGTTGCCACCGGAGTCGTGGTCAGTTTCATCATCACAGTCACGCCCTTCATGGGTTTCCCGATGCTGGTAAAGGCGGTCGCGATCGTGATCGTCGCGGGAATGGGCAGCATCGCCGGCATGGTGGTCGGCGCCTTCGTGCTCGCCTTTGCGGAAACCGGATTCGCGTACTACGTAACCGAGGGCTCGGGCTGGGCGGAGGGCGTGGCGTTCGTGTTGATCACCGCCATATTGATCATTCGGCCGTATGGCCTGTTTGGCGATGCCGAGGCCTAGCCTTTGATGCGTCCCGAACTGTTCCTGCGATGGGCAGGCTTCGTGCTTGCCGTCGCGGTGCTTGCGGTCCCTTTCATCGGCTCTCCGAGCCTCGCCGACCTCACCTTCCGCACCTGCACGCTGGCGATCATCGCCATCAGTTGGAACATGATGGCCGGGGCGGGATTGATCTCGCTCGGACACTCCGGCTTCTGGGGTGTGGGCTCCTACGTCGCGATCCTCTGTGCCAATCACTTTGGCATCCCGTTCCTGCCATCGCTGCTGTTTGGCATGCTCGGCGGCGCGACGATTGGTGCGGGTCTGGCGCTGATCACCGGCCGACTTCGCGGCATCTATTTCGCCGTCGCCACGCTGGCCATGTCTGAGGGTCTCCGGGTCATGGCGGTCATGCTGCCCGACCTGACCGGCGGCGCGCAAGGCGCGTACCTGAACTCGGCGCTGTTTCCCGGCGCGCTAGCGGTGAACATCGCGGCCGGCTGCGGCGCCGTATTGGCGGCGTGCCTCTCCTGGTATGTCAGTCGGACGCGTTACCACTACGCCTTCCGGGCAATGCGAGCGAACGAGCGGGCCTCGCAGATGCTGGGTATTCATCCAATGCTCTACCGCGTCTCGATCGTCATCGTCTCCGGCGCGATGGCCTCCTATGCCGGCGCCGTAAGCGTTTGGTATGGCGGTTATCTCGATCCCGGCGTCGCGTTCAATCTGCACATTACGCTCATGGCGCAGATTGCTCCGATCCTGGGCGGGATCTACACGCTGGCGGGACCGATCCTCGGTACCTTAGCCGCTGCCGGGCTGGGTGAAGTGACGCGCCAATGGCTGGGCCACGTCGAGGGCGTCAGCCTGCTGGTCTTCGGCGTGACACTTGCCATCTGCGTGCTCTATCTGCCCAAGGGCATCCAGGGCGGCGTCGACCGTTTGTTCCGACCGGTCGTCAAGGCGCCGCTTGCCCACGGTTCCACGCCGACCCGCACGACACGATGACCGAACTGCTGTCTCTTTCCAACATTCGGGCCGGCTACGGTGAATCGGTCGTGCTGCAAGACCTGTCGCTCGTGGTTCGCGAAGGCGAGATGGTCTGCCTCATCGGTGCCAACGGCGCCGGCAAGACAACCACGACGCGTGTGTTGACGGGTTTGCTCAAACCTTGGGGCGGCCAGGTCGCATTTGCCGGCACGCCGATCGATAAGATCGCGGCGAACCAACGCGTGGAGTTGGGTGTGAGCCTGGCGCCGGAGGGACGCCAGGTATTTCCGAATCTCACGGTCAACGAAAATCTCCTGCTCGGCTCCTACTCGCGCCGAGCGAGGCCGCAGCGCAAGCGCACCTTGGCCGATGTGTACGAACTATTCCCCATATTGGCTTCACGCCGAATGCAGAAGGCCGGTCTGATGTCCGGGGGAGAACAGCAAATGCTCGCCATCGGGCGCTCGCTGATGGCTCGCCCCAAACTCCTGGTGCTGGATGAACCGTCGCTCGGCCTGGCACCGAAGATTATCGTCGATGTCTATCGCGCGATCGTGCAGACGGCGGAACAAGGCGTCAGTATCCTCTTCGTCGAGCAAAATGTGCGCGCGGCATTGTCGATCGCGCACCGGGGTTATGTGCTGGCCAACGGCCGCATCGCATTTGCCGGTTCGGCCGCGGAGTTGCGAAACTCGAAGCTGGTGCAGGAGGCATTCCTGGCGCCGCGACGTACCAATCAAGGCCCCGCGCCAATCAAGGCTTCGCCGATCGGCACGCAACGCGAGGGGGGATGCGCGTGAAGGCGATGCTGCAAATTTCGCGACTGGGCAAGTCCTTCGGGGGTTTGAAGGCGATCGACAACCTCACGATTTCCGTCGCCGAAGGCCAGTTCCTGGGAATCATCGGTGCGAACGGCGCCGGAAAGACAACGCTACTGAATCTCATCACCGGCTATCTGATACCGACGTCGGGATCGATCGTATTCGAAGGCGAGCCAATCCACGGTTTGCCGCCTTATCGCATTGCACGACTGGGTATCGGCCGCACGTTCCAGGTGGTGCAACCGTTCGACGAAATGTCGGTGCTCGACAACGTGATGGCCGGCGCATTGTTCTCACGCAGCGGCATTCACCGCAGCCTCGCACAGGCGCGCGTCGAGTCCGAAGGTGCGCTGCGGCTGGTCGGGTTGGAGGCGCAGGCGCAGTTGGCCGCCGGGTCGCTGACGCTCGGCGCCAAGAAGAAGCTCGAACTGGCTCGTGCGCTGGCGACAAGTCCGAAGTTGCTGTTGCTTGACGAGGTCATGGCAGGTCTGACGCACGAGGAGATCGAGGACATCATGATGGTGTTGCGGCGGATACGGGAGGCCGGCACCACGATCGTCATGATCGAGCACCTCGTGCATGTCATCGTCGAACTGTCCGATTACGTCTATGTTCTCAATTTTGGCCGCGAACTGGTCCAAGGCCTGCCGGACGCAGTGATTGAGCTGCCCGAGGTCATCGAAGCCTATCTGGGCGCGCCCATGGAAGCAGACGGGAAATGAGCAGCGAGCCTTCCGTCCTCGATCTCGGTTCGATGGTGCGGGAGCGCACGCCCGGCGGATTGGTATACCGCCGCTTGGGCACAGGGCAAGCACTCGTCCTGCTGCACGGCGGATACGGTTCCTGGCTGCACTGGCGCCGCAATCTCTCCGCTCTCGCGCGACATCGCCTGGTCTTCGTACCGGACCTGCCCGGCTACGGTGAATCGCCCGACGTGGCGGCCGACATCTCGGTCGATGACTATGTCGCGCTGGTCGCAACCGCATTGCGGCAAATGGTTGGGGCCGGGACGCAGACCGACCTTGCCGGCTTCTCGTTTGGCGGGCTTATCGCCGCCGGTGTCGCCGCGCGCCTCGGCGCGCAGATTCGCCGTCTATGCCTACTTGCGCCCAGCGGATTCGAAAAGCCGACCGGGCGCGTTCTCGATCGGCGACCACGTCGCAGCTTCGCGCCCGGCGAAGACGGATTGCGCGATTTCCTGCGCCACAACCTGCTGGCCATGATGCTGGCCGATCCTGCGTCGCTGGACGCGCCGGCCATCGAGATTCACCGCGCCAATCTGGCGCGCGCGCGGTTCAACAACAAGCGCATCAGTTGGTCGAACCGGCTGATCGGCTTTTTGGCCAAAGTGCAATGCCCGGTCAAGCTGATCTATGGCGCTCTGGACAAGACGCCCTTCCCTTCCATCGACGCGCGAGTCGCCATCGCCAGAGCAGCCCTGCCATCGCTTTCGTTCGAACCGGTAGCCGGCGCCGGACACTGGGTCCAATACGAGCGCTCGCACGAGACCACCGGGCTGATCATGCAATTCCTCGACCTGACCGAACCGGCACGCGCGATTCACCTCAACTGACCCACGATCCATCATGGAGGATACAATCCGATGACCACCAATACCATCGTCACCACGCAGGATGAAGCAGCCTTTGTCATCAACCTCAACCGTCCCTCGCGTCGAAACGCATTCAGCATTGAAATGATGCGCGAAATCGCCGAGGCATCCCGCTCTGTGGAAAACGACGACAGCGTGCGTGCAGTGATCATCACCGGCGGCCAACAGTATTTCTCCTCCGGCGCGGACCTGAACGAAGCGATGCGCATCAAGTCGACGCGTGACTGTGTCGACTACATGAAGCATTGGGACCGACTCAACGACACCATCGAAAGGCTCGACAAGCCGGTCATCGCCGCAATCGAAGGATTCTGCATGACCGGCGGCTTTGAGTTTGTACTGGCGTGCGACATCCGGGTCGCAGGCGCGGGTGCGAGCTTTGCCCTGACATCGTCGAAGATCGGCACCGTCCCCGGCGCCGGCGGCACGCAGCGTCTGCCCCGCCTGATCGGCGTCGGCAAGGCCCTCGACATCCTGTTTTCGGCCGACTCTATCGATGCGGAAAATGCGTTCCGAGCCGGCATTGTCGAGCGCCTGGTTCCCGCCGGCCAGGCGCTGGCACATGCGAAGACCATGGTCCGGGTGTATGAGAAACGCGCACCGCTCAGTGTGGCATATGTCAAGCGCGCGGTACGCGCGGGGATACAGATGGACCTCGCGTCGGCCATCGAATTCGAGCGTTTCCTGGTCACGGCGATCTACAACACCGACGACAAGAGCGAGGGGATCGGCGCCTTCCTGGAAAAGCGCGAAGCAACTTTCAAGGGACGCTGACGGGCACACGGCGAGCGCTTTGGCGCCGGATCGAACCGGTGTAAGCCGCAGCCGCAGGGACCAAGCAGCCGGGAAAAGGCCCGATGTCGGAACAACAGGATCTGTCGTTGCGATTTGCCGAGAACATGGTCAAGCTCGGCAAGTCCCGCTTGGCACCCGCCGACCTGGAACAGGTGCGCCGTCTCCTGCTCGATCTTCTGGGCGTATCACTTTGCGGCAGTCAGCTGCCGTGGACGCTGGCGTTGCGCGATTGGGCAACGCCCTTCCGCGGCAGCGGCGTTGCGCCGGTCGTCGGCGCCGGCTTTACGGTCGCCCCGTCGGTGGCGGCACTGGTCAACAGCACGGCTGCGCATGGCTACGAACTCGACGACACCCATGACGCTTCGATGAGCCACCCCGGCGCAGTCGTCATTCCGACGGCGCTGGCGGTCGCAGCCGGGACGCATGTCGACGAGATCGCTGTGTGCGCGGCCATCGCCGCCGGATACGAGACCATGGCGCGTGTAGGAATGGCTGCCAACGCCTCGCGCGTCGTTGCCGCCGGCTTTCATCCGACGTCGTTATTCGGCTCGTTCGGCGCCGCCACCGCCGCAGCCCTGTTGCAGGGCCTCGATGCCCCGGCGTTGGCGCGCGCATGGGGACATGCGCTCTCGTTGACTGGCGGCTCGATGCAGTTCTCCGACGAACCCGCGGGGACGATGGTCAAGCGGCTGCATGCCGGTTACGCGGCGCAGAACGGCATCCTCGCCGCGGGCATGGCGAAGCGTGGCGTCTCGGCGCCATCGAGAGCGCTGGATGGCAAATACGGATTGCTGGCGCTTTACGCCCGAGAGCAACGACCACAACTCCTCGACTTCGACCCGCGTGCTCCGCTGCAGATTCATCAAATCAGCATGAAGCCCTATTCGTGCTGCCGCTTGTTCCATTCCCTTATCGATGCGCTGGATGAGGCCACTGAAGGCTTCCGCGAACCCGCGGCGGGGATTCGGCGCATCCTGGTGCGTGGGCCCGGCGTCATCTTCGATCAGCACATGTTGCGCCGCCCGACCTCCGTCATGGCGGCGCAATACAGCCTTCCCTACGTCGTTGGCGCGACGCTAGCCGTCGGCCCGCACCGCTTCGACGCCTATCGCGACGAGCATCTGGGAAACGAGAATATCCTGGCGCTGGCGGACAAGGTCGAGGGCCAACAGGATCGGGAGATCGAGGCGGAATATCCCGAGCACATGGGCGCTGCCGTGGAATTGACTATGGCGGACGGCTCGGTTCGCAGCGCCAAAGTGATGGACAGCCGGGGCACGCCGGCGCACCCGCTGACCACCGATGCCATTCGCGCGAAGGCGACCAGCCTGGCACGCGACGCCGCGCCCCAATTCGATATGACGGCGGCTTGCGGAACGATCTGGCAAGCACCGGCCGCAGACTGTCAGGCGCTGGTTCGGCTCTTCGCGGGCTGATCCTTATCGGCGTTTTCGCCCAGCAGTTCCGGGCGATCGGCATTCGGCGGGGCGCAAAGACGCCCGTTGCGAGGCGGGGTCAGGCATAGGCGGTGCGGCGCACGCGTCACCGGAATCACCGCGCCGGGCGGACCCGCGGCGCACACCAGAGCACGCCTTACTACCACGTCATGCGTGAATACTTCGTTCATTTCGAGTACCGAGACACTGGCGATCTTGTTGCGGCGCAGTCGCGCTACGACCTCGGCGCGAGTGAGCCGCAACGGAGTGGGCCCGCAGATTGACCCGATCGTGTCGCCCGATGCGTCGGCAAGACACCAGCCGTCGCTCGCAGCCAGGTGTTGCCACGGTCGCAGCGCGGCGCGTCCGTTCGGCCAGCTCAGCTGCGTCAGCCAGACGACGACGTCGTACATCGCCAAATCGATGATCTGCCCGTCGCCCGTGAGATCGCGATGGCGCAATGCCGCAATAATGGCAAGCGGCGCGGCGTGCGCGGCCCCTTGGTCGGCGATCGAAGTTCCGACACGGTGCGGCAGCTCGCCGCCACCAACCAATGACATGAGACCGGCTTCAGCCTGCACCACCGTATCGAGTGCCGGTCGTGCCGGGCCGTCGGCGCCGAAGCCCGAGACGGAACAGACCACCAATCGCGGCATCAACGAGGAAAGCGCGCGCGCGCCGATCCCGAGTCGGTCCAGTGCGCCCGGTTTGAGGTTTTCCAATACCACGTCGGCGGAGCGCGCGAGAGCCAAGAAAGCTTCGCGATCTGCATCCTTCTTCAGGTCGAGGGAGAGAAATTTCTTGCCGATGTTAAGGTTGACGAATAAGCCGCTCCAGTCGCCGAACTGCGGTGTCCATTGTCGGGAGATCTCGCCGCCGGGTGACTCGATCTTGATCACTTCGGCGCCCAGGTCGCTCAAGTATCGACCGCCCAGCGGCCCAGCGGTATAGGGACCAATCTCGAGCACTCGAATGCCGGCTAGTGGTCGATCGGCTTGCCCCGGCGCGACGGCAGTGCGAGCGGAACGAGGTCCCAATCGCCGCAACTCGGCGTGCAAATCCTGGTCTTGCAGGGCTGCCGCCCGCACCACGGCGGGACAACGGCTGAACTTGAAAATGGACCCTACGACAGGCGCCCCCGCCTCCCATCGAACCATCCCGCGTCGGGCCATTTCGGAATCCATGATGAGATCTGGAATCGTGCGAATCGCGCCGACCGGTACGCCGGCGCTGGCGAAAGCCGCATGGGCCGCTGCGGAAGAGCTTCGCCGTGTCCATTCCTCGACCATGAGATCGACCTCGAGCACATGGGCGACTCGTCCCGCGACGTCTTTGAATCGTTCGTCTTGTGCAACGTCGCCGCGACCGATCACCTGCAGCACGCGTTGCCATTCGTCGTCGCTAGCCGAGCAAAGCTGGATCCAGCCGTCACGAGTGCGATAGGCATTCCAGGGCGCACATAAATGATGACCTGCCCCCAGGCGATAGCCGCTGGCCTTCCCGGTCGCGATGCTGGAAACGAACGTCGGGAACAATGCAAGCTCGCCGTCAAAGGCCGCGATGTCGAGCAGCTGGGGCCGCCCTTGTCGCTCGAACACGCGCAGCGCCGCCAATACCGCGGTGGCGGCGTTGATCGCGGTCATCATTTCGACTACGGGGATTCCTACGGCTTCGGGCGAACCGCCGAACGCACCGGTGGCGGCCATGATTCCGCCTTGGGCCTGCAGCGCCATCTCGCCGGTGGCGGCATCGCCAGCGGCGTCCAGACCGTAGTCGGTGACCGAGCAAACGATTCGCGCCGCGCTCTGCTCCTCTATAAATCGGCGATCTTCCGGGTCGGCAGGCGTCAACAACACGACGTCGGCCCGCGCCACGAGTTTTGCCCAAGCCTCGTGTGTGTGTGCGTGCGGGATCGGGCTAGCGAGGCAAATTTTCCCTGCGCGTGCAATCGCCACCGCCCGCTCCGCGGCCGCCGCGGTCAGATCCGGAAAGCGAGGCGCGCTGTGCTCGAACCGCACGACCGTGGCGCCCAACTCGGCCAGCAGCGCACCGCAAAGCGCCGTCGCCAAGCGGTCGCCCCGTTCGAGCACCACGACGCCCGAAAGGCATGCCGGCGGTTGCGACGTCATTTCGGTTGAGCGAGACTAGGCGCGAAATGCCTGAATGCCGGTCAATTGACGTCCCTCGGTCAGCGTCGTGACGGCCACAGTGCCTACTTCTGGTGATCGCGAAACCGCGGCTTGCGCTTTTCGCGGAAGGCGTTGCCACCCTCCTTGGCCTCGTCGGTGCCATAGTACAGGGAGACCGCCTGAAAGGCTACATTGGCGATGCCGCGGATGTGCTCCGTGTCGGCGTTGAAGGAACGCTTGGCGATGGCCAGCGCGGTCGGACTGAGATCCAGGATTTCGGCGCACCAGCGCGCCACCTCGACGTCGAGGTCGGCGTCGGGGACCACCTTGTTCACCAGTCCCATCGCCATTGCCTCGGCAGCGGTATAGCGCCGGCAAAGATACCAAATCTCGCGTGCCTTCTTCTCGCCCACGATACGCGCCAGATAGGCGGTGCCATAGCCGGGGTCGACCGAGCCGACCTTGGGCCCCACCTGGCCAAATACTGCGGTCTCGGCGGCGATGGTCAAGTCGCAAAGCGTAACCAGGACGTTGCCGCCGCCAATGGCATAACCCCGCACCTTGGCGATGACCGGCTTCGGCACATCGCGAATAGCCGCATGCAGCGCTTCCACGGGCACGCCCAGGATACCCTTGCCCGCACGCTCGGATTTCTTGTCGCCGGAGTCGCCGCCAACGCCGAACGCACGCCCGGCGCCGGTCAGAACGATTACGCCAATCGCCTTGTTCCATCCGGCGCGATTGATCGCGTCTGTTACTTCCTCGTAGGTACCCATGCGAAACGCATTCAGCACCTGCGGGCGGTTGAAGGTGATGGTGGCAACGCCGCCCGTCTCATCGTAGAGAATGTCCTTGTATTCCGCCTCGCTCATGCCTGCGCTCCCCATCTGCAATGAATCCCCGCGTTCGCACCGGTACAGGTTGATCACATGTTACGCGCCGGGCGCAAAAAGTCGCCGCCTTGCATTGACGGGTGTGAGCGCTCGTATTGCTTCGGGTAATAGAACTCTTCCCCCAATTCGACCGCGGCATGCCAAGGCCAGCGTGGGTTATACAGCATCCGACGGCCAAGGGCAACGAGGTCGGCCTTGCCGCTGGCCAGAATTTCCTCGGCTTGCCTCGCCTCGGTGATCAGGCCGACGGCCACGGTACAGATGCCGGTGGCCCGACGAATGCTCTCGGCGAAGGGCACCTGATAACCCGGTACCGGTTTGATTTTCTGTTCGGGAACGGCGCCGCCGCTGGACGCGGTGATGTAGTCGCAACCAAGCGCTTTCAAGGCACTCGCGTAAGCGATGCTGTCGTCGATCTCCCAGCCGCCTTCGACCCAATCAACGGCTGAGATGCGAACGCCCAGCGGCTTGTGTTCGGGCCACGCAGCGCGGATCGCCTTGAACACCTCGAGCGGGAAGCGCATGCGGTTTTCCAGGCTCCCGCCATAGCGGTCATCGCGCTGGTTGGTGAGCGGCGACAGGAAATTGTGCAGCAGGTAGCCGTGCGCGCTGTGAAGTTCGAGCAGTTCGATGCCAAGGCGATCGGCGCGTCTGGTCGCGGCGACGTAGTCTTGCGTCACCCGCCGCATGCCGTCGGCATCGAGTGCCCTTGGCGTCGTCCGGTTCGGGTACGGAATCGCCGACGCGCCAAACGGTGTCCAGCCGCCGCGCTCCTCGGGAATTGCCAACTGCCGCTCCCAGGCGACGGCCACCGAGCCCTTGCGCCCACTGTGCCAAAGCTGGAGGCCCAGGCGCGCTCCGCCTTCCTTGCGGCAAAAATCCAATATCGGCGCCAGCGCCGCCTCGTTGGCATCGGACCACAGGCCGAGATCACGCGGGCTGAGGCGGCCCTCGGGATTGACCGCGGTCGCCTCGATGACCAGCAGGCCGGCGCCGGAGACCGACATCGTGCCCAGATGAACCATATGCCAGGTGCCGGCCGAACCCTCGTTCGCGGAATATTGGCCCATCGGCGAAACCATGATCCGATTGGGCAGCTCCAGGCCGCGCAGCTTCAAGGGCGAGAACAGTATCGATCCCATGTAGTTTTTCTCCTAAGCAGGATTGTTCAGGTGGTACTGATAACACGAAGACCCACCCCTGATATCGACATCCGCGTCTTCAATCCTCACTGAATAACCCGCGAGGTGTGGAATCCTTCCCAGATGGCATCCATGATTTTGCGCGGCTTGACGCAATCACCAATGGCAAAGACTTCAAACGGCGTCCGGGCGAGGCTGTCCTTCAACTTCGAACGTGACTTCAGTCCCATAGCCAGCACAACCGAGTCCGCAGCAACTTTTTTCTCAGTGCCACTGATGCTTACTACGATGCCATTTCCGGTTATCTTCTGAATCCTGGCATTCGTGAGCGACGCTACCCCACTTTCATTCACCATCTTGCGCAGCCACAGCTTGTTATCCATGTTCATTTTCTCGGGTATCAGTTCTCCCTGCATCTCCACTACGGTGACCTTTTTCCCCTTCCCGGCCAGCCATACCGCCACCTCGCACGCTGTAGTACCGCCGCCAGCAACTACCACCTGCTCACCTACCTCGGCGTGGCCCGCCAGCACGTCTATCGCCGTAACTATGTTTTTGCTGCCTATGCCCGCTATATCAGGAAGCCACGTGGTGGCGCCTGTAGCCACAATTACCACGTCGGGATTAGCTTCGGTGACCGATTCCACAGTGGCCTCCTTGCCCAGCACCACATCTACCCCCAGCTTGTACATCTGAGTGATGAAGTAATCTATGAGGCCTCGGATATCCGCCTTGAAATCAGGCGCTGACCCCGGGACCAGGTTGCCACCTAGCCGGTAACTCTGCTCCCACAGAGTAACCCGGTGCCCCCTGAGCGCGGCCACGCGACCAGCCTCCATTCCAGCAGGCCCGCCGCCGATAACCAGCACCTTGCGAGGTTTATCCGCGAGAGTCAGGCTGTATTCCCTCTCCATCCCCGTCTGTGGATTAACCGTGCAGCTAAGGTAACGGAAATCAGTATGTATTCGCTCGAGACATCCATCAAGGTCGCAAATACAAGGTCTTATGTCCTCAAATTTGCCCTGCTTTACTTTATTGGACCAGTCAGGATCTGCCAGCAAAGGCCTGGCCAGGGCTATGAAGTCAGCCTTACCCTCTTCGAGGACTCTCTCCGCCAACTCCGGATTGCCCAGTTTGCCAACGGCGATAACTGGAATATTTACCACCTGCTTTATCGCCTCGGCGCAATCAACCATGCAACCGGCCGGATGGTAGATGACAGGATGGAACCAATACATGGTTTCGTGGCAGCCAGCATCCACATGCAGCGCATCCACGCCGCCCGCTTCCAGTCGCCGAGCCATTTCCTGAGATTCCTCAGTTTCCCGGCCACCCTCCAGGTAATGCTTGGCGCCTAAGCGATAAATCAGTGCCAGGTCGTTTCCCACCGCATTCTTGATTTCCGAATTTATCTCCATCGAGAATCTGAGCCTGCCCTCCAAGTTACCCCCGTACTTATCGGTTCGCTTGTTCCACAGCGCTGTCGTGAACTGATCAAGCAGATAGCCAGCATGACCATGAATCTCGATGGCATCAAACCCGGCCATCCTGAGAATCTTGGCTACCTTTCCGGACGCCTTCACCATGTTTGTTATCTCCTCCACGGTTAGCTCTCGGCAAATGATGCTGGGATCCCAGAAATAGGGCACAGCCGAGGGACCTACGGGCAGTCCGCCAAAAGTGACACGTGATACCCTGCCTAGCCCAACAGTAAGCTGGGCGCAAACCTTGCCTCCATGGTGATGCACGGCGTCAGTCAGCTCGGAGAGTCGAGAGATATACACCACATTGTCCGTTCTGAGAAACAAGCTCCACATGCCATCCGCTAAGTGGGTTTTGTCCACATGGATGTGAATGCCCCCTCCGATTGTTATCAGCCCTACGCCACCGCGGGCGCGGGCGGCGTAGTAATCAATCATTCTCGAGCCAACCGAACCATCCAACTCACAAAGCCCAAGCGGCCCGATGGCGGCCATGACGATACGGTTCTTCACCTCCATAGTGCCAATCTTTCCTGATTCAAATAGTTTCATATATTCCTCAAGTGGCTAAATGTTTCATGCGCGACGCGGCGCCGTGATGCGCCCGCCGTCGCAGGCTCTACCGGCCCGCACGCTGCGCGCCTGTCACGCGCCGCGGCCGCGACTGCCCGCCGTTGTTCCGTCTAGTTGCACGGCGTCCGCAATTCGGCGCGCAACACCGAAACACCGAAACACCGAAACGCTACTGGACGCGGCAAAACTTGTCCAGTAGAATCTCCGAAAGAAAGCTATTTCCTTCAGGTGAAACTCGTACTGACGGGTAGCATCACCGATCACCGCGGCGCATTTCCAGACCGCGGAACTCCTGGCGTCGATCTACGGCAATACCGAGAACATGGAAGGCATCAACGCATTCCTGGAAAAACGTAAACCCGACTATTGCGAATACCGCGTGCGCCGCACCGGGATCTGACGGAAAACCAAGAGAAAACCTATGGACTACGGATTGCGTGAACGCGTCGTACTCATCACCGGCGGCGCCCGCGGCATAGGCTTCGAGGCAGCGCGGCTGTTCGCGGCCGAAGGCGCGAAGCTGGCCCTGGCCGATATTAATGGCGCGGCCGCCGATGCCGCCGCCAGACGACTGATCGATCTGGGCGCGAAGGTGATAGGGATAGGCGCCGATATCACGTCCGGCGCACAGTGCGCCGAAATGCTCGCGCGGGTTGAGGATGCGTTGGGCCCGCTCAGCGTTGTCGTCAACAGTGCCGCGGTGCTCGACGACAAGACTTTTCTCGAATCGTCCCCGGCCGACTGGAAACGCATAGTCAACGTTTGCCTGTATGGCGCGATGAACGTGCTGCACACGACACTTCCGGGCATGGTCGAGCGCAAATTCGGGCGGGTGGTCTGCATGGCCTCCGACTCGGCGAAGCTGGGCCAGGCGCGGCTGTCGTACTACGCGGCGGCCAAGGCCGGCGTGATCGCTTTGGTCAAGTCGGTTGCCCAGGAAGTCGGCGGCGCCGGCGTCACGCTCAACGTCGTGTCGCCGGGCGCGACCAACACGGAACTGCGCCAAGAGCGTGAGGCCGGACTACGCGCGAGCATGGGCGAAGAAAAATACGCGCGGCGCGTGAACTCCGTGCTCAAGATGTATCCGACCGGACGCATCGGCGAGCCCAACGACATCGCCAACGCGATCCTGTTTCTGAGCAGCGCCTCCGCAGGATGGGTGACCGGACAGGTACTCAGCGTGAACGGCGGTTTCACGATGACATAGAGGAAATAGCGTGGACTTCGCACTGACACAAGAACGGCAAATGATGCGCGACGCCGCGCGGGCCATGGCTTCGCGCTAGCTCGCCCAGTCGGGGATTCGTCCGCGCCGGCGCGCGTGTTGGCAAGGGCGAGTCCCGCCAAGCGCTCGGGATGGCGTAGCGCGAAGTGGTTTGATAAGCCGATGGCGCCTGTCTACTCAGGCGGCGCCCACCGTTTTTTAACCATATAATCGAAGCCTAAATCAGCTTGGATGATGGTTTTTTTGCAGGAGGCTCGCATGTCAATCCTTTCGGAGGCTGTCAAGAAATACGTCGGAATACAATCGACGACAGAGATCGCTTGCGATCCTGTCGAGCGCGGCGCGGTTCGTCGCTACGCGCAGGCGGTCATGAACGAGGACCCGATCTTCTTCGCTAACTGTGCCAATAACAATCGTTATGGCGGCGCGGTCGCGCCGCCGTTATACCCGACCCATCTTTTCCGCCGCCCGTTCGGCGCGCCCGACCCGATCCAGGAAAACGCGCGCAACCCCGACTTCGACGGCATTGTCGCCGCCATCAGTTCGCAAGGTCTTCCGGAAATCGAGCCGCTCAAGGGCTATGCGCTTCTCAACGGCGGATCGGAGATCGAGTTTTTTCGTTATGCCCGTCACGGGGAGACCGTGAAGCTGACATCGCGCTACGCCGACATCACGGAGAAGGAAACCAGCAAGGGACCGATCATCCTGGTCATCACCGAATCCGAATACCGCGATGGCGATGGTGATCTGCTCATTCGCACCAGACGCACTCAGATCCGAAGGAAATAGGCCATGGCAATCGGAACAAACGTGTATTACGAGGATGTGACGGTAGGCGCCGAATTGCCGCAGCTTGAAAAAGGGCCGTTGACGACCGCGCATCTGATGCGCTGGTCCGCGGCCATGGAAAACTGGCACAAGATTCATTACGACAAGCCGTTCGCGATCGAACACGACAAGCTGCCGGCGCTGCTCGTCAACGGTTCGCTCAAACAGCAGTTCGTGATGCAACTGCTCACGGACTGGGCCGGACCGGATGGCTGGGTATGGAAAGCGAGCTTCCAGTTTCGCGCCATGAACGTCGTGGACGAGACGCTGCGCATATGGGGGCGTGTCAGCGCAAAGCGCGACGGCCCCGGCTACGGGCTGGTCGATATCGAGCTTGGCATCGTCGACGACAAGGGCAAGGAATCGACGCCCGGCAAGGCAACAGTCGCGCTGCCGTACCGCGGCGGCAAACCGGTTCCGTACCCGTTCGTTCCAGCGCAAGCATGAAACTGAAAGCGCATGCCGTTTAATCCAAGGAGACCTTTCTATGTCAGTTTACCCTAAAGCAGTCCACATAAACGAAGAGGGTCCGCGCGAGGGATTCCAGATTGAAAAGGGACCGATCAGCGCGGCGCGCAAGATCGAGTTGATAGACAGCCTGTCGAAGACCGGCGTCAAGCAGATTCAGACAGTGTCTTTTGTGCCCGCAAAAAATGTCCCCGGCATGGCCGATGCCGACGAGGTGGTAAAAGGCTTCACCCGTTTCCCTGGCGTGACCTACACCGGCATATGGCTCAATGAAAAGGGGCTGCAGCGCGCGCTCGCGGCCGGCAAGCTCGACGTCAAGGGCACGCTGTCACTGTGTGCATCCGAGAAGTTCCTGCTGCGCAACCAGAATCGTACACTGAAGGAAAATCTCGCGGCGCAGCACTCCATCGTCAAGATGTACCAGGAGAACAAGGTACCGGTGGTGCGTGCCGGGTTGATGGCGGCGTTCGGCTGCAACTTTGAAGGCGACATAGCGATTCCGCACGTTCTCGAAACGCTGCAGCATATGCTCGACATCGGCGAACAATACCAGCTCGATCTCCAGGTCATCTCGCTCGCCGACACCATGGCCTGGGCGACTCCGCTGTCGATCAAGCGGGTGGTGGGCGCGGTACGCAACAAGTTTCCGGCCCTGCAGATCTCGCTGCACTTGCACGACACGCGCGGCATGGCCATCGCCAACGCCTATGCCGGATTGGAGATGGGGGTTGCGATCTATGACGCCGCAGTCGGAGGCCTGGGTGGCTGTCCTTTCGCCGCGCACAGCGGCGCCGCGGGCAATGTCTGCACCGAGGACTTGGTGTTCATGTGCGAGGAGATGGGGATCGAGACCGGTATCGACCTGGAAGCGCTGATTGAATCGGCGCGGCTGGCGGAAGACATCGTCGGCCATCCGCTTCCCGGTACCCTGATGAGGGGTGGCTCGCTGGCCAAGCTGCGCCAGAAAATCGCGGCAACCGCCTGAAACGGCGATTGACATGACGACTGCCTTAACCCGTGCCCTTGGCAGGTTCATCGCGGAGTTACGCTATGAACAGATTCCCGCCGAAGCGCTATCGGTCATCCATATGGGATTCACCGATTGCGTTGGCGTAATGATCGCCGGCCGCAACGAGCCGGCGCCGCAGAAACTGAAGTCGGCGTTGGCACCGGCGCCGGGCGAAGCCAGCCTGCTTTTCGGCGAAGGAAGCTCGTCGGTTCCCGAGGCCGCATGGATCAACGGCACCGCGGCGCATGCGCTGGATTACGACGACGTGGCGCTGCGCGGACATCCGAGCACCGCGCTCGTGCCCGCAATCCTCGCCGAGGCGGAGGCGCTTGGCGCCACGGGGAGGCGGATGGTGACCGCATATGCCGCCGGCTACGAGACCTGGGCCGAACTGGTGAGCCGCGAAGTCGATCAGCATCACACCAAGGGTTGGCATCCCACCGGAATTTTCGGCGCGATTGCCGCATCCGCGGCTTGCGCCTCGCTGCGTGGACTCGATGCCGAACAAGCCGCTCATGCCATTGCGCTCGGGGCCTCGCAAAGCGCCGGCCTGACGGCGAATTTCGGCACCATGACCAAACCGTTTCACGCTGGCCGCGCGGCACATTCGGGCGTGATGGCGGCGCGCCTCGCCGCACTAGGGTTTACCGCCGCGCTGGACGCGCTGGAGCATCCACAGGGATTTCTGGCCGCGGTTTCACCCGCCGGCAGGTTCGATGTAGAGTCACCGCTGGAAGGAGTCTGGAAATGGAGGATGCCGAAGTCCAGGCTGAGCGTGAAAAAATACCCGATGTGCTTTGCCACCCATCGCGCGCTTGATGGAATGCTCGACCTGCTCAAGGCGACGCCGCTCGATGCGCGCCGCGTACGCCGCGTCACCGTGTCCATCAGCAGGCGCAACACCAAGATCCTGCGCAATCATTCACCGCAGACCGGGCTGGAAGCCAAGTTCAGCATGCAGTTCGCCATGGCCGCGGCACTGATCGCCGGACGCGCCACTCTGGCCGAGTTGAGTGACGACTTTGTGCGTCGTGCCGACGTGCAGGAGATGATGCGGCGCGTGACGGTCGAGCCGGACGAGCGCCTGGATCCGAATCCGAACGCCAACGGCTACGCCATCTACGACCTGGTCACGCTAGAGACGGAGGATGGCCGGCGTTTGGTGGGCGAGCAGATCAACCAGGTGCGCGGCGGTCCCGACAAACCCTTGAGCCGCGACGAGCTGTGGACCAAGTTCGAAGGCTGCCTGCGGGCTGGGGCGCTGCCGCTCCCGGCACGTCCCCTGTTTGATGCATTGATGGCGCTCGATACCTGCCCCAACGCAAGACAACTGTGTAGGCAAGCAACTCGTTAACTTCAATCGATTTCGCTACGGAGCGTTTCATGGATCCCCGCGCCAATGCGCACCATGCCTACCAGCTTCCACCCGACATGCGGGAAGATGGAAACTGAACAAGCGGGAGGTGCGCTGGACGGCGTGCGCGTTCTGGATCTCAGCCATGGAATCGCCGGCCCGTTTGCGGCCAGGTTGCTCGGCGATTTCGGCGCCGACGTGATCAAGGTCGAAAAGCCCGGGACGGGCGACTTTGCGCGCTTCCTCGCGCCGTTGAAAAGCGACGCGCCGGCCCCGGAGCAGAGCCTGCTTTTTCAATACCTTAACTGGAATAAGCGCAGCGTCGCGCTGGACCTGCGCACGCCGGAGGCGCGCCCGGTGTTGAAAAAGCTGGTCGAGGCGAGCGACATCGTCATCGAAAGCTTCCGGCCGGGCACCCTGAATGGCTGGGGCCTTGGTGTCGATCGGATGCTCGAATGGAATCCCCGCGTCGTGCTCACCTCCGTGACGAACTTCGGGCAGACGGGACCCTACGCGAACTACCGCGCCAGCGATCTGGTGCTGCAAGCGATGAGCGGCATCATGCAGATCAGCGGCCGGGTCGATCGCGACCCGTTAAAGCATGGGCTGGCGCAATCCTACTACTGCGCGGGGTTGAACGCGGCCTACGCTTCGCTCGCGGCCTATACCGCGGCCGCGGTCGATGGCTTTGGCGAGCATGTCGATCTTTCGATCCACGAATGTCTCGCTTCGGAACTCGTGCTCAATGAATCCTACTACGCGTTCCTGGGCGCGGTGCAGGGACGCCGCGCCGTAGTCCAGGATCCTTTCGCCGGGGAACCTATCCGCGCACGCAAGGGATTCCTGGCGGTTCAAACCGGCGGCGGGGCGCCCTTCGAGGGTTACGCCGACCTGTTTGAAAGAGACGAATTCCGCGATCCAAAGTTTGCGAGCGCTCCGCAGCGCGAGCAGCGGGTGCCCGAAGTGCGGGCTCTCCTGGAGGAGTGTCTGGCGGACAAGGACGCAAAGGACCTGTTCCTCAAAGGAGCGCAACGGCGGCTGCTGGTGGGCGTGGTGCAGGGTGCCGAGGATTTGCTCGAGTGCGAACATCTGCGCGCCCGTGATTTTTTTATCGATCTCGAGCATCCCGCCACCGCTAGCTTCAGGTTCCCGGGTGAGCTGGTGAAGTTGTCAGCCACTCCCATGTCGGTACGCAGGCGCTCACCGCTTTTGGACGAACACAGGTTTGAAGTGCTGGTCGATGAGCTCGGGCTGACGCTGGCAGAGGTGGAAAGCCTCACCCCTGTCCCCGCGCGTTCAGGAGGCTTGTAACGCATGTCCAGGAAACCGACATTGCCTCTCGACGGAATCCGTGTGCTGGATTTGTCGTATGTGTTCGCGATCCCTTACCTCGGGGGACTGTTGAGCGACCTGGGCGCCGAGGTGATCAAGATCGAATCCCCTCACCGCCTGGACCAGACGCGGGGAAGGGCTTTCGGTCCCTACCTGGACAACGATCCGGGAGAGGACCCTTGGAACCGGTCCGGAATATTCCATGTGTTGAACCGGGGGAAGCAGTCCCTTGTTCTCGACATGGGGCAGGCGGAAGGCAGGGATGTGTTTCGGCGGCTGCTGCACAAGAGCGACATCGTGCTTGACAATTACACCCCGCGGGTCATGCCTAAATGGGGCCTGCACTACGAAGAACTGAAAAAGCTGAAGCCGTCCCTGATCATGCTTTCCAATACCGGTTACGGATCGACGGGACCGTGGTCGGCGTTTCCGAGTCAGGGAACGACGCTGGAAGCGACGATGGGAATCTCGTATTACACCGGATACCGGGGCGACAAACCATGGAAGGTCGGGCAGTCCTATCCGGACTTTCTTGCTTGCTGGGCTGGACTGAGTGCGCTGTTCGCCGCCCTGGCGCACATGAGAAAAACCGGCCGGGGCCAATGGATAGACCTTGGAATGTACCAGATAGGCGCCGCATTGGTTGCGGAACCCATCCTGCAGAAGCAGCTTGACGGCAGCGACCGGGAACGGATCGGCAACGAACATCCCGAGCATGTGCCAAGCAATCTATATCGTGCGCGAGGCGACGATCAGTGGGTGGCGATCTCGGTGGAATCCGATGAGCAGTGGAGGGTTCTCGCCCGCCTGATGAACCAGCCGCAACTGGCCGCTGACGAGCGCTTTAGCCATGCGTCCGGACGGCGCCGGTATCGGGACGAGATTGACGCGCTGGTCGCGGAGTGGGCGCGCGAGCGGGAGGTGCTCGATATGCTCGGTTTGCTTCAATCGCGCGGCATCGCGTGCGGCCCGGTATTCAACGCGAGGGACCTGCTTGTCAACGAACACCTTCGCCACCGCGGGTTTTATGAACGCGTGGAGCACAAGCCGCCGATCGGGCCGCGCCCGATCATCGGGCGCCCGTATCGGCTGCGGTTTCGCGATGCACGCATCAACAAGCCGGCGCCGCGCTTCGGCGAGGACAATCGGCCCATACTCCGCGACCTGCTGGGGCTGAACCCGGAACAAATCGAAAGCCTGTTCGAAGCGAAAGTCGTGTGCGACCAGCCCACCAATCCCGGCCAGTCAGGCAGCATGAACACGGAGGCGATGCTGCGGCTGCGCACGCTTGCCGCGATGGATTCGGACTATCGCTCCAGAATCGGCCTGGACGCGGGCAATACCGGCAAGGATCAGGCTGCAGACTCCGCGGGAATTATGCCACCAAACCCTGGTTGATGGCGATAGCTTAGCCGCGCCCCTTCCCCCGCTGCTCAATCGCCTCGTGTTGCGCGAGGGTGCGCCGGGCGCCCTCCACCACCGGAATATCGACCATCTTCCCGTCCACCTCGATCGCGCCCTGGTTGCCGCCGGCGGCCGCCGTGAAAGCCGCGACCAGCTTGTGCGCCTGTTCGACTTCCTCCGGCGATGGCCGGAACTCGGCATTCAGAATCGCGATCTGCGAGGGATGGATCACCGCCGCGCCCATGAAACCCAGACGCCGCGAGCGGCGCGCAGTGGCGCGGAAGGCGTCCAGGTCCTTGTAATCGGCGACGGTGCCGATGAAGCCCAATGGCAGCACGCCCGCGGCGCGCGCCGCGATCACGATCTGCTGCGTCGGGTAGAACAGTCCTTCCGCTTCCGGCACCATGCCCGCCGACAGCGCGAAATCCTCGGCGCCCAGCGTCAGGGCGACGACGCGCGCATGCGCGGCCGCGATCTTCTGCGCGCGGAAGAAGGCGCCGGCGCTCTCGATCATGGGCACGAACCGGGTGTGACCCTGCGGCAGACCCCGCTCCGCCTCTAGTTCGTCCAGCACCTCGGCCACCAGGCGCACATGGTCCGCGCTCTCCGTCTTCGGCAGCATCAGCGCGCAAATCTCCCGGCTCACCACCGCCTCCAGATCGCGCAGGCACAGCCGCCAGGGCCGGTTTACGCGCACCACCACGTCCGCGCCTGCGCGGGCGACCTTAGTCGCCGCGCCTGAGACGAGCGTGCGCGCGCGCTCCTTGTCCTTGGGCAGGATGCTGTCCTCCAGGTCGAGGATGATCACGTCGGCGCCGCGCGTGTGCGCGCTGTCGACAAACTTGTCCACGTTCACCGGCACGAACAGCATCGAGCGCCAGACCGGTAGGCTCTTGTTCTCACTCATCGCCGCTCCTTTGCTTCAGATACACGCGGATCATCGCGCCAGGCGCGCCGAGTTCGGCGAGCAGACTGGCGCAGACCGCCACCGCCAGGCGACCCGCGCGTTCGGCGACGATTATTCCTGTGAGCACCTGCCCGTCGGCCATCGCCTTCAGCTCCGGAAAGCATCCTTTCCGGTGATTTCGCGCCCCTGAATAAGCGCGAGAATTTCATTGGTACCGTCGGGAATCGGCAGCATGCGCGCATCGCGATAAAGCCGTTCGAGCCCGACTTCGCGGCCGATGCCCATGGCGCCGTGGATATGCATGGCGAGCGAGATCGCCTCCTGGCAGGCAGCCATCGCATAGCGCTTGGCCATCGCCGAGAGTCCATTGGTCCGCTCGCCCCGGTCGATGGCATCGAGCGCGTAATAGCAAGTGAGACGACTGGTGACGATCGCGGTTTCGATGTCGGCAAGATTCTTCTGAATGAGCTGAAAGCCGCCGATCGCTTTGCCGAACTGCGTGCGCATGCCGGCGTATGCGACCGCCGCCTCGAACGCTTTCTGCGCCATGCCGGCGGCGGCCAGGCCGAGCAACGGCCGGTTGCCGTTCCAGGTCAGCGTCAGCAACCGCGCGGCGTCGCCGGCGGCACCGAGCGCGTTGGCTTTGGGTACGCGGCAATCGTCGAACACCACTTCGCCGAGATGCCCCTGGCGCAATCCCAGCGTCTCGATCTCGCGCGCCGCGAACGGCGACCGGTCGCGCTCAA
This sequence comes from Betaproteobacteria bacterium, assembly GCA_016234705.1. Lineage (GTDB taxonomy): Bacteria > Pseudomonadota > Gammaproteobacteria > Burkholderiales > SG8-39 > 2-12-FULL-64-23. The sequence continues at coordinate 63,402 of JACRAS010000212.1, read as the reverse complement.
CCACGATGCGCCGCATCTGCGATCGGCCGTCGGGCTGCTTTTCGGCGCACGTGACATTGATGAGGTCGCATACCGAGGCGTTGGTAATCCACATCTTGCTGCCATTGATCACCAGATCGTCGCCCTCGGCGACGACGCGGGTCTTGACGCCGCGCGGATCGGAACCGATATCGGGCTCGGTGGTGCCGGTGCAGCACAATTTCTTGCCGGCGATCAGCTCGGGCAGGAAGCGCTCTTTTTGCGCCGGTGTGCTTTCGGCGAAAATGCGCGCGATAGTGCATTCCTGCGCAAGCACCGAGATCGCGATCACCGGCGGCAATTGTTCGAACATCAGGCCGTAACTCAGCATCGACATCCCCGGACCGCCGGCCGATTCAGGCAGGCGTGGCGCGGTCAGGCCCTGGCCGGCCAGAGCGGCGTAGATTTTCAGCAGCGCCTCCTTGGGCAGCGGCCGATCGGGCGGATGCGCGTCGAGCACCGGTTGAATATCGCGCTCGACCATGCGCCGGGCCGAATCGCGCATCATGCTCTGTTCGCTAGTGAGAGAGAATTCCATCGCGTAGTGCTCCTTATGACATCACAAAGCAGCCATTGACGCTCAGCACCTGGCGGTGACCCAGGAGGCGTGCTTGCCGGCGAGAAAAACGATGGCCGCGGCGATGCCCTCGGGCTCGCCGAGGCGCCCGGCCGGATACATGCGCGGCACCTGTGTTGGCAGGCCGGTCATCATGCCGGTTCCGTCTTGCCTTGCTCGGCAGCGAGACCCAGTTCGCCCAGAATGTCTCTGGTATGCGCACCCAGACGCGGCGGCGGCCTGCGATGTAGATCAGCCAGCCCGGCCCGAGCCAGTGGGTTGCCTATGCGCAACACTTTGCCGTCATGCGGGTCTGTATCCCAGTACACCATGCCGCGAGCCCGTGCCTGCGGGGAAGTCAGCGCCTCGTCGGCGTTCAGCACCGGGCATACGGGAATGTCGCGTGCGCGCATCGCCTGATCGATTTCATCCATGGTCCGGCCCGCGCAGTAGTCGGTAATCGCGGTCCGGTAAAGCGCTGCGCGCTCACCGTGATCCGAATGCCGGTCCTCGGGCCGTTCATCCCCGAACACCAGATCGGGCCGGCCGATAGCCTCGCAAAACTTCGCCCACAGGCCGGGTTCCAGCAGGCTGACGCCGACATATCGCTGGTCGCGTGTAGCGTAGATCGCATAGCGTGGATTACGGCCCCACGCTTCCAGAGCGGGGGTGCCGCTGCCACCGGACGCACGGGCAAGTCCCTGTCCCAAAGCGGCGGTCGACATGGCTAACAGACTGTCGAACATCGCCACATCGAGAAAAGCGCCTTCGCCGCTGCTGCGACGTCGGTACAACGCGGAGAGAATAGCAATGGTAGCAAACGCGCCGCCGGCATAATCCGCGGCCTGAAACTGCGGCATCTCCCCGGCGCCGGCCGTGCTGAGCACACCCGTCATCGCCTGCACCACGAGATCGTGGCCCGAGGAGGCAGCCAGCGGCCCGTCTTGGCCGAATCCGCTGATCGAGCAGTAGATAATATCGGGGTTGATCATGCGTGCCGAATGGTAATCAATCCGCAGCCGTGCCGCCCCGCCCACGGCAAACGACTCGAGCATCACATCGGCCCACCCGATCAATCGCCGGGCAGCCTCCAATCCGGGTGCACTGCGCAAATCAAGTTCGATGCTGCGCTTGTTGCGGTTGACACTGGCAAAGTACGCGCTGTGCTCGCGCTGGCGAGGAGGATTATGGCGGCTGGGATCACCGATGTCAGGTGCCTCGACCTTGATTACTTCTGCGCCCATGTCAGCCAGCAACTGAGTGCACCACGGTCCCGGCAACAGCTTGGTAAAATCGACGATGCATATCCCCGTTAGCGGAAGAACAGCGGCCGGTATCGGTTCATATTCCATATTTCCTCCTTTGGCGGGTTGGCGCCAGTTCCGACGTCTGGAAATCGCTCAATAGCCGGAGCTTCTCCCAAAAGTCATGGAGCGGGCGGCCTCGACTGGCGCGGCTCGCCGTTCCAGGCAAGCTATTTGTTGGTAGGCGTGCCGAAGTAAGTTTCGACAACCTTCGGGTCCGCCACGACTTCATCTGGAGAACCTTCGAACAGCTTTTCACCGAAGTTGAGTACGACGATGTGTTGGGCAAGACCGAGGATCACATGCACCAAGTGCTCGATCATCAGGATCGTGGTGCCGGCGGCGTGAATGGCGCGCAGCACATCCATCAACTCGATCACGTCTTCGTGCGGCGATCCAGCCATTACTTCATCCAGCAGCAGGAGTTGGGGTTGTGTCGCCAGCGCTCGGGCAAGTTCCAGTTTCTTCTGCTCGCCAAGCGCGAGCGTGCCGGCAAGCACATCGGTTTTGCGCTCGAGGCCGACCAGTTCCAGCGGTCTACGGACGCGCTCGCGTGCCTCCTCAAGTGAAATCCGCGCATCACGGGCAAACAGCGCACCCGTGATGACATTGTCGATTACCGACATTTCAGGAAAACATTGTACTAGCTGAAATGTGCGGCCTACGCCACGCACGCACACATCGTACGGCTTGAGTCCATCGATGCGCTGCGCGTTAAGATAAATCTCGCCTGCGCTGGGCTGGAGGTAACCAGTGATCAGGTTGAGCAAAGTGGTCTTGCCGGCCCCATTAGGCCCGATCACACCCAGAAACTGGTGGCGCTGGACGTCAATCGACAGATTATTGACCGCCACCAAACCGCCGAAAGTGCGACGCAGTCCCCGTATCCGCAGAATCGGCTCTGGGTTAAGTCCTTGTTCAAGCACAGCCGGCTTGGATTCTATGGAAACAGGGGCCGGCATGCTCGTTTCCTCGATCTCACGCAGGAAAAGCTTACGCATGCCGCTGCTGGATGATAGCTCCGCTGCCGACACGGATAACGTTATCCGCCCCTCAGACAGCACATAGCCGCGTTCGGCCACTCCAAGGGCCGCCTGAGCGTTCTGCTCAACCAGTAAGATGCTAATACCCGAACGAGCGATTTCACCAATCGTATTGAACACGACTTCCATGATCAGCGGCGCAAGACCAAATGAGGGCTCATCCAGCAGAAGCAAGCGCGGCCGACCCATCAGGGCGCGGCCCATCGCCAACATCTGCTGCTCGCCGCCCGACAGGAAACCGGCCTTCTGCTCACGCCGCTCCCCCAATATGGGAAACAAGGCGTATACCCGCTCGAGCGATTCGGCGCGATGTCGGCGAACGCGCGGATGAAACGAACCTAGGTACAGATTCTGCTCGACCGACAGGTGCGGGAATACTTGCCGGCCCTCGGGCGACAAGCATATGCCCTCAGCCACTCTTGTATGAGCGGGAAAGCGGGTAATGTCGACACCGCCAAATACCACCCGCCCCCCGCTTGGGGCAAGCAGCCCTGTGATGACTCGCATGGTCGTGGACTTGCCTGCGCCATTGATGCCGAGTAGGGCCACCACCTCCCCCTCGCCGACCGTAAGATCGACGCCATCGAGCACCACTGATCCACCGTAGCCGGCGCGCAACCCGCTGAGCTCAAGCAGCGCCATCATTGCTCGCCACGAATACGGCGACGGCCGAAAGTCCGGAGTCGCTGCAGCCCCCCCCAAATGCCGTGGGGCAGAAACAGAATACACAGGACCAGTGCAACACCATAGACCAGCAGACCGAAGCCTTGAGCCCCGAACCAGATTCGTGCGGCCTCGGAGAGCAGCACGCTGAGCAACGCACCGATCACCGGACCCGCCAAGGTGTAAATACCACCGAGAAGCGGGCCGATTTGGGAAAGGATGGTGATCTGCAAGTCGAAAGCGATTCCCGGGTCGACAAACCCACCGTACCAGACGCGAACGCCGCCGGCGAACGCCGCCATTGCTCCCGCCAACGCCAGTACCCCGACCCGAAAAGTGACCGGGCGCACACCGAGCATTTGCGCCGCAGATTCATTGGCGCGCATGGCGCGAAATGCAAAATGCCATGATGTGCGCGAGATCGCCCATGCCACCAAGATCGATATCAACGCGCCCACAACCATAATAGCAGCCACCCAATGCGCTCCGATTCGGAGTTGCGGGTTAATGTAGATCCCTTCTCCGCCGCCCGTGAAACCCGGCGTCATCACCGCGATCACCCGCAGACCCTCGGACAGCGCAAGGGTAGCGATCGCGAAAAATATTCCACGCAAGCGCCCGGTGATTAGGGCGAGCAGCACGCCGAGCAGAGCCCCGATGAACATCGCCGGTATCAGGGCAACCGCCAACGGTAGCCCGAGCTTGTTTGCGGTAAGTACCGCGGTGTAACTACCGACACCCCAGAACGCCGAGTGGCCGAGTGAAATGAGCCCGGCGTTGGCTGCCATATTCCAACTCACGGCAAGGATGACCATGCTCGCCGCCGAGATGATCCAGTCGTTGACGACTGCCGTCGCCGCGAACGGCAGGGCGAGGCTGACGAGCGAAGCGACGATTGCCAGCGCCGCGCCTCGAGGTGTTTTCTCAATTATCAACGGCTTGACCCAGGAAGCCGCGGGGCCGCAGGATTAACACCATGAGCAGCACCGCAAGGGCTACACCCTCGGCCCATCCCCCCCCCTCGGGCACGTAGTATGAGACCCCGGTTTCAACGAAAGCCAACACAAAAGCCGCGATCAGTGTCCCACCGACGCTGCCCAGTCCACCGAGCACGACGATCGCAAATCCTTTGATCAATATATGAAAGCCCATGAACGGCGTGATCGTCAACAGAAAACTCATTGCCGCGCCGGTAGCCGAACCGAGAGCGGCGCTGACCATGAAGGACACCATGTACATCGCCGTGACGTTGATACCCATGAGCTTGGCTGCATCCCTTTGCTGTGCCACGGCCTGAATCGCCCTTCCCATTTCACTGACGTGCAGCCAAACGATCAACCCGACGGTCAAGCCAATCGATACTGCGAACGCAATCAGCCGGCCGTACGCCACCATCATGCCGAAAAATTGCTCGGATGCCAGCGAATACGCCGTCGTCACCGATCGCTCGTCGCCGGTGAATATCAGAACCGCGATATTCTGCAATATCAGTCCGACACCGAACAACAGCAGGATTTGGTTAACATGCGGCGCATCGAGCGCACGTTGAACACATAGCTTGAACACGAGACCGCCGATCAGCGCCACACCCAGCGCCACCAGCGGCAGGCTGAGCAGCGGGTCAATGCCGAAGTGCTGAGTCAACAAGAATGCCCCATAGGCACCGATCATGATCATCTCGCCATGGGCAAAATTGATGATGCGCGTCACGCCAAAACATAGTGCCAGCCCCACCGCCATCAAGCAGTAGAGCCCGCCAAGCAGCAGCGCATCCAGCAGAACCTGCGGCAATAACGTCATCGGAACCTATCCTGGACGGGGGGGCCGCCCGCCGCCATGCGCACGAAACCCGCAGGCGGACCAACGCACCATTTCCGGTTTCACCGTTCCCGGTTTATTGAATCGGCTTGAACTGGCCGTTGGAACGGGCCTTGGGCCACACGGTCACGATCTTGTCGCCCTGCCGCTGGATCACGAACATCTCATTGAAGGCCTGATTGACTGCACCACCTGGGGTGGGGACGAACTTACCCTCTCCCATTATGGTTTGCACCCCGAGATTGCGCAGTTCTTTCGCCACCCGCTCCTTATCGCCTCCCCCCGCACGATCAATCGCCAAAAACAGCATCGCCGCCGAGGTATAAACCATCGCATCGATGAGCTCGGGTTCACGGCTGTACTTCTTTCTGAATGCCGCTTCCCAATCTTTCGCGGCGGGGAATATTTTCGGGTATTTCGGATCTGCCGGCAGCGCCTGCCCCGCCAGATAGGAGACCGCGGTAATCCAGCCGTTTGCCGCCTCGCCCACCGCGTCCGCCCAAGTCTGGAATTGCGGAAATGCGCTGGCAACGAGAATGGGAATCCCCAGTTTGGCCACATGAATCTGCTTGGCCACCACGATCCCATCCGTCGTCTGCATGAGACAAACCAGCACATCCGGCTTGGTGAGCCGGATCTTCTGCAGTGCCGGATTCATGTCGGCAGCGTTCTCCCGCACCAGCTCGGTAGCCACGATCTGGAACCCGGCCTCGGTATAGTGCTTGCGGGCGTCTGGCAAATGCGACCGCCCATAGGCGCCATCAGAATAAATAATCGCCACCTTCTTGCCCTTGCCAAAGGCAGCGGCAAGGGCATTAGCCGGGCCCGTATGATATCCATACCCCCAGGCGTAGGTATGAAAAACCATTGCCTCCCCGGCAATGGCCTCCTCAAAACTGAGCGCCGAGGCTCCCGGGACGATCCATAAGGGCTTCTGTTGCCGCCAGGCGGGTACCGCCGCCGAGACGAGGCCGGAAGCAATCGGCCCGATGAGGAAGTCAACTTTCTCCTTCTCGAGCAAGTCGGTCATCGCCGACACAGCTCCTTGGTTGGTGCTTTGAATATCCCGCAGCAACACCTCGATCCGATGCCCGGCGACGGTTCCGGCAAAAGCTTCGACGGCCATTTCCATGCCGCGCTGCGCCTGGGAACCATAGATGACAAATTTTCCGGTGAGCTCCAAAGGCGCGCCGATTCGGATGACCTTCTGTGCGTGAGCAATCCCGCCGGTGATGAAGAGTCCGCACAATGCGCCTATCACCAGATGCCAAAGATATCGAAATGTTTGCATGCTCATCCTCCTTCATCTTCGTATTTGCTATTGAATAGGCTTGATCTGGCCGTTGGAAAGGGCTTTGGGCCATACGGTCACCAGCTTGTCACCCTGCCGCTGAAGCGCGATCATCTCATTGAAGGCTTGATTGACTGCACCACCTTTGGTGGGGACAAACTTACCCTCTCCCATTATGGTTTGCACCCCAAGATCGCGCAGTTCCTTCGCCACCCTCTCCTTATCGCTCCCTCCCGCACGATCGATCGCCACAAACAGCATCGCCGCCGAACTATAAACCATCGCATCGACCCACTCGGGTTCACGGTTGTACTTCTTTCTGAATGCCGCTTCCCAATCCTTTGCGGCGGGAAATATCTTCGGGTACTTCGGATCTGCCGGCACCGCCTGCCCCGGCAGATACGCCGCCGCGCCGATCCAACCGTTTGCCGCCTCGCCCACCGCGTCCGCCCAAGTCTGGAGCGTTGGATAAATGGTGCCAACGACAAAGGGTATCCCCAGTTTGGCCACATGAATCTGCTTGGCCAGCACGATCGCATCCGTCGTCTGCACGAGACAAACCAGCACATCCGGCTTGGCGAGCCGGAGCTTTTGCAGGGTCGGATTCATGTCGGTAGCGTTCTCCCGCACCAGCTCGGTAGCCACAATCTGAAACCCGGCCTCGGTATAGTGCTCGCGCGCCGCCGGTAAATTCGATCGCCCATAGGCGCCATCAGAATAAATAATCGCCACCTTCTTGCCCTTGCCAAAGGCGGCGGCAAGGGCATTAGCCGCACTCGCATGATATTGATACCCCCAGGCAGCGGTATGAAAAACCATTGCCTCCCCGGCAATGGCCTCCTCAAAACTGGGCGCCGTGGCTCCCGGGACGATCCATAAGGGCTTGCGTTGCCGCCAGGCGGGTATCGCCGCCGAGACTGGGCCGGAAGCAACCGGCCCGATGATGAAGTCAACTTTCTCTTTCTCGAGCAAGTCGGTCATTGCCGACACAGCTCCCTGGTTGGTGCTTTGAATATCGCGCAGCAACACCTCGATCCGATGCCCGGCGGCGGTTCCAGCAAAAGCTTCGACGGCCATCTCGATGCCGCGCTGCCCCCCGGAACCATAGATGACAAATTTTCCGGTGAGTTCCAAAGGCGCGCCGATTTTGATGACCTTCTGCGCGTGAGCGATCCCGCCGGTGATGAAGAGTCCGCACAATGCGCCCATCACCATATGCCGAAGATATCGAAATGTTTGCATGCTCATCCTCCTTGCTTTCGTTCTTGGTTCGAAAATCCGTCCTGTCGGCTCGGCGGAGCCGCACCGACGCTCTCTGGCGAGCGTTAGTTTAAACGATCATTAGGCCCATTGGATGTAAATTACTTGATCTGGATCAACAGACCCGCCACCCACAGTCGAGGCAGCCGAAAACGACGCCGTTCAGGCCGTCTTGTGTCTGAAGGGCGCCTCGTGGCCGAAGCGTTTGATGCTCGCCAATACCCGGTGCGGATCGGAGCTAGGGTACTGCATGCGGAGCACCAGCCAAGTTACGCCTGCTTGCACCTGTTTCTGCACGGGCGCGACACACGCTTCGACCGAACCGATAATGAAACGGCCCTCGGCCAGTAAACCGCTTTGCACTTCGGACATTGCTGGACGCGAAGCCCGCCCGCGGCCGTACCTTGCCAGAATGGCGCAAACAGCGGGTCTTCTAGATCCGGTATGTGAACGTCGCCGCGCGGCTCAAGCATAAGCTATTCCCGGCACTGCGAAGCGCTCCCGAACGGCGGGGGCGAGGCAAGGCGAGGCAAGGCTGTTGCACCGCCCCTGCGATTATTGTAAATTGCCCGATAGTTAATCAATAATCCGGTTCGAAATCCCGGCGGATTGGTTCTCCTATCGCTCGGAAATTCCAATGTAGCTTGTATGAAAAGGAGATGCGATGAAGCTGACGAGCAATAATTTCAAGGATGGCGACTATCTGGGCATGGACCATATCCTTTCGGTGGACTACGGATTCGGCTGTGGCGGTGGCAACAAGTCGCCGCACCTAAAGTGGGAAGGCGCGCCTGCGGGAACGAAAAGCTACGCGGTACTGTGCTTCGATCCCGATGCGCCTACCGGCAGCGGGTTCTGGCACTGGGTGGTGGTGAACATTCCCGCCAACGTGACCGAGTTGCCGCTGGATGCCGGCAATCCCGCCAGCGGCAAGCTTCCCGCCGGGGCGCTGCAGGTGCGCACCGATTTCGGCAAGCCGGGATACGGCGGGCCGTGCCCGCCCGAAGGCGATCATCCCCATCGTTATTTGTTCAGCGTGTACGCGACGGGCACGGAAAAGCTGTCGGTGAGTGCGGATACGGCGGCAGCGGTGGTGGGATTCCAGTTGCATTTCAATACGCTTGCGAAGGCGTCGCTGATGGGGCTGTTCAAGCGTTAGCAGCTCGTCCTGCGGATTCGCGCCACGTCTGTACCCCCGCCTCGAAAGGGCGGCGATATCATGGGCTGTTTCGCAGCAGTTGTTTGTGAATATCCGTTCGGGACGGGCTTTCCGCGCCGGCGTGGACCTGAAGCGAACTCGGTGGCGAGGCAAGCACCGGCCGCGCGGAACGCATGGCTACCTCCTGGGCGACCGTACTGCCTTTCGCCTGGGCACGCCCCGCCCTGCCCTCGCCGCGGGCGCGGGGAAACTCCGCCGTTTATCCGCAGGGCAGGCGTCGGTAATTAATCGGGATACTTGGCGATAGCAGCACGGTAGGCTTTGTATACGTCGCCGGCCGCCTTATTGCGTTTGGCGCGGTCACGCACCCAGTCTTCGGCCACTTCGTCTAATGCCTTGTCCAGCCGCAGCTTTTCCGCCGCAGGAATCTCGAAGAATTGGATGCCAGCTTCATTGATCTTCTTTTTTGCTGCCTCGGTATCCTTGTCGATTTCGGCGCATGCAAACTTCATCGTCTCGCGGCCGGCGGCCAAAAGAATTTTTTGCACGTCCGGCGCCAAGGAGTTCCAGCGCTGCTTGCCCATCGTATAGTTGAAGTTGGCGCCACCGAAATTAATGCCCGACAAAGCCGATTTCACGAGTTTGTGCATACCTCCAGACACCACAGCGGAATGGGTATAGACCAGCCCGTCTACCGTGCCGCGAGCCAGCGACTCGTAAATTTCCGGCGAAGCCATCTGCACGCCAACAGCACCCAGTTTCTCAATGCTAGAGGACATGACGCCGCCGAGGGTGCGCAGCTTCATGCCCTTGAGCGCGTCCAGCGAAGCGAGCTTGTCGCGCTTGGAGAAGATGGTGTAAATCGGGGTCGCAATAGTGAAAAGCACCACGACATTGTTCGGCTCCTGTTCCATTTTGCCCAGGATGCCGTCGTTCATAAACAGATCCGCAGTCGCCTTGGTACCGTGACAGGCGTTGCGATAATGGTCCGGCAGCTCGCCGATCGTGCTAAGCGGCATCCGCTCGGACATGAAGCTGGGCACGACGCCGGCCACGTCTACGGTGCCGGCCTGGACCAGGGACAGCAGATCGGCGGCCTTGCCGAGTTGCTCGGAGGGGAAATGCCGGATTTCAACGCGGCCGTTCGACATCTTCGAAACATTGTCGATCCAGTTCTTGACGCCAAAGCGGATTATGTAATGAGTGGGCGCCAGATAGTCCGCGGCGCGCAGAGTGATTTTTTCCTGCGCCGACACCGGCGTGCTGGTCGCGAAAAGCGCGCCGGTCAGGGCGGCAATTAGGGTGAGCTTGGATGTGATTTTCATGGTGATGTCTCCTTTGTGTCATTTTTGGGGTGTGGTGCGTCGAGAGAATGGGATCCGGCAACGTCACGGTGGTACCAACGTGTCCCGGTGCAAGATCTCGCCGCGAGTGTCGGTGCTGTCAATCAAGTCGCGCGACATGTGCCCCTCCTTAATTGCAATAGGTTTTGGCAGACGTAAACCATCCCGTCGTTCTAACGGGCGCCGAGGCGAAATCCATTTTGGTAGATCCATGGCCTTTGCGCGGCGACGCCGGCCTGGAAGGCGGCGATCCGCGCTGCGTATTCCTGCGTCATGCTGATTTCGTCCAGCCCCATCAGCAGCGACGGGCCATCGGGGAGCGTGGCCGCCACGCGGGGATCCCGGATCTTGTCGAACATTGCCGCGGCCTCGGCCATCTCATTCTCCTCTGTTGCGAATCCATGTTTCTGCGCCCGCATTCGATGCGACTCGCGGGCGCGAAGGATTACTTCATCATAGTTGTCGGCAACCACAGGATGATCTGCGGCCAGGCCACGAACACCGCCAGGATCAGGATGTGGGCGATAATATGCGGCCACAAGCCGATGAACACTTCTTCGGACGCAAATCCCGAGTAGCGCGCGACCACAAAAGCATTCATGCCGACTGGCGGCGTCACCATGCCGAGCTCGGCGGTTACGATGACCAGGATGCCGAACCAGATCGGATCAAATCCGAGCGACAGCACCACCGGCAGGCTGATCGGCACGGTAAGAATCAGCACCGAGATCTGGTCGAGGAAGCAGCCGAGTACGATGTAGATCGCCAGGATCAACACCAGCACCGTCCAACGCGATATCTCAAGCGTGGAAATCCAGGCCACCAGGTCCTGCGTGACGCCGGTGAGGGTAAAGAAATATCCGAAGACGCTGGCCGTCATCAGGATCAGCATGATCATGCAGCTCGTGTTCGCGGACCGGGTCAGCGCCAGCTTCAACCCTTTCCAGGTCAGACGGCCTTCGGACCAGGTCAGGAGCAAAGCCCCGAAGGCGCCCAGGCTGGCAGCCTCGGTCGGCGTGGCGACACCCAGATAAATCACCCCGGTCACCAGCATGAACAGCGCCAGCATCGGCCCGACTACTTTGAGCGACGCGATCTTGTCGCGCAGCGTATAGCTGCGGGTCTCGATCTTGTTTGCGTGCATCAGTACCAGGACCACGACGGTGGCGGCAATGGTGAGCGCCACCAGAATACCTGGGATGATGCCAGCAATCAGCAGCGCGCCGATGCTCTGATCCGCGATCAGGCCATAGAGCACGATAACGACCGAAGGTGGAATCAGCATGGCCAGAGTACCCGAGATCGCGACCGCACCCGTGGCGATGCGCGGCGGGTAGCCGGCTTTCAGCATCGACGGGAGCGTCGTGGCCGAGAGGGTCGCGGCGGCCGCCGTGCTCGATCCGGAAATTGCCCCGAACGCGGCGCCGGCCATCGCGGTTGCGACCCCCAGACCACCCGGAACGCGTCCGACCCAGACGGTGGCCGCCCGAAACAGGCTGGCGGCAACGCCGCTCAGGATGACGAGCTCCGCCATCAGCATGAACATCGGAATGGTTAGCAGTTCATAGACTCCGGCGGACGACAACGGCGTGTTCTTCAGAATGCCGAGCACCATGTTGCCGCCGCCAATCATATAGATTCCCACCGAGCCCGCGGTTACAAGCGCGAACGCCAGCGGAATGCCGCACAGCATCAGCACCAGCAGCAGCGCGATAATCGAGATCGTCAGCATGGCTGCTTCGCTTCCGTTGCGGCCATATCTGCTTCGGACAGCGCCATGATGTCCTCATTGTCGACTTCGCCATAGGCCTGCGTAACGTCGGCCTTAGGGTCCACGCTGCGCACGGCGAGTGCGCCCATCCTGACCAGGACACGCAGCAGCATGGCGCCGATGCCGATCGGCAGAGCGAGGCTGCCAATCCAGATCGGCCATCCCAGACTGTCGATTCTTACATCGTTGTTGACGTATTGCGTCCAGGTATGTTCGGCGCCGAGCCAAAAAATAAGAGCGAAGACGAGCAGAGACGGTACGTAGCCCAGGAACTCGGCAATGCTGCGTTTGCGCATGTCGAGCTCCCTTACCAGAAAGTCAATGATGATGTGCTGGCTGCGGCGCAAAGTGTCGGCGACAGCCAGGAAGAACACATAGATCATCAGGTATTTGCCGATGAGAGGGTAAGACCATTTGATCGGATTGTTGAGCAGATAACGCAGCGCCACATCGACGACAACAAGCAGCATGATGACGAACATGACGAAAGCCGCGCCGTTGAGTAAAGATTTTTCAAGCCAAAATAAAGCCCGGCCTGAAACCCGCAGCAATGATCTCATCAAATGTTCCTCCTATTATCGTGTTGGTCTTTCTGCTTGAAGACCTAGTCGTATTTGTCAACTATGTTGCTGATCTTCCCGAATCGGGTTCTAATTTTGAATCGCGAAATATAGCATGAACTATTTATTCCGTTTCAAGTTGCCGGCGAACAATCGATCGACGTCGGGACACTACTGGAGTCCGCTGCTCCATCTCGAAGAGCAGTGCGCCGCGCGAACGTTCTCGACGCAGGACCGAAAGGAGGGCCGGCGCGCGGTCCTGAAGAAACGGACTCGGCACTTCACCGGCCGCTGATCCGAATCTACCAACCGGTCGCGCGCGTCTTAGCTTCGCCGTGCTCCGGTGGACAACGAGCGCAACACATCGCGTGCCGGCGCATCGTCGGCGAGAGCGTCGATCGCCCGCTCGATTGCATTGGCTGTCGCGTCCCCGACGATTCCACCGGCCATCCGACGGTACTTGCCGCGAATCTCGGCCTCCGTGAGCGGAGCATCCGGCGTTCCGGTCGCGTGCCTCGTTCGCTCGATGGTCGAGCCGTCCCGGCGCTTCACCCGTACGCGAGCGAGGAAGTGCTCCGGGAAGGCGGCTTCGGCTTCAGGGTCCAGCTCGAGCCGGATCTTTTCCGCAATGCGGACGACTGCCGGGTCGCGGAAACCCGCTGATTGGGCCGCGACGTAGTGGGCGAAGTCGTTGCCCCCCATGACGAGCGCCATCGCGAGAGAAAAATGCGAGGAGAATTGCGCACTGTTCATGTCGGCCGGCCGAGCGCCGATGCGATTGACATGGACCAGCGAAAGCGAATCGGTGCCCACTATCATTTCCAGCACATCATCCGGTCGCAGCCCTTCCTCGGCCATGAGGGCGCGCACCGCGTCGATCTGGGCATGGATAAGGCCGCAGCAGCAGTACGGCTTGATCGCCGTAGTGAGGAAATCCCAACGATTTCCGAGTCCCTCGACCATCGCGTCGGCGCGATAATCGTCGGAAAACGCCTGGAACACGCCGCGACTTCCTTCGAGGATCGTGGGCGGGCCGCTGAATCCTCGGCGCGCCAGGCTCAGCGAGCGCAGGCCGCCCATCGCGGCCAGACCCGCGTGGAGCCGCTTGACCTCGCCGCCTGACTGTGTGTATTCGGTTGTGCCGGACGCGTGGCTGGCGGCGAGGCCGAGGGCGGAGGCGAGCGTTTCGGGGTCGAGCCCGAGCAAGCGTCCCGCGCCGAGCGCGGAACCGAATACGCCCATGACGCACGTTTCGTGAAAACCACGGTCCTTGATCATCGACGGCATGACGGATAGACCGAACCGAATTATGGCCTCGAATCCGAGCGCGAGCGCCACTATCGTCTCGTGTCCCCGAGCGTCAATCTGCTCCGCCACCGCCAGGACAGACGGCACAGCCACACAACCCGGGTGGGCTAGCGCGATATTGTGGTAGTCATCTATTTCGACCCCGTGGCCTGCGGTCGCGTTGCTCAAAGCGGCCCACTCGGGCCGCAGCTTTCTTTGGCTGCCGATGACGGTCGATGCACCGTCGGGCGATTCCTCCAGCGCGTACTCGCGCACAAGGGTGATGTAGTCGAGCGTGGATGCCACCAGGGCGGCGCCGATCTGGTCAAGTGTAAGCAGCAGAACGCGCTTGCGGGCCTCCGGCTGGACTTCCTCATAGCGAAGTTTGCTGGCGAAGCTGGCGAGCTCGCGCGTGACCGGACGCTGCCGTGTTCTTGCCTCCGTCGAAGCCATCATCCCCTTCGCCATCTTCCGACCTCCCTTGCGATTAACGATGAACGATAGGAAATTCGCAACTGCTCAGGCAAGGATCACCTGATACCCCTGCATGATCAAGAGTGTACGCCGCCCCCGGCGCGCAATGCAAGCGAAAGAAAGTTGATTGAACAGGCGCCTGATTGAACAGGCGCCTTGCCTAACTACCGTTCGACAATTAAACTGGGGGCAATACAATAATGCGGCATTTCAACCACAAGGAGTCAATATGGATCTCGATCTCAAAGGCAAATCGGTCATCGTCACCGGTGGCGGCTCGAACATCGGCCGTGCAATCGTGCTCGGCTTCGCCGCCGAGGGCGCCAACATCACTATCGGTGACATCGATGTCGAACAAGCGAAAAAGACGGCGGAACTCGCGTTGCGCAACGGTGCGGCCACCGCGCAGGTCGTAAAGACCGACGTCACCCAGCTCGACCAGGTGCAGGCGATGTTCAAGACCGCAGTCGACAAGCTCGGCAGCGTCGATGTGCTGGTCAACAACGTCGGTTGGGACAAGTTGATGTTCTTTACGCAGACGCAGCCCGAGTTCTGGCAGAAGGTCATCGCGATCAACTACGTCGGCGTTCTCAACTGCACCAAGACCGCACTTGATCTGATGATTCCACGCAACGCGGGCTCCATCGTGTCCATCAGCTCGGACGCCAGCCGCCAAGGCGAGCCGCGCGAGGCGGTGTATGGCGGTGTCAAGGCAGCCGTCAACAGCTTCATGAAGACGATTGCCAAGGAAAACGGGCGCTACGGCATCCGCTGCAACGTGGTCTGTCCGGGCGTGACGATCCCAAGCACCATCGAAGAAGTGGGCACAACCAGCATGTGGGTCGATGCCGGCAGCATGTTCACCCCCGAACAGCTCGAAAGGATCGCCAAATCGCTGCCGCTGCGCAAGGTTGGGCGGCCGCAGGATATTGCCAATGCGGTCGTTTTCCTGTCTTCAGCGAAGGCGGCGGGTCACGTCACCGGGCAGGTGCTGTCGGTGTCCGGCGGCTACAGCATGATCGGCTGACAAAAAACCCAGGCGGGGAGCCCTCCTCGCCTGGTTCGCCCATCGTTTTCGTTTCACCGTTACTTACGCTCGGAACTGGTCAACTCCGTCGTGCCGTCAAATTATCGCGTTCCCGGGATTTTGAAGGAGTCAGGAAAAATGAATTTTGATTTTACCGACGAGCAAAAAATGTTTAAGAATGCCCTGGAAAGGATTGTCAGGGAGAAAATCGAGCCGCTGTTGGCGTCTTATCCCGAGGACCAGCCGCTGCCCAGGGATGCCTGTGTAAAGATCCGGGAGACTCTTTTGCCGCTTGGAATTCATGGCAGCAGGGTGCCGGCGGAATACGGCGGCAGCGGGTTGGGCGCAGTGGGTCTTGGTATAGCGGCTGAAACCATCCCCTATGAGGCATTTGAATTGCTCATGTGCATGGAGGTGGTGGCCCTCAGGATCTGCATGGGCGGGTCCGAGGAGATGAAAAGAAAATACGTTCCAAAAATCATGAATGGTGAAAAATTTGCCGCTTCAGGGACCAGCGAACCGGATGTAGGCTCCGACCCGCGGGGAATTCGGACCAGGGCGGTGCTCAAAGGGGACCCCCCACCCCCGCACGGAACCAAAATATGGGTGTCGGCCGGGTCGGTAGCAGACTACTTATTGATCGTGGCGTCGATGGGAAAAGATGAAAAGGGCGGGAATATCATTACCCCCTTTTTGGTGGACGTGAAAGAATCCCCGGTGGTGGTAAAGAATCTTGACCTGATGGGTATACGGCAGTCGCATATATGTGAAGTTTTTCTGGAAGATGTAAGCGTTCCGAAAGAAAACATTTTTCACGAGGCGAAAGGGCATGCCCACCGCATTTTGACGGGCACCTGGCTGAGCCAGCGGCCGGTTGTCGGTTTGTGCAATATACGGCTAGCCCAGAAGGCCTATGATGCCGCCCTAAAATATTCCCTGCAGCGGCATCAGTTCGGCAAACCGATTGCCAGCTTCCAACTGGTTCAGAATATGCTTGTGGAAATGCGTACCCTGATAGATTGCAGCCAGTTATTGTGCTACCGGGCTTTAACCATGTTTGACGAGGGAAAAAGGCCGGACGTTGAATCCTCGATGGCAAAGTATTATGCTTGCGAGGCGGCTCTGCGGGTGACCAGTCTGGCGGTTCAAGTACACGGGGCATTTGGCATAACCAAAGAATTCCCCGTGGAAAAATACTACCGTGACGAAAGGGTGTTATCGTTCCCCGACGGGACCATTGATATCCAGAAACTCATAGTGGGCCGTGAGATAACGGGGATCAGGGCTTTTTCCTGAACCGGAATGATGGTTTGAGAATACAGGAAAGCGGGAGAACATGGAACAAATCTTCAGCAGGTTTAAAGAAATTGCCGACCAGCCGTATGGATATTTGAGGAAATGGAAAGAACAAAACGGGAAAAAAATCATCGGCTGTTTGCCGATGTATGTCCCCGAAGAAATTATCCACGCAGCAGGGATGCTGCCCGTGGTACTGCAAAAAAGCAACGAGCAAATTAGCCTTGGCCCCGCCAACGTTCAGAGCTATTTTTGCGGGATCGTCCGCAGCCTGGGGGATATGATCCAGGAAAACAAGCTCAAGTTTCTGGACGGTGTGGTGTCACCGGACATCTGCCTGGCTATCCGGGGCCTGTCGAACATGGCCAGAATGCGCATGCGGGAAATATATTACTTTGACCTTTTGTTACCGCTGGCCGTAAAGAATAAGGCTTCAAGGCCGTTCCTGAGAGACGAACTGGACAGGTTTAAAGCCAGCCTGGAGGAATTCTCCGGCAACAAGATCGAAAGGGATTCCCTACTCCGGAGCATTCAAGTCTTTAACGAGAACCGCGCCCTGCTGCGGGAGCTTTGTGACCTGAGGAGGAAAAAACCGGGGCTGATCGGTGCCGCAGATCTCAGTTCAACTGTTGTGGCCGGCATGGTGATGCCCAAGGAAGAACACAGCAGGCTGCTGGCCGAACTGCTGTCCGGGCTCAGAAAAAAGGAGGCCCCTTTCAACGGAGCGGTTAAGATCGTGCTTTCCGGAAGTTTATGCGAGTTTCCCTCGCGCGATATCCTGGATCTTATCGAGGACGCGGGCTGCATTGTGGTTGACGATGACCTGTACGCCGGGGGAAGGTATATTGCCTCTGACCTCGGCGTAGACGGTGATCCCTTGGAGGCAATCGCCAGCCGTCACCTGGATATGGCTATTCCCTGTCCGACCAGGTTTGACCAGGGAAGCGACTTGGGGGACTATCTGGTCAATCTGGTTAACACCAGCCGAGCCCAGGGCGTAATATTCTTAATTGTCAAATTCTGCCAGCCCCATGACATGTATTATCCTTATCTGGTGGAAAAACTGCAGGATGCTGGGATTCCCAACATGATGATAGAAACGGAGCACGAAATGCCATCTGTCGGTCAGGTGAAGACGCGGGTGCAGGCTTATATCGAAATGATACGGAGGAACGCAAAATGACGCAGCCAGTGAGGTTAGTGCGGCGGCTTGAGACCGCAACCCAGGTGAAGGGATTGATGAAGCGCTATTACGAAGGACTGCGGCGGGGCCGGGAAGACGATAAGACGGTCGCCTGGACCTATGGCCCGGTACCCTTTGAATTATTACGGGCAATGGATATCAGGTTTGAGCACCTTGAAAGCTATGGGGCCTACCTGGCGGCCCGGCAAGGGCAGGAGCACCTGAAAGAATTGTCCAATCGGGTGGGGTACTCGCCTGATATATGTTCTTACGCCAGGCTGACTCAGGGCGTGCACATGCTGGCCGAGAGCAAAGACACCACTCAAGTGAGACCGGAGCTGTTGGTTCCCAAGCCCGATTTTATGCTGGCCGTCACTTCCTGCCATCTGATGGCAAACACTTATGATTTTCAGCGTCGCGCTTTAAAGGTTCCCGGATTCGTCATAGACGTCCCATTTACCAAGAGCATGTCCGATTTTAAGAGAAGCGTCGCCCATGTAAAGCGGCAGCTAGAGGACTTCATTGTTTTCCTGGAGGAGATGACCGGACGTGCCTTTGACTACGACCGCCTCAGGGAAATTATGGTCAAGGTAAGAGAGGCCGCGATGCTGCGCGTGGAGTGCATGAAGCTGAGCCAGAGAACCCCCTCGCCCATGACGATTTTTGATCATTTTATTTGCCTGGGGCCAATGCATGTATGGCGGGGCACGACGGAGTCGGTGGAGTACTTCAAGGCGCTCAAGGCTGAGGTGGAAGAAAGAGTGACCAACAAGATCGGGGCCGTGCCGGATGAAAAATACCGCCTCTACTGGGATAACCTCCCAATCTGGTTCAAGGTCGGAAGGCTGTCGGAAAAACTTGGTTCGGCGGGCGCGAACCTGATTGCCGGGATATACACCCACTGCTTCTTCTATTCCCATGAACCCGAAAAGATTGACCCGGATCATCCTCTAGACGCTATTGCCGAAGAGTTGGCCTATATAACCATGGTTTTCAGCAATGTGGAATATCGGACCGACATGATTCAAAAGCTGTGTGAGGACTACCGCATTAACGGCCTGGTAATGCATTCCTCCCGCACTTGCCAGCCAATGGATATCGGGCAGATGGATATCATAAACTCCATTGAAAAGAGGCTGGGTATCCCCGGGGTGGTGATTGATGGCGATCCGACGGATCCGAGCTACTATTCAGACGCCCAGACAGAAACCAGGCTGGAGGCCTTCCTCGAGGTTCTGCAGGCAAGAAAAAAGGCTGCCTGAAAAAAGTCCGGCGGACTCAAGTCCAAAGCGCAACGGCAGGCATGGCAAGATTGTAGCTGCTGCATGACTCCACGCTGGGTTTTACGCTTCATGTTCTCGTTGGTGCCCCGCTCCAGGAGACATAGACGAGGGCACAAGTCCGCATCCGGTGTCTTGGCGATACGCTCCTGCTATTGAGAATTACGTAAGCTCTTGACAACCGAATCCTCTGCGTGTGGTCGACCGCGGGCCGCCCTGCGGGTGAGATCAACCGCGGTGGCAGCCCTGGGCAGCTCAGTGAGGAGGATAAGGCCTGGTCGTGCGCAACGCTCATCGAGTGGCCGACGGCACACGGTTTCGGAACGCAACAGTGGACGCTCAAGCGCGTGCGCCATTTGGTCAAGCGGCGCTTTGGCATCGCATTCAGCGAAATGCACATTTTAGAACTGGATGGGAATAAAACATGACGATAAGAAAAGTTGCAGGAGTTGATGTCGGTTCAGTTTCCACAGATGTGGTAATCCTGAACCAGGACAAGGAGATTGTTTCCTATAAGGTGGTTCATTCCGGAGCTAACTCTCAAAGGGCTGCCGAGGACGCATTTCGTGAAGCCCTTGCCTTGGGCGGAGTTGAGCGCAGCGAAATAGCGTATGTGGTATCCACAGGCTACGGGCGAAACCGCGTTGCTTTCGCCAACGCGAATGTAACTGAAATTTCCTGTCACGCCAGGGGAGCACATTTCCTTTTTCCGGAAACCAGAACGCTAATCGATGTCGGCGGGCAAGACAGTAAAGTGGTTCATCTGGATGAAAGAGGACTGGTGACCAGTTTTGCCATGAACGACAAGTGCGCGGCCGGTACCGGCCGGTTTTTGGAGGTAATGGCCCGCGCTCTGGAATTGGAACTGGACAGTATGGGGGATCTTTTCTTCGAGGCAAAGAAAGAGCTGACGGTAAGCAGCATGTGCACTGTTTTTGCGGAATCCGAGGTTATAAGCCTTCTTTCGCAAGGCAATAACCGGAATGACGTAGTGGCAGGTATTCACATGTCCATCGCCCGGCGGGTAATCGGCCTGCTGGGTCGGCATGGCCTGGTTGAAAGGCTGGCATTTACCGGTGGGGTGGCAAAAAATAGAGGGGCGGTCGGAGCCTTCGAATCATTGTTAAAAACCAAGATCATGGTACCTGAAGAACCGCAAATCATTGGCGCGCTGGGAGCGGCACTGATTGCGCTGGAAAGCTGCGGGGAAATGCCGGAAAAAAGTTTGCCGAGGTCAGTTGAGCGGGTATGAGTAAGGCATTACATAATATTCGGGTATTGGAACTGGCTGAAGGGTGGTCGGCAGCCGCTCTGTGCGGCAGGCTACTGGCTGAACTGGGGGCCGAGGTAATCAAGATTGAGCCCCCGGCGGGTGACTTCCTGCGCAGGAGAAAACCTTTGGCGCCTTATGGGGAAAGTTACGACTTTCAGCTTATCGCGGCCAACAAAAAAAGTGTTTGTATTAATCCGGCAATTCCGCAGGACAGAGAATTATTAAGAAGATTAATAGGAAAAACCGATGTCATTTTAGAGGACAGCCTGTTTGCGAGAGAACAGGGATTAAGTACTGATTTCGAGGTGTCAAGGAACGGCAACCGGGCGCTTATCCACTGCTGTATATCTCCCTTTGGCAGCTCAGGTCCGCTCAGCAATTACACGGGAAATGAACTGGTAATGCAGGCGATGAGCGGAATGATGGCAACCACAGGTTTTGCCGGGGACTTGCCTACCAGGGTGGGGATTTTGTGTGGAGAGCATGTGGCCGGCATTTTTGCCGGGATATCGGTTTTGGGCGCCCTTTGCCACCGTTATGACGGCGGCGCAGGTCAGGAGATTGATATCTCGGTCCATGACTGTCTTCTAAGCTACCTTGGCACCTTTATGCCGGCATTTTTTACCACCGGCAAAAACCCCGAAAGGATCGGCAACCTGCACCCGCTGGTCGTACCGTGGAATTCGTACCGGGCAAAGGACGGGTGGGTAATTATTTGCACCGGCAACGACCTGCAGTGGAGCGCTCTGGCAAAAGCCATGGGACGGGATGATTTGGCCGGAGACGACCGTTATGTGCTGCAGGACAAGAGACTGGCCAGGCGCGGGGAAATCGACGGCATTATCAGCCAGTGGACTGCAACGAAAAACATTGATGAAGTTGTAAGCCTCCTGGAGGAAGCAAATATCCCGGCGGGGCCGATCATGACTATGGAAAACATGCTGGCAGACGAACAGGTTAGAGCTAGAAACATGCTGGTCGAACTGAATCACCAGTTGGGTGGCAAGGTTATGTCCACCGGTCCGCTTTTCAAGATGACGGCCACGCCGGGGGAAATCAGCAGCCCGGCGCCTCTCTTGGGGGAACATACAGAGCCAATATTATTCAAATTAACGGATTACAGAGAAACGTTAAGGGAGATAGGGGACAAAAAGGTAACGGCCCGGGCCTTGCAGGGAGTAAGAATTTTGGAAGTAGGGGCTTATACCGCAGGTCCGCTATGCACGCGCCTGTTAGCCAGCCTCGGGGCGGAGGTTATCAAAATTGAACCTCCGCTAACGGGTGATCACGTCCGGGATTTCGGCTGCAAAGTAGGTGGTACCAGCTACCTTTTTCACATAAACAATTACAACAAGAAGAGCGTCACGCTGGATACAAATAAAAAAGAAGGCAAGGATATCTTTCTTGAACTGGTCAAAAGGTCCGATATTCTAGTGGAGAATTTCGTGCCCGGAACATTGGACAGGTGGGGCCTAGGTTACAGCACACTGCAGGAAATAAACCCTTCGCTGATATATTGCTCGGTGAACGGTTTCGGCTGGGGCGGCTCCATGGGTAAAAAAAGAGCTTTTGATACCGTAGTTCAGGCCAGGGCCGGATTCTTGAACCAGACGGGTTACCGCGACGGGCCTCCGACCAAAGTGGGCGCTTCATTTGCTGACGTTTCGGCCGCTGCTTTTGGCGCCCTGGCTGTTCTTGCCGCCCTTTATCACCGGAAAGTGACGGGGGAAGGTCAGTTCGTTGACGTTGCCATGTACGATGTGATGGTATGGATGACTGCCGAACTATGGCCATTTCATTTCAGAGGCGAGAAGATACCGGAAAGAATGGGCAACCGTCATTACCGTTACGTGCCATATGACATTTACCGGGCCAGGGATGGACTGGTGGTTATTGCGGCGGAAAAGGACAAACAGTGGAGTGACCTGTTGGAGGTAATGGGGTGCAGCGCTTTAGCAGGGAGTGCGCGTTACAGTAGCACCGAGAGTCGTGTTAAACACCGGGAAGAAGTTGATGCTTTGGTTGCTGATTGGGCAAAAAAGTTGGAGGCCGCCGAGGTTGTCGGGAAATGCCAGAAAGCCGACGTGCCGGCAGGACAAGTCATGGAATTAAGTGATATAGCAAGCCATCCCCATGTTCTATCCAGGCAGATGATGGTAGAGGCACCCCTTGACTCGGAGAAAATAAAGTTGTTGGGTTGTCCCATGAAGCTTTCGGCAACCCCCACTGATTTTCATCAACCAGCAGCGCCTTTGGGCGGGCACAACCAGGAGATTTATTGCGGGATGCTGGGTTATTCCGCCGCTCAGTTGGATCTATGGAAATCCGCGGGGCTCATCTAAGATAGACCGTCTGCTAATGGAAGTACGGCTTAGGGCCGGAGCGCTATTAAGGGAGCTAAAGATGGGAGTAACCGAAGAAATTGCTGCTTTTGTGGTAAATACAAAATTTCAAAATTTACCCGAACGAGCAGTAAAAGAAGCGAAAGTTTGTCTGCTCGACTGGCTGGGAGTTTGTCTGGCCGGTTCCAGGGAGCCCCTGGCGGAAATACTGACAAGAATGTTCAGGACGATGCCGTGTGAGCCCCAGGCGACAGTAATAGGCAAGGGTATAAAAACTTCGCCCCTGAACGCTGCCCTGGCCAACGGCGCAATGTCTCATGCGCTCGATTTTGATGATTATTTGGTTTACGGTTTGCTCCATCCCAGTGCTCCCGTATGGGCAGCGATTCTGCCGCTGGCCGAGTGGAAAGGGGTCAGCGGAAGGGAACTGATAGCCGCCTTTGTCTTAGGCTTTGAGGTGGAATCGAGGATTTCACGCATACTGGGAAAGCCGCTTATCGATGCCTGTTTCCATCCGACCGGAACAATAGGCACCTTTGCCGCAGCGGCAGGCGCCGGGAAGGCCCTTGGTTTGACTAGGCAGCAGTTAATCCACGCGTTCGGGATGGCAGGCACACAGGCTGCCGGTCTGATTGAATCCTTCGGTTCCATGTCCAAGCCGTTCCATGCCGGAAAAGCGGCCATGAATGGCCTACTGGCCGCTATTTTGGCCGGCGAGGGGTTTACCGGGTCGGAACAGATGCTAGACAGCGAGCGCGGTTTTGCGCAGGTTCTGGTCAAGCAAGACCTGCGGGGAATCACCGGCGGCTTGGGCGGGGAATACGAAATTGTCAACAATTCATACAAACCCTATCCGTCTTGCGGCGCCACCCACGCGGCCATAGACGCAATGCTTGAAATCAGGCGCAAATATGCCCTTCAGGCCAGCCAGGTCAGGGAAGTATCGTGCAAGGTTTGTCCGGTGACCATTCACGTGGCCGGGAAATCACAGCCTAAGACCGGCCTTGAAGGCAAGTTCAGCCTGAAATTCTGCCTGGCCGCTGCGCTTACCTACGGCGACGTGACCATAGACAAATTTACCGAACGCGAGGTACAGCGCCCGGAAATAAAAGGGCTCATGGAAAAAATTCAGCTCATACCGAAAGAAAGTTACGAGAGCGTATCCGAGGCGGAAGTGACTGCCATCACAGCCGGCGGCGATAAATACACGCATGCTGTTTCCTGGGCCAAAGGCACTCCCCAAAATCCGATGACGGAAGAAGATATGGAGAAAAAATTTATGAGCCTGGCGGAGCTGGCAGTATCCAGCGAAAAAGCCCGGCGGGTTATTGAGCTGGTTAACCGGCTCGACCAACTGAATGAGCGGGAAGTAGCTGACCTTATCGGGCTTTGTTCCAGTTAAATTACCCCCGGCAAAGCCGGGGGTAATTTAACTTTCGAAAAGCGCCAACCGTGCCCAAGAATCCTTTTTCCGAATTCAACGCGTTGCTGCAAGCGCAACGCCAGCGGTTGCGGGACGAAATGCGCGCAAAAATCGCCGCCTCGGGAGAAGGCCTCGGTTTTGCCAATCAGTCGAAGATCACCGACGACGATGCTCTCGCCGACGCGGCTGCCGAAATGGACCTGGCGATGGTGATCCGCGAAAGCAGGGAACTGCAGGATATCGAGGCCGCACTCGGACGCATCGCCGAGGGCAGCTATGGCGCCTGCACCGGCTGTGGCGGCGACATCGGCCTGGCGCGGCTGAAGGCGTATCCGGCGGCCGAGCGCTGCCTGCCCTGCCAGGAAAAATACGAACGCTTGCGCGGTCAGGTGCACATGCCCCGGTTATAGCGGAAAAAGCGTGGCGTATGCCGGATTCGAACGATTCCGAACTGGAGGCAATATGTACAAGCACATTCTGGTACCCACCGATGGGTCGGCGCTTTCCGACAAAGCCGTCGAAGCGGCGATCAAGCTAGCCAAGCTGGCGGGCGCGCGCATCACTGCCTTCCACGCGGTCGAACCCTATCCGCTGCAAGGCGCCTATGCGGCGGAAGCCAGTGGCATCCCCGAATTTCAGCCGGAAATTTTCGCCGAGCGTAGCGAGGAATATGCGAAACGCGTGCTGGACGCGGTCGCGGGCGCCGCAACCGCGGCGAACGTTCAGTGCGCGATCGGCTACGCCACCAGCCGCTCCCCTTCCCAGGCGATTGTCGAGAAGGCGCGCAAGGAGAACTGCGATCTCATCGTCATGGCCTCGCACGGGCGGCGCGGGCTGGAAGGATTCCTGCTGGGAAGTGAAACCCAGAAAGTCCTGACCCATTCCTCGATTCCGGTACTGGTCTACCGCTAGCAGCGGCCCTTACCGTTGTGGAGCCTGCCTGGCAGCGAGCAACGATCCGGAATCCCCGCGGAATGCTCATACGAAGCCGACAAAGAGTTTAAGAATAAGGGGCGCATTGCCGCGCCCCGCGAGTTACACAGCTTACTTAGCCGGCCCGAGACAGCCGTTCTTCAGTGATTTGCGGAACTGCGGCGATTCAACCGCCGCGACAGCCGCCCGATGAGCATGTTGGCCGCGACGGCGAGCGAGAAAATCAGCAGCAGCACCGCATACAGGTCCGGAATGCGAAACGCGTCATATTGCTGAATGGCGAGAAAGCCCAGGCCGCGGTTGGACAGCTTGATCTCGGCCAGCAGCGTGCCGATGATCGCCACGCCCAGGCCAAGCCGCATGCCTGTCGTCACCGCGGGCAGCATCGCCGGAAAATAGATCTTGGTGATCATCTGCCGGCGCGAAGCCTGGAAGCTGCGGCCGACGTGGATCAGTACCTGCGGCACCAGGCGGATGGCCTCGTGGCTAGTGACCACTACGGGGAAAAAGGCTGAAATGGCGCCCATGGCGATTTTCGACCCCATGTCGACGCCGAACAGGATCATCAGCACCGGCAGGAACACGATCTTGGGCGTCGGGGCGAGCACGTGGATAAACGGCTGGACGGCCCCGCCGAAAAAAACCCACAGACCCATCGCTGTCCCAACGGCAATACCGACGACCGAACCGATGACGAAACCCAGCCCGATCTCCTGCGAGGAGCGCCACAGGTGCCCATAGAATTCGCCCTCGCTCAGTTGCCGCGCGGCCGAGGCAAGCACCGTGAGGGAGGAGGGGACAACCCCCTGGAACACCAGTCCCGACCAGGCGAGGGCTTCCCAAGCCAGCAAGACCAGCGCAATCGTAACGATGCGGATGCGCGTGCCGGGGCTCATCGCCGTCCCCGCGGGCCGTGCGCGCCACCCGCGCCCGCCAGGGCCCATTCCAGGCGCTCGGCGGCGTAAAAGCCGATGGCGCTCAGCAGCAGCACAAAGCTCACCGCGGCATACATGGCGGGAATGTCGAAGCGGTCATACATCTTGCCCACCTGATAACCCAGACCGCCCAGATTGGCCAGATACTCCAGCCCGATCACATTGATTGTGGCATAGATGAAGGCAAGCCGCAGGCCGGTGAACAGCGTAGGCAGGGCGGCGGGCAGCAGCACCTTGGCGAGGATGCCGCGCTCTGAAAGATTGAACGAGCGCGCGACATCCACCAGCACCTGGCGCACCGAGGTGAATCCCTCGTAAGTCTTGAGCAGCATCGGGATCATGCCCGAAAGGAAACCGATCATGAACAGCGTCAGCAAGCCCCTGCCGAACAGGACGAGGAACAGCGGGTAGAGCAGGATCAGGGGCGCCGAGAACAACGCCGCCAGCCAGCTTTCGTAGGCCGCCCCGAAGGCCCTGAAGCGGTAGAGCAACCATCCGGCCACGATACCGACCGCCGCCGCGGCGGCGGTCGCCCCCAGCGCGAGCAGCAGGGTGGTGAAGAAGGCTGCAGCGAGCGGCTCTTCGGCCGCCATGCGCCAGCCGGCGGCGGCGATTTCGCTCGGAGGCGGCGTCAGGAAGGGCGATATCCAGCCGCTCCTCGCCGCCCATTCCAAGGCGGCGAGGAACACGATCAGCGCCGCCAGGCCTGAGGCAGGGGCAGGGGCAGGCCAGGCGCGCATGTGATCAGGGATTCAACTCGTTGACATAACGCAGCATGTCACGGATCTGATCCGGCGTGAGCGGCGCGGGCAGGCGCTTGTCCGCAATCGCCTGCTTGACCGACAACTCGATGTTGGCGACCGGTTTCGCCGCCATGGAAGCTTTCGGGTACATCTCGTCGCGCGCGGCACGGGCAATCTCGACTGTCGATTTGTTGTCCTCGGCGTACATCTCCAGCGCCTTCGGATCGCTGTAGCCCCATTCGACCGTCTTCCTGTAGGCGGCCATGAACCGTTTGGCGACGTCCGGTTTGGCTTTGAGGAAGCCGGTGTTGGCGATGTTCACGCGCACGGTCTGTGTCGCGGCTCCGGGTGCATCGTTGCCGTTGGCGATGCGCCTGATCTTGCCTTGTTTTACCAGGTCGGCGGCGAAGATGCCGGCGGACCAGCCGACATCGATCTGACCGGACATGACCTGGGTGAGGGTCGGGGCCGGGCCGCCGGCACCGACGAGCTTGGGCGTGGCGCCCGTGGCGGCTACCATGGCATTAAGGAGCAGGTGCGTGGACGAGCCGGGACGGGAAAAGGCTACCGACTTGCCGTTCGTGTCCTTGATGCTGTTGATGCCGGACTCCGGTTTGGCGTACCACCATACGTCGGCTGCCCCGGTCATTGCCGCCGAGATGATGGCGATCGGCGCGCCCTTGGACCAGGCGCCGATGGCGCCGAGGGTGCCGTTGTCCATGCAAATGTCCATGCTGCCGGTGATGACCGGCTGCTCGCATTCGGAGCCGCCCTGCGTCCACAGGACGTCCAGTTCGATGCCCTGTTCCTTGAAAAATCCCTTGGCCCGCTCGGCATTGAAGAACAGCGTCGAATCCCATAAATTGCGCTGGGTGCCCGCGACGCGCACCTTGTCGAGCGCATTGGCGCCGGCGGAAATGACGATGGCAGCCGTGAGCAATAATCCTCTGGTGTATTTGAGTACGATCATGGTGCGTCCTCCTGTGATTAAAAGGCCCGATTGTGGTCGGGCAGGCCAACCGACTGACTTCATTCAACGTATTGCGACAAGCTTCTTCCTGTGCATTGAGTGCGCCATGAATCTACAACATCGATTTTTATAACTCCACGCCTAGCGTTGGTTTTATGGCATTATTTATATCCATGTTAATATATTTTTTTCCAAAAACATCTCATCCCCGCAGCGCCACCTCATCCGCGGCGAGGCCGCGCGAAGCTTCCTCGCGCAAGTCATGCCAGACGCTGGCGACCAGCGCGCCGAAGCGGTCGCTCTCGACAATTTCCGAAGAGCGCGGCCGCGGCAGGTCGATGTCGACCACCCGTTTGATGCGCCCGGGCCGGTAGCTCATCACCACCACCTTGTCCGAGAGCTGAACCGCTTCGGTGATGCTGTGGGTGATGAGCAGCGTCGTCTGGTTGAGTTCGCGATGGATCTGCGACACCTTGTCGCCGAGCAGCAGCCGGGTCTGCTCGTCGAGCGCTCCGAAGGGCTCGTCCATGAGCAGAATCTTCGGACGCGCCGCCAGCGTGCGCGCGATGGCCGCGCGCGCCTTCATTCCACCCGAGAGTTCACCGGGATAGTGATGCGCGAATTCGCGCAGGCCGACCAGCGCAAGAAACTGTTGCGCCCGCTCGCGCCGCTCCTTCGCCGGCACGCCCAGCACTTCCAGGGGGAATTCCACATTCTCGATCGCGCTGCGCCAGGGGAAGGTGGACTCCTCCTGGAACACCATGCCGATGTCCGGATGGCAACCGCTGACCCGTTCGCCCTCAATGCGCACCTCGCCCTCGTAGTCGGTAAGCAGGCCGCCGATGATGTTGAAGAGCGTTGATTTGCCGCATCCGCTGGGTCCGATGACCGAGATGATTTCGCCTTGGCGGACTTGCAGCGACACATCGACCAGCGCGGCGATGGAGGTGCCTTGCACGCCGAAATGTTTGCTCACGCCGTTAACGGCGAGCACAACATGCCGGTCCGGGGAAGACGTGGCAGATGGCGTCATTTCGATAGCCGAGCCTGTTGCAAAACCCATCATCCAAGCTGAATTATGCTTCGATTTGAAGGTTAGAAAGGGTGGGCGCCGCCCGCGCAAACAGGCACTATTGCGTGAATCCGCCGCTTGCTTCTGAAATGCAAGTGAAGCTCGCAGGGCTGCGCCACCCGTCAGAGCGTAATGTTAATGTTTTTGACCTGGGTGAAGCTCAGCAATTCATCGCTGCCTTCCTCGCGACCGATGCCCGACTGCTTGTAACCGCCGAAGGAAGCGCCAATAAAGTGCGCGCTGGAGTTGTTGACCCAGATGTAGCCGGATTCCACCCGCCCCGCGGCGCGGTGGGCAGTGGCGAGGCTGGAAGTCCAGATCGAACCGGTGAGCCCGTACTCCACCGAGTTGACCTGCTCGAACATCGCCTCCTCGTCCTTCCACTTGAGTACCGCGAGCACCGGCCCGAACACCTCTTCGTTGGCGATGCGCATTTTTTGCGTGACGCCGGTGAAAATGGTGGGCTCGATGAAAAAGCCCTTGGCGAGCCTGGCATCGTCGGGCCGCTTGCCGCCGCAGGCGAGGCTTGCCCCCTCTTTCCTGGCGATGTCGATATAGCCCATGATCTTGTCGAACTGCACCTTGGACACGATCGAGCCCATGGTGGTCTCCATCTCAGTCGGGATACCCGGCTGGTAGAACTTGACCCGCTCGAGCACCGCCGCCATCACCTTGTCGTGCACCGACTCATGCACGAACAGGCGTGAGGTCGAGCCGCAGGACTGGCCGCACCAGGTGAAGTTCATGCCGTCCACCGCGGCGCGCGCGGCCTTTTCGAGGTCGGCGTCCGGATAGATGATGCAGGCGTTCTTGCCGCCCAGCTCCAGCGTGACGTGTTTGAGGCGCTCGGCCGCCGATTTGGCGATGGCGCGCCCGGTCGGCACGCTGCCGATGAGCGAGATTCGCGGCACCAGCGGATGCGCCACCAGCGCCTCGCTGCCTTCGCGGCCGGCGCTGATGATGTTGATTACGCCCGGCGGCATGATGCCCTCGATCAGCTCCATCATGCGATAGGAGGAGAGCGGCGCCTGGTAGGGCGGTTTCATGATCACCGTGTTGCCGGTGGCGAGCGCCGCTCCCATTTTGCCGGCGGTAAACATGATGGGGTGGTTATAGGCGACGATGCGGCCGACCACGCCGTAGGGTTCGCGCACCGTCATGTTGAGCACGCCTTCGCCCATGGGGATGGTCTCGCCCTTGACTTCGGTGACAAGCCCGGCGCAGAACTCGATCATCATCGCCGCGACCACGGCGTCGTTTTTCATTTCCTTGATCGGGTTGCCGCAGTTGGCGGCATCGAGCAGCGCCAGTTCATCGGCGTTGGCGCGCAGCGCCGCGGCAACCTTTTTCATCAGGCCGGCGCGCTCCACCGGCTTCATCCTGCGCCAGACCTGGAAGCCCTTGTGCGCGGCCTTGGCTGCGGCATCGACGTCGGCGGCATTGGCCTCGGCGCAGGGGCCGAGCGATTCGCCCGTGGCCGGGTTGAAGGTGTCCAGATAGCCGCCCTTGGGCTTTTGCCACTGGCCGTCATAATAAAGATCGCGCTGCCGGGGCAGGATCGCTTCGATCTTGGCGCTCACCTTGGCGAGTTCATCGGCTTGAGTCATGGCATGTCTCCTTCAGCGTTTTTGGCTGACTTGCGAGCCGCTCATGTTGGTGTCGTAACCGGGGAGCACGCGCACGTCGACGACGCAGACTCTGCCGGCCTTGACCGCGGCGAGGCCCTGTTTCACGGCGCCAGCGAGATCCTCGAATCGCGTCACGGGGCCGATGCCTTCGGCGCCTTGCGCGCGCGCCATCATGGCGAGGTCGATATCCGGATCGTTGATCTTCTGGCCGATCCACTTGTTCTCGACCGGACGGCCGCGTTCCTTCGCTACCCGCTCCTGGTGCGCCTCGTCGTTGTAGAAGGAACGGTTGTTGGCGACGAATATGAGGCAGGGGATCTCGTAGCGGCAGGCCGTCCACAGCGCCGTGATACCCATGAGGAAATCGCCATCGCCCAGGATGCCCACCGGAATGCGGCCGCTGCCCTTCAAAGCCAGCGCCGCGCCCACGGAAATCCCGGGTCCCGCGCCGAGGCCGCCTCCGCCATTAAAGCCGATATAGTCCAGGGGGTGGCGAAAGTGGCGGTACTCGCCGTTCCAGCCCAGCGGCAACTGGGTGAAGCAGAGGTCCGTGCCCTCGGTGGCGCTATTGACCGCATCGGCCAGCGCCCGGATGGACACGACGCTCGCGTCCGCGGGCGGCAACGGGGTCCGGGGCTGCGTTGCAGCCGAAGGCCGTGCCTTGACCTTGCCGGTCAGCAGCGGCACCACCGGGTCGGTTTCACACAGCATGTAGACATCGACCGGCGCCAGTCCCTGATAGTCCATGCTCCAGCCGCGATGGACATGCTGGTCGGGCGAGACGTTGATGATCCTGGCTGACACGGGTTCCGCGCCCCAGGCCTGCTCGAGCGCACCGGCGACGTCGCACCAGTCCAGCGCCAGCACCACGTCGGCTTCGCGCAGCAGTTTCGCTGCCGCGGGAGAGAAGAAAACGCCGGGCGCCGCCGGATGAAGCGGGTGGTCGGTGGGGAAGGCGGCGGGCATTTTGAGATCGGTGAGGACTTTCGCCTGCAGTTTTTCGGCGAGTGCCACGCGCTGCTTCCAACCGGCCTCGCTCCTCGAGGCGCGCCCCATGAGAATCACCGGGTTCCTGGCGCCGGATAGCAGTTTCGCCGCCTGATCGAGCAGTTCCGGGTCCGGCATCACCGGCGCCGGGGCGCGGTAGCGCCTGGCATCGGGCAGTTGCGGCAGGGGGCCGATCTTGGCTTCCTGGATGGCAGCGTCGAGGTTGACGTAGGTGGGCCCGCGCGGTGCGGTGTCGGCTATCTGCGCGGCGCGCAACAGTGCTTCGAAGGCAGCGGCGACCGAGCCCGGCTGGTTGTCCCACTTGGTGTAATCGCGGACGAGCGCGCCCTGGTCCGACGCGGTGTGCAGCCAGTCGATCCAGGGGCGGCGCTTGGCTGCGTCCCAGGGGCCGGTGGCGCCCAGGATCAGCATGGGTATGCGGTCGCACCAGGCGTTGAAGATGGACATGGTGGCATGCATCAGTCCGACGTTGGAGTGCAGCACGGCACCCATCATCCGGCCGGATGCCTTGGCGTAGCCCTGGGCGATGGACACTGCCGATTCCTCGTGCAGGCACAGCAGCAGTTGCGGCTTGGTGTTGCCGAGGTAATTGACGATGCTGTCATGCAGGCCGCGATAGCTCGCGCCCGGGTTGAGCGCAAGGTAGGGGACGTCCAGTTCGCGCAGCATGGCGGCAATGGCGTCGCTGCCCCAGATTTCCTTTTGCTCGGGGCTGGGGACGGGGGTGTCGTGCAGGATGCCTGGCATGGTTTGTTCTCTTGCGTTCATCTGTGCTCCGTGGCGGTCGCGCTCAGAATTATTGTCCTTGCCGTTTGCCAACTCGATCGTTCATTGCGTCTACTTCGATCTGCGTCTCGAAGAGACGTCCCGGATCGTTGCCTCCAGAGGCAGCAGAATTTGATCTTATTGTAAATCTCGTCGTTGATGGTCGCGATCAGCGCAGCGCGATCGCCTCCTGTCTTCTCGACTATTTCGTTCTGTTTTTTTGATGCTGGCATAGAGCGGGTCCCTGCGTCAAGACAATAATTCACTAAGAGCATCTCGGCAAATAATATGGATATCGGAATCATTTTAGCGGGAGGCCTACAAGGCGTATGTGACTTAGCGAACTGCGGGCGCGCGCTCACTGGCGTTGAGACGGACCAGGGCCGAGGCGCGGACATCCGCTGGAATCGCGTTGCGCTCGTAGCCGAACTTGGCCGCGAGCGCAAAGACAACCCAAGCGCCGCAGCGGCCGCAATCGACGTCGTTGCCGTAGCAGCAGAACGGCGTGGTGAAACCGTCGCGCTCCATCCAGAGCGGCAGCACGTTGTCCCGCGCCGGGCAGGCGGCGACAACATCCTCGCAGGTCGGAGGCAGCATTAGCTCGAGACTGCGCTGCGAATTGCGGACGAAACCCGGATGCTCCTCGCGCAGGCGCATGACCTCGCGCACCGCCCAGGCCCGCTCCTCGTTGGTCGGCCAGGCGTCCGCGCTCTCGTCGCGCGCCCGCGGCACGTAGAAGGAGAAGGTCATCCAATCGACGCGGGCATCGCGCAGCGCCTCCACCAGCTCGCCCAACCGATGCTGGTTGCGGCGCGTCGCCACGCATTGCACCTGCACCGACGTGGCGAAATCGGCGGGCCGGCGGGAGAGGTTGCGCATGACCCGGGCATAGGTGCCCTTGCCGCGCATAGCGTCGTTGAGGTCGACCGGTCCGTCGAGGCTGACGACGTAGAGCGCATCGGGGCCGAAGTCGATCAGGGGCGCAGTGCCGTTGGTGGTGATGACGTTGCGGGGAAAGAGGCCTACGCTCTTCCTCAGCAGTTTCGGCCGCAGCAGCGGCTCCCCGCCCATCCACAGCATCGAGGCGATGCCGTGCCGGTCGCGCAAGCCGCAAAGCGTTTCGAGCATGGTCTCGTCGCTCATCTCGTCGCGGATCGAGACCGTCTGCTCGTTGGGATTGCCGTCGCGATAGATGAAGCAGTGCGTGCAAGCGAGGTTGCAGCGATTGGTGATGTTCACCATCGCCGCCGGATAACGCGCATCGTCCCGATAATGCCCTGCGAGCTTCGCACGGATCATGATGTCACGCCCTCCCGGTTCCGGCCCGAAGCCGGGCTGATAAAGCATAGAGTATCAGAATGAAGGATTTGTGCCCGATCCTGGGCTCGAATCAGGACTTCCGGTTGAGGGAAACGGATTTTGAGTCCGTTGTGTCTGCCAATTCCGCGAAGCGGGCCGATGTGAAGATATACGAATCTCCTCTCGGGCGAGAGATAGAGTGTTTTGCCGACCGCGTGCCGTGCCGCAACAGGCGGCAGCGCGATCAGGGTAGTGCCAATGGGGCGCGCCCCGAATGGCAGCGCGATGAGGGTCAGGCTCCACTAACTCCCTGGCTGGAAACGACCGACTGGCGCGGGTTTCCGGTGTGCACATCGCTTAGACCGGATACACCGGGCAATTCCACGGGCCGCGGAGTATCATCTCGAACGGGCGTTGGGGGGCGCAGCGGCCCCAAGAAATCATGGGATCGGACCCCATGGATCAATCGGCTTGGGGCAGGTTTCGTTGCTTAAACGTTGTGTTCGCTACATCTAGTCTAGAGGGCAATGCGTGCCAGCCTACACAATCACTATCGTCTGTCTCGCCAACTCTCGGAAGACTTCCGGTCGTTGCGTGGCGGGTAAGGTATTAGACGACCGTAAGTTGGGCCAATGGGTCAGACCGGTCAGCCCTCGGCTTACGGGGGAGGTATCCGAGGAAGAGCGACGATACGAGGATGGCAGCGACGCGAAGCTGCTGGACATTATCGAAATTCCAATGTTAAAAGCTTCCCCCGACTCGTATCAGCAGGAAAATCATGTTATCGACACCGAGTATCACTGGAGAAGACGCGGGCGAGCGACATGGAATGATGTCGCTGCGGCGCTCGATCAGCCGCCCAGCGGCCTTTGGACGAACGGCTTCTCGACCGTCGTGGCTGGCCAGAATGACCGAGTCCCCGAGGCTTTAGCCAATGGCCTTACGTCCTCTTTGCGGCTCATTCAGCCGCAAAATCTCATCATTTGGGTTGGAGCGCCCGGTGCCGACTATGGAAATCCTCGGCGCAAGGTGCGCTCGATGTTCCGCTATGCTGACGCGCAATATAATATCGGCGTTACCGATCCAGTGATCGAACGCCAGTACTTTGGTAAGGCGAACGGAGAATACACAGTGGCGAACGCAATTCTGTGCATTAGCTTGGGTGAGTTGCACGAAGGATATGCCTATAAACTTGTTGCGGCGATTATTACGCCAGAAAGGGTTGCGGCGGGCATATGAGCGATATCTTTTATACAGTCGGTCATTCGACTCACGACATCGACAAGTTTATTCGACTGATCGCGCAGCATGGCATCACGGCCCTCTGCGATGTGCGATCCTCCCCCTACAGTCGAATGAACCCTCAGTTCAACCGGGAATCGATCAAGCAGGCGTTGCGAGAGCACGGGATTGCGTACGTTTTCCTGGGCAAGGAACTCGGTGCGCGCAGCAACGACCCATCGTGTTATTTAAGCGGTAAGGTCCAGTATGACCGGCTCGCGAAGACCGCTCTTTTCGCGAGCGGACTCGAATATGTGCGGGACAGCATGAAGGCATACAAGGTTGCGCTAATGTGCGCGGAGAAGGACCCCCTCGCGTGCCATCGCACCATACTCGTAACACGGAATCTGTGTGCGCAAGGGTATTCAGCCCAGCATATCCTCGAAGACGGCTCCGTCGAAAGTCATGAGCAGGCTCTTAGCCGGCTGCTGCGCCAATTGAAGTTGCCGGAGGGCGATATGTTTCGTTCTAGGGAAGAGTGGATCGAAGAGGCTTACGCCATCCAGGGCAAGCGGATTGCCTACGAAGAGGCTTCGGCTGATGCACATGCAGCTCCAGTACTCAACGACAGCGCGACATGAAATTGTTCACAATCGGCTTCACGAAGAAGAGCGCGGAGGCGTTCTTTACCAAGTTACAACAGGCCGGAGTGAAGCGGCTAGTCGATGTCCGGCTGAACAACGTCTCGCAACTCGCTGGCTTCGCCAAGAAGGACGACCTGCGCTATTTTACCAAGACAATCTGCCACATAGATTACGTCCATGAGTCCGCGCTCGCCCCGACCAAAGACATTCTTGATGCGTACAGGAAGAACAAGGGCGATTGGTCGGTTTATGAGCGGCAGTTTCTCGATCTAATGACAAAACGCAGGATCGAGGAGACTGTGCCTCGCGAAAAACTCGACGGCGGCTGCCTGCTATGCAGCGAGGATAAGCCGCACCATTGCCATCGGCGGCTGGTTGCCGAGTACCTAAGAGATAAGTGGGGGAATGTTGAGATCCAGCATCTCACCTAACACCATCGCGATCTAAGGTAGCGCCAATGGGGCGTACCCCCTTTTTCAACACCCTGTTAGTAGAGAGCACCAGCAAGCAGCTTGCGATACTCGCTGACCAGCGCGGCCTGATCCTCGGCAAGCTTGAACACCTCGACCATCAGCTTGCGCGCGCTGGTGCGCAAGGCGCCGCGGTCGCGGCGCACCACCTGCAGCAGCGCCGCAAGCGCGGGCTCGTAGCGCTTGTCGGCGACCAGGCGCTCGCCCAGCGCGAGCCGCGCTGGCAGGTCGTCCGGATTGGCCGCGAGCCTGGCTTCCAGTTCCTCGAGCGCCGGCAGTTGCTGGCTTCTCTTCCACAAGGCGAGCACCGAATAGAGCCTCTCCGCACGCTCGTCGCGCTCGCGCTCCGGAATCGGCGCAAACATTTCATCCGCCTCGGCGTGGTTGTTCTTCGCCAGCAACAGTTCGACCAGATCCAACCGCACCCCGTGGTTGGCCGGCTCGATCTCGAGGGCGCTGCGCAGATGGCGCTCGGCCTCGTCGAAATCGCCCTGGGCCACGAGCGCGCGCGCGGTGCGGCGCAGCTTCTCGCCCGGCGTCGGGATCAGGCGGTCGATGAAGGCGCGCACGCGGCTCTCGGGCAGGGCACCGGTAAATTCGTCTGCCAGCTTGCCGTCGACAAAGGCCTTGACGTTGGGGATGCCGCGCACGCCGAAGCGCGCGGACAACTGCGGGTGCTCGTCGGAATCGACCTTGGCCAGCAGGAACCTGCCCTGGTATTCGCCGGCGAGCTTCTCCAAGATGGGTTTCAGCACCCGGCAAGGGGCACACCAAGGCGCCCAGAAATCAACCAGCACGGGCACTTTCTGCGACGCTTGCAGCACGTCGCGCTCGAAGGATTCGACTCCGGTATCAAACGTATGGGTGTTCATGGCGGCTCCAGCGGATATTTGTGCGGTATATGCGGTCAAGTGCCGTCGGTTTCAAGCGCTCTGGCCGTCACTGTGTAGCCGTCGGCTAATCCCCGTACTACGGCAGGTGAGCTGAATACGTCAGCGTTGGCCCTTTATTCCGCGGAGGCTGACGATGAACGAGAAAGCGGATTTCGGCGTGCTCAGTTTACGCTGATACTTCGCCATTTAGACCTTGTTTCGCGCGAAAATGGCGGAATCGGGCTCCGGGTCGAGGCCTATTTCCGGATTTGCGCAGCTTGCAGTAGCAACCTGGAGCACGATGCATTAAACTGTTCCTCCATTGACGCGGACGCACCATGGCCCGGGTCGATATTCGACTACATTCTTATCGGGAGATTTTTGTGGCTACTGGCACAGTGAAATGGTTCAACGCAAGCAAGGGTTTCGGCTTTATTCAGGCCGATGATGGCTCGAAAGACGTGTTTGTGCATATCTCGGCGGTGGAGAAAGCCGGCCTGTCCACCTTGAACGAAGGTCAGAAAATCCAGTACGAATTGCAGAAGGGGCAGGACGGCAAGACCTCCGCCGGCGACTTGAAGTCGATCTGATCCCGCGTCGCGCAGCAGATGCCCCGGCGTAATCCGGAATAGCCGGTGCTCGCCTCGCGGACACACGCTTCCTGGTCCTGAGCCGGGGCCCGGTCTCGTTCCCGCTTGCGGCTATCGCCCATCGTTCCGGGCCGCCGAGACCGAACGAGCAGAGTTCGCACTTTCGTTGATCGAGTCGCTCGACGGTTTCGCGCAAATCGGCGCGCGTTGCGGCGAAATCCACGCGGCGATGCTGACGTCCACCTGCGCGCCGACCAAAACGATATTGGGCAGCGAAAGGCGCACCATCGTTGCCGGGATCGGCCCGGTGAGCAGCCGTGTTCGTGCGTTCTGCCCTCGTGCCGGGTTTGCAGTGCGGCTTGTCGGACGAGCCACGAGCGGCATTATTGCAAAGAATCCGCAATGGACCGGGAGCCGGATGAGATGCGGCGGCGGCAGCGCGATTTTCCGTGCCCGCGAAAAAAGGCGGATAATTCATCTCGCTTCCAAGGTCACTCTCTCTGCCATCGGCCATTTTTCTCCAGGAGAGCAGCATGAGCAATCACGTCTACAAGCATATCGAACTTACCGGTTCATCGACCAAGAACATCGAGGACGCGGTCAACGGCGCCATCGCCAAGGCTTCCTCGACCGTGCGCAACATCCACTGGTTCGAGGTGATAGAGACGCGCGGCCACGTGGAAAACGGGAAGGTGGCGCACTGGCAGGTGACTATCAAGGTGGGATTCACCCTGGAAGACTGATCCCGCGCGCTTGCGTTCAGTTCTCCATCCCGGCTTCGGCCTCGGGGTTGTGGGCGCGGCTGGTAAGCCAGATGCCGCCGAGGATCATCGCCATGCCTGCTAGGTGGAACAGGTGCAGCCGCTCGCCGAGGAAGGCGATCGCGAGCAGGCTCGCGAACACCGGCATCAGGTGCATGAACATCCCCGCCTTGCTCGGGCCGACACGCGACACCGCGTTGTTCCAGAAAATATACGCGAGCACCGACGGAAACACGCCGACGTAGACCAGCCCGGCAACCGCCGCCGCAGTCCAGGTGATATGCAGGCCCTGAGCGAGCGACCACAGGTACACCGGCAGCATCGCCACCACGCCGACGATCACGTTCGCGGCCAGGAGACCGAGCGGGTGCAGGCCCGGCGGCCGCCAGCGCAGGCAGATCGTATACAGCGCCCAGAGCAGTATCGACGCCAGGATCCACAGATCTCCAACGTTGAGCGAAAGCGTCAGGAACACCATCGGGTCGCCGCGGCCGACGATGCTCAGTACCCCGGTGAGCGAAATCGCGACGCCTGCCCACTGCGAGGCGCGCAGCCGCTGTCCGAGGAAGGCCCAGGAGATGGCGATGATGATCACCGGCGCGAACGAATTCAGGATCGAGCCGCTGACGGCGGTGGTGTACTTGAGGCCCGTGTACGAGGCCAGGGTGCAGAACGTGGTGCCGAGCAGGCCGAGCGCGAGCATGATCCGCCACGACTCGCGCATCGCCGGCCAGCCGCGCACCAGGTGCGGCCAGGCAAAAGGCAGCAGCAGCGCGCTCGCGCTCACCCAGCGCCAGAACGCGAGCGAGAACGACGGCACGTCGTCGCGCAGCGCCCGCCCGACGATCCAGTTCAGCGCCCAGAACAGGATCGTGGCCGTAAGCAGCAGGTAGGGCGAGACGCGGGCAAGGGCGGCGTTCTGGCGCAAGGTCCGGGGCGGTGAGCGGGGGAAGGGGTCATTATAGCTTTCGCTAATGCCTTAAACTACTGCTACTCGCGCGCCTGGCAGGTCAACACTGCATCCGCATCAACGACCAGTGGCGAGTTAGGCGAACTGCAATTCGATTTTACCGGCGCGGCGGCGCACGGGTCCCACGACGATTTTCACGTCGTGGCCCAACTTGGCCACCAGCTCCAACAGCTTGGCTTCGCTGACACCACGAAACTGTCCTCGGGTGATGCGCGATATCTTTGACTGATCGATGCCGAGCAGTACGGCGGCTCCGTCCTGTGTTAAGCGACGCGCCTTGATTGCGCGGGAAATCTCTCCCGCGAGTTGTGACTTGCGTTGCATTTCAGCCGCGTCGGCATACCCCAGGTCGGCATAGACGTTGGTGCTGCCTTCTTCGATAGTCACTTCGCTCTGTTGGGTCATCATCGCGCTCCTTGCCGTGCTTGCCATATCTCGTAATCCTGCTTTGCGGCTTTCAGCCGCCCGTTGATCAGCGCCATATCTTTCTTGGGCGTCTTGATACCGGTCTTGGACTTCTTCTGGAAGCAATGCAGAACGTAAATCCATCCAGCGAACTTGACCGTGTAGACAGCCCGGTAGGTATCACTCCGAAAGTCTTCAACCACTTCCAACACGCCAGCCGAACGAAATCCGCTCATCGCCCTCGCATCTTGGTGCTTCCCGCCCGCTTGCGCCAGATCGATGGCGTGTCCGAACACGTCTTTGACATCCTCTGGCATTGCGTCCAAATCGCGCTTGGCGGAGCCAATCCATTTGAGGGGCTTGCGCGGCTGCTTTTGACATCCTTTGGGTTATGCCCATTCTGGCATAATCATGTCAATACTTACTCCCGACATACTTGCTCCCGACTTCAAAACTGCCGCCGCTTCAATGCGCAGCCGGTAGCGACAGGCTTGCGACCCGTGTTCTTTGCGCGGATCAGATTGA
The DNA here is from genome assembly GCA_016234705.1 of Betaproteobacteria bacterium. Taxonomy (GTDB): domain Bacteria; phylum Pseudomonadota; class Gammaproteobacteria; order Burkholderiales; family SG8-39; genus 2-12-FULL-64-23. The sequence goes on along the minus strand of JACRAS010000212.1, from coordinate 23,220 downwards.
CCAGACTACGCGATTGGAGTGATCAGGGCGAGGCATCCGCAAATGCTTGGTTAGTCTGGGAAATCAGTTGAAAATAGGTGGTGAGTGTAATTCGCGCACGACGGTCGATTTTGTTCGCGCAGCAACAACACAAACCTGCATCAATGACACCAGCCCGATTTTCCAAAAGAAAACGCCCTCAGTAAGCTACTGAGGGCGTTAATCTTAATGGCGCGCCTGGCAGGATTCGAACCCACGACCCCTTGGTTCGTAGCCAAGTACTCTATCCAACTGAGCTACAGGCGCGAGGCGCGAATTATAACAGAAGCCGGCACCGGCCTGCTACTTCTGCGCATTGGGCCGCCGTTGCATCCGACTTCCGCGAAGGCCCATACCCGCCAGCGCACTGGATACGGAAAGCCGTTTCGATTACCCTTGCACAAGAACAACGCGGCTCCACCTGAAAAGCCTTAAGCGATTGCGATGAAGACCCTATCCACGGACGCAGCCTCCGTCGAGCCCGCCGGCGGGCCGGGTACCCGAGCGCGGCTCCAGGTGGCGGCGTGGCTGCTCGCCTGCTGCGCACTGGTGTTCACGATGGTCGTGGTCGGCGGGGTGACCCGGCTTACCCACTCCGGACTGTCGATCGTCGAGTGGCAGCCCATCCTCGGCACCCTGCCGCCCGTAAGCGAAGCGCAGTGGCTCGAGACCTTCGACAAATACAAACTCACCCCCGAGTACCGCAAGGTCAATCGGGGGATGAGTCTCGATGCGTTCAAGTCCATTTTCTGGTGGGAATATTTTCACCGCCTGCTCGGCCGCATGATCGGCGTGGTGTTCCTGCTGCCGCTCGTCTGGTTCTGGTGGCGCGACCGCATCGACCGGCCGCTGGCGCTGAAGCTCGCCGGCATCTTCGTGCTCGGCGGCTTACAGGGGGCGATGGGCTGGTACATGGTGAAATCGGGCCTGGTGGATGACCCGCGCGTGTCGCAGTACCGTCTGACCGCGCATTTGAGCCTCGCTCTTGCGATCTATGCCGCCATGCTGTGGACGGCACTGGGGCTGCGCTATCGCGATCCCGTGGCGGCAAACGCGCCGCCGCTGCGCCGATTTGCCTGGATCATCACCGCCGTGGTCGCCTACCTGGCGGTGACCGGCGGCTTCGTCGCCGGCATCCGCGCTGGCTTCGCCTACAATACGTTCCCGCTCATGAACGGGCATTGGGTGCCGCCGGAGATTTTCATGCTCGAGCCGTGGTACCTGAATTTCTTCAACAACATGGCCACGGTGCAATTCGATCACCGGCTGGGCGCATGGCTGCTCGCCTTGCTCGTGCCCTGGTTCTGGCTGCGAGCGCGGCGCGAGGCGCCTACCGCGCGCGCAAACCTCGCCATCAACCTGCTGCTCGGTATGCTCGCCCTGCAAATCGCGCTCGGCATTGCCGCCCTGCTGCTCGCGGTGCCGATTCCGCTGGCGGCCGCGCATCAGGGCGGCGCGGTGCTGCTACTCACCGCCGCGCTGCTGGTGAATCACGCGCTGCGCTGACTAACTACGGCGTCTTAGGCGGCCATTGCGCGCTACGCGGCTTAGCCCACCTTTAATACCCCCCCGTTCATTCTGTCTCTGTTTACGGGTCGTTACTTCTGTAACTATTGGATCAAAAATAAACGACCCCGCGGCAAGCCGCGGGGAATTGGACCAGAAGAGATTAAATGAGTTACGCGCTAAGTCCGACAGGCTGCTAGCGCCGTTTTCTTTTCAGCATACTACATGTCCGCGAGATCAGCGGTATCGGTTGAAGTCCGGCGGACGCTTTTGCAGGAACGCGTCGGCTCCCTCCTGCTGTTCGCCGGTGCGAAAGTAGTCGGGCGCCACTTCCAGTACCAGTTCCTTCATGTTGCGATCCATTATCGGCATCATGTGATGGTAAAAGGAGCGCTTGAGGATTTTCAGGCACGTAGGGCTGAGGGCGAGCAGTTCGTCCGCATACTTGCGCACCTCCTCGTCCAATTTCGACATCGGCACGACGCTATTGACCAGGCCCCACGCGAGCGCTTGCTGCGCGGTATATTTGCGGCATAGCATCCACAGCTCCCGCGCGCGTTTGTGGCCGAGAACATTCGCCGCATGCGAGACGATGTGGCCTCCGGCGGGAGAACCGACGCGCGGCCCGTTTTGGCCGAATATGGCGTGATCCGCAGCGATCGTGAAATCGCAGAAGTAGGCAATGTGGTGTCCGCCGCCGATCGCGTAACCGTTGACGCGCGCGATCACCGGCTTGGCGCACTCTGCGATCGTTCGGTCGAGCGTGAAATCCTGGTCTTCCAGGCCGCTCTTGCCGCCGCTGCCCTTTTCCCAGTTCATGTCGCCACCGACACAGAATGCACGCTCACCAACACCGGTAAGTACCACCACGCCGACCTTGGGATCGGATCCCGCCTGCTTCACATAGCGCTCAATTTCCCTGAAGTGGTCGTCGGTGCACGCATTCAGCACCTTCGGGCGATTGATGGTGATCGTGGCGACATAGTCTTTTACCTCATGCAGTATTTCCTTCTCGGACACGTTCGTTCTCCTGTGGTTTCAATGGTTGTTACGAAAATCAATTTTGCTGTCAGCCCATTCCCATGGTTGCGCCATGTCTAGCTCCTGTCGTTCGCGCGCGAACTTTCTTGCCGCGTCACGGATCATGCGGTGGTCGTCGTCGAGGATCATCCAGTTGTTTCTCCAGTGTGTGCAATCATTCGCAGTCTCGCCCTACGATCGGGCGCTGAATCGCATGGCAGTCTCGCGCAGCTTGAACTTCTGGATCTTGCCCGAAGGCGTGCGCGGCATCGCCTCCACGATCTCCAGCCGCTCCGGATAGTACTGTTTGGCTATCTGGAACCGGGCAAGAAAAGCGTTGACATCGGCCAGCGCCAACGCTTCGGCGCCGGGTCTGAGCGCGATGAAGGCGCACGCCCGTTCACCCAGGCGCGCATCGGGCATCGCCACCACGGCCACCTCCAGGATCGAAGGATGGCGGTAGAGGATGCCTTCCACTTCGACCACCGGGATGTTCTCCCCGCCGCGGATGATCACGTCTTTGGAGCGGCCGGTGATGCGGATATAGCCCTCTGAATCCATGCGGGCACAATCACCGGTGTCGAACCAGCCCTCGGCATCGACGCCGTAGAGTTGGGGCCGCTTCAGATAGCCCACAAACAGGCTGGCGCCGCGCATTTGCAGATCGCCCTCGACACCGCGCGGGCATTCCTTCCCGTCGGGGCTGACTACCCTGACCTGCGATCCGGGCAGCGCGCTGCCGTCGGTTCCAAACACTTTGTCAGCGGGGTCACCGGGCTTGGTAATGGTCACCGCGCCGTTCTCGGTCATCCCCCAGGCCGCCATAATGCTGCATCCAAGCCGCTTGGCAGCATGCGGCACGAGAGCCTCGGGAACCGGTGCACCGCCGCACGCGAAAAGGCGCAAGGTCGAAATGTCGAACTTGTCCAATGTCGCCAAGTCGGTGAGGTCGATCAGGAACGGCGTTGCCGCCATGGTGAAGGTGCAGCCTTCATCCTGGATACGTTGGGCCGCCTGGTCCGCCGCCCAGACGTCTTGCAATACCATCTTCGCTTTGAGCATGATCGGCATCACCATGCCATACAGGAAGCCGGTCTGGTGGGCCAGGGGCGAGGCCATCAGTACCACATCCTTCTCGCTCAAATTCAGTCGCCCCGCGAACTCCACCAGGTTACCGAACAGGGTATTCGCGGTGTGCATGACGCCCTTCGATTCCCCCGTCGTCCCCGAAGTGTAGAGAATCTCGGTGACCTCGTTGGGCCCCTGGCGCCGGGACGCGAAAAGAGCCTTGGCGTCAGTCTCATCTTCCCAGCGGCGCGCCACGAAAGTCTCGAAGGACAACTCACCCTCTCCCCCGACCACCAGGATGTGCTCCAGCGCGGGAAGCCTGTCTCTGATGCCGGCTACCATGCCCGGATAGTCGAAGTCGCGGAAGCGGTGGGGGATCACCAACACCTTGGCTTCGGCGAGCCCCAGCATGTGAACGAGCTCTCGCTCGCGGAAAATCGGCATGAGCGGGTTGGTGATGGCGCCGATTCGCACCGAGGCGAAATGGAGGGCAACGAACTGCCACCAGTTGGGAAGCTGGAACGACACCACATCGCCCTTGCCGACCCCGAGCGCCGCCAGGCCGGCGCCGAGCCGCTCGGAAAGCCGTTTTATCTGGCGATAAGAAAAAGTAGCGGCCCTTGCGCTAACGCTGTTCCAGTCGGTGAGGGCCACTTTGTCCGGCAGCTCCGCCGCCGCCGCGTCAAGATAGTCAATGACCGTGCGGTCATGCCAATGGCCCGATCTGGCCATGGCGCCGATGCGCGCGGGCGGCAGAATGAGCTTGAGGTCCACGAGGTGATAGGAGATCGAGGACGGAACTTACTTCATCTTGCAATCGGGCGACGGTGCTGGCATTGCCTGTGCGGAATCGACCGTCATTTCGATCACCGGCTTGAGCTCGCCCGCCACCTTGACCACCTTGCCGAGGTAGTTGGGCATGACCAGCTGGTGATCCTTGCCGCGCATCACCACCTTCCCGAAGATCGTATTGTCAACAATGAGATCCTCCAGCGCCTTGGCTACCTTCCCCGGAACGTCGCCGCCCGCCTTGGCAATGGCGGCAAACAAAACCTGCATGCCAACATAGGTCTCGGCCTCGAAATTGCCCGGATCATTGCCATACTCCTTTTTCCAGGCGGCGACGAAGATCTTGTTTTGCGGAGTGTCAAGATTTGTGGCGTAGTTGAAGACTCCCCAGATTCCCTCGGCCACGCCGCCCATGCCCTTGATCGTCGAGGCGACGACAAAGCTCTGGCCCACCGCGAAGACCTCCTTCAACAAACCGAACTGACCGGCCTGGACACCGAAGTTGATGCCATCGCTTCCGGAAAGTGCCACCCACATGCCCTTAGCGTTCTGGGCCTTCAACTGCTGAATGTAGGGAGCGTAGTCTTTGGTCCCTATCGGCGAGAAATAGGAGGCTTTTACTGTCTTACCGGCTGCCTGGGCTGCTTTGATGAAAGCGCCGGCGGAATCCCGTCCCCAGGCATAGTCGGCGGCGATGATCACCCACTCTTTCTCGGGCCGCGTTTTCAGCCAAGGGCCGATGACCATCATGTCCATGGAGTCGGAATGATTGGCGCGAAACATGCGCGAGTTGCAGGAATCCGTTGTAAGCCGGTCGCTCTTGTTGATAGTGGAAAGGTAGATAGCATATGTTAATTTTAGCATACTGAATGAATATTCATTCAGCCAGGTTGCGGCCGGCGCTGCGCCGCGGGAAAGATTCCCATGCACTAAGGCTGGCACCATCGATGGGAATCCGGAGCGCGCGGCTGATGCCGGCGCGTCATTGCAAACGGCCATTGGGCAGCGAGAATTTCTCCTGGATTATGGAGTAAGAAAATGCGACTAGACGGCAAGACGGCGGTGATTACCGGGGCGGCCTCGGGAATCGGGCGGGCGACCGCGGAAACACTGGCACAGGCGGGAGCACATGTGCTGCTCGGCGACATCGCCGAGGAACGGGGCGAGCAAAGCGCGGCGGCCTGATGCTGGCCGGCTGACGCTGCCGGTTTCTATTGCCTTTTTCGGTCCACGGGCAACCCATCTCACTCTACTTGCCTGGCGGCACCCGAATTGATTTTGACTGCGGCACACGATTGACTTAGACTTGCCTTTATGAATGAACGATCATTCAAGCACGAAGAGGTGGCCGGGCAAGAAGGACGGATCGTTCAGTCCGTGCGAAGAGCTGGGGAATCGCAATCTTCCGCAACCTTGGGTTCGTGTTGCCGGCCGACGGGCCGGCGTGACGCAGGCGCATGCTGATTCAGATTCTGAACGGCCTTGTCTATGGCGGGCTGCTTTACATTCTTGCAGTCGGTCTGGTGCTGATCTTCGGCCTTCGCCGGGTGGTCAATTTTGCGCACGGCGGGCTGTTCATGATCGGCGCCTATGTCGGCTATAGCGTCGCCCTGATCGCCGGTTTCTGGATCGGCGTGGTCGCCGCCATTGTCATACTGGCCGTGCTTGGCGCCCTGCTCGACATCAGTGTGTTCCGGACTTTGCAGCGGCACGACCCGATCGTCACCGTGCTGGTGACCTTTGGTATTCTGCTGGTGCTCGAGGATGTGGCGCAGACCATCTGGGGCAAGGATTTTCTGACGATGGCTCCACCTGCGGCGCTCTCCGGGACCATCCAGATTCTCGATTCGAACTTTCCGGCCTATCGGCTGCTGGTGATCGCGGTCGCGGCGGCAGTCGCGGTCGGCCTGTCGCTGTGGCTGCGCTACAGCCGCATAGGCCTGTTCGTGCGCGCCTCATCGGTCGACCCGATCACGACTGCGGTGCAGGGCGTCAACACCGACCGTGTCAGCATCGTGGTGGTTGCGATCGGCACCGCGTTGGCCGGCCTGTCGGGCACGATCGCTGCGCCGCTGCTGCCGCTGTCGCCGGCTATGGGCGCCTACATACTGATCGACTCTTTTATCGTCGTCGTGGTCGGCGGGCTGCGCAGCTTCTCGGGCGCTTTTGTCGCCGCCTTGGTGATCGGCCAGATCCATAATTTCGGCGTCATCTATGTACCGTGGGCCGCCACCATGATCCCGTTCGTACTGATGGTGGCGGTGTTGATCTGGCGGCCGACGGGCATGGCGGGGGGGCTGAGCGACGGTTCGGGCGGCAAGGTGGCTGGCGGCGACGCGCTGTTAGAGGGGGCGACCCCGGCGCAAGCTCGCGCGCTGGGCCGGGCGGCGTGGATCCCGCTCGCGTGTTCGCTTGCGCTCGGCTTCAGCCTGCCGGCGCTGATTTCGTCCGTCCTGATGATGACCCTGCTGACCCAGGCGGTGATCAGCGGCGTGCTCGCCACGGGGGTCGGTTTCCTGGTCAAACAGAACGGCGCGGTCAGCTTCGGCCATGCCGCCTATTTCGGCCTGTCCGCCTACACCATCACGCTGCTGCTGAAATACGGCATCGTCCCGGCCGAGGTCGCGATTGTCATCGCCCTGGCAGTCCCGGCTGTGCTGGCCTTCCTGCTCGGCCTTGTGATCGTGCGGATTCCCGGGGTCGCATTTTCGATGCTGACACTCGCGGTCGGTCAGGCGCTTCACGAATTCGTGGTCAAAGCGCGCCACGTCGCCGGCGGCGACGACGGCCTTGTGATTAGTCTGCCGCAATCCTTGTTCGGCACATCGATTCGCACGTTCCAGGACCCGCATAGCATGTTCGTGGTTTGCTGGATCGCGCTGGTGCTGCTGGTGTTCGGCCTGTACGTACTGGTGCGCAGCCCGTTCGGCCAACTGACCGAGGCGATCCGCGAGAACGAGGAACGCGCCCGCTTCATCGGCTATCGGACCGTGGTTCCGAGGTCGCTGGTGTACGCACTTTCGGCGCTGATCGCGGCTCTCGCCGGGGCACTGTTCGCGCTCTACAACGCTTTCGTTTCGCCCGAAGTGCTGCATTGGTCGCTCTCCGGTTCGGCGCTGATCATGGCGATCATCGGCGGGCCGAAGCTGCTCTGGGGCCCGGCCTTTGGTGCGGTGATCTTCTTCTTCCTGAAAAACCTGGCGGGCGACCTGACCGAGCACTGGCAGGCGATGATCGGCGTGATTCTGATCCTGGTCACGGTACTGCTCCCCACCGGTCTGGCTGGTGCGCTGGTACGGGGCGGGCAGCGTCTGCGTGGCAAGGCGGCGGCATGAGCGCGGCATTTGCCATTGAGGGCGTCAAGCTGACCCGCCGCTATGGCGGTTTCGCCGCCATCGACAACGTTGATATCGCGGTGCCGCGCGGCGAAATCCGCGGATTGATTGGTCCGAACGGCGCCGGCAAGTCGACGCTCATCGACGTCCTGTCGGGCCGTGCCGGCAACTGGAGCGGCACGGCAAAGCTGCACGGCGAGGACATCACCCGATTCACCGTCCAGCAGCGTCGTGCCGCGGGCCTGGCGCGCTCATTCCAGAAGACCAACATCTTTCCCGAGATCACGGTCGGCACCCAACTTACTGTCGCTGTACGCAAGGCCGAAATCGGCAATGTCGATGAGGTAGTGGCCGATCTCGGCCTCGCGCACCTGCTCGAGCGGCGTGCGGCCGACATTTCCTACGGCGACCAGCGTCGCCTCGATCTCGCATTGTCGTTGATCGGGCGGCCAAAGGTGCTGCTGCTCGACGAGCCGTCGGCAGGACTGTCCATGAACGAATCGCGCGCTTTGGTGCAGCTATTGCGGGACCTTGCGCGGCGCTGGAAAGTAACGGTATTGCTGGTCGAACACGACATGGACCTCGTGTTCTCGATCTGCGACCGCATCACCGTGCTCAATCTAGGCCGGCCGTTGGCCGAAGGCACGCCGGACGAAATCCGCCGCAACCCGGAGGTGGTCACGGCCTACTTGGGAAGCTGGGCATGAGCGATCTGCTTTCGTTCCGGGGTGTCGAATCGGGTTATGGCGAAGCCAGGGTGTTGCACGGCATCGACCTCTCGATCGGCGCCAACGAACGCGTCGCGATCCTCGGCCGCAATGGCGTGGGCAAAACAACCATCGTCAATACCTTCCACGGCGTTGCGCGACTGCGCGGGGGGGAGATCGCCTTCAACGGCCGGCCAGCACGAACTCTGCGCCACTTCACTGCCGCGCGTGAGGGCGTGTCGGTGGCGTTGCAGGGCCGGCGCATCATCGCCAACCTGACGGTGCGCGAAAACCTGCTGCTCGGGGCAGCGGTGCGCCGTCCGGGCCCGTGGAATCTGGATCAGGTATTCGCACTGTTCCCGATTCTGCGCGAGCGCGCCGAGACGCCGGGCATCGCGCTCTCCGGCGGACAGCAGCAAATGCTGTCGATCGGGCGCGCTCTGATGGCGAATCCGGCTCTGCTGGTGCTCGACGAGCCAAGCGAGGGCCTCGCCCCGGTCATCGTCGACGAGCTGGCGGCGGTGCTGTTGCGCCTGGCCGCGAATGGCACCGGCCTGCTGCTGATCGAGCAGAACTTCAGCCTGGTGCGCCGCGTGGCCGAATGCTACTATGTTCTGTCGAAAGGACAGATTGTGGACCAGGGCGCACTGGCGGAGCTTTCGATGGAAAACCTGAAGAAGCACGTAGCCGTCTAGGAAAGCAGAATTCACTTTCATGAGTGCAAAAGGAGATTTCCAATGGTAAACAAATTTTTTTCATCACGAGTATTACCGGTGTTGGTGACCGCCGCGCTGGCGTCGAGTGCATTTGTAACGGCTGCGAATGCGCAGCAATCGATCAAGATCGGCGTGCCGACTTCGTTGTCGGGACCGTTCAGCAGCCTTGGCAACGAAGCAAAGCGGGCGGTCGAGTTCGCAGCGACGGAGGCCAACGCGAAGGGCGGGATCATGGGGCGCAAGATCGAAGTCAAGGTGCTCGACACCGAGACCAAGCCCGAGGGCGCGCGCAAGCAGGCCGAAAAACTGGCGCTCGATGGTTACAAGATCCTGACCGGCACCATTACATCGGGAGAGGGGCTGGCGATGGGACCGATGCTGGAGCGCTGGGACGCCCTCTATATGATAACCATCAACAAGGCGGACGCCCTGACCGGCGAGGCCTGCGTGCCGCGGATGTTCCGCGTCAACCGCCCCGATTACGCGGATGCCGCAGCGGTGAAACCCTGGCTCACCACGCGCAAGGAGAAGAAGTGGGCGATCATCGCGGCCGATATGGCCTGGGGCCGCAATTCCGCTCAGAGCTTCAATGCCGCGACCAAGGCAACCGGCCGCGAAGTCGTTGCTGAACACTATCCTGCCGTCGGCACCAACGACTACGCACCCTTCATCCAGCAGCTCAAGGGCTCCGGCGCCGAGGGCCTGTGGGTGGCGCTGGCCGGTCGTGACGGCATCACCTTCGCGCAGCAGGCAAAGCAGTTCGGCCTGTTCGACAAGGTCTTTACCGCCGGGGTCAGTTTCGCCACCTCCGACAACGTGGCCAAGGCGCTGGGCGAAGTCGCGAAAGGCCTCTGGGGCATCATCAACTACAGTTCGACCCTCGATACCCCGGGAAACAATGCCTTCGTCGCAGCCTGGAAGAAAGCCTATAACGGCGACGAACCCACGAACTTCGAGGGTGAGACTTATGTCGGCATGCAGGTGATTCTGCAGGCGATCGCCAAGGCGAAGAGCGACAAACCGGCCGATCTGGTCAAGGCCATGGAAGGCGGCACCTTCGATACCGTCAATGGCAGGCTCACGATGCGGGCCGAAGACCACCAGCTTGCCGCGCCCAATCACTTCGGTTATGTCGGCGAGCAGGGTGGCAAGATACGTTCCATCATCGCGATGAGCGTGCCGGCCGCCGAGGCGACCCCGCCGCAGGACAAATGCAAGATGCCGAAGTGAGCGTCGCGCGTGCCTGAGGGAGCTTGTCCCGCCGGTCGGGCTTCAGGCTGACTGGACGCCGAAGCCGGCGGCGACCTCGCGCAGTTTGAACTTCTGGATTTTGCCCGAAGGCGTGCGCGGCATCGCTCGATGAGTTCCAGGCGCTCGGGCCAGTAGTTCTTGGCCATGCCTTCGGCGGCGAGGAAAGCGGTCAGCTCGGCGAGCGTCAGCGTCTCGCCCGGCTTGAGCGCAACGAAGGCACAGGCGCGCTCCACCAGACGCGCGCCGGGCATCGGATGCGGCGCAGATGTTCAGGATAGTCTTTGCGGCTGATAACACCAGTCAGCATGATGGTCTGGTCGCAGATGATGCCCGTGCTGCGCTCGACCGGAGCCGAGTAGACGCGGCGAAATTTGTAGGGAAAGCGCTATCGGAGCTTCAACTGCGCCCGGTGGAGCGAAGCGAGGAAGGGCGCTATCAAGAGCGGCCGGTGCCGATTCCGCTTGCGGCCGCGCATCAGGGCGGCGCGGTGCTGCTACTCACCGCCGCGCTGCTGGTGAATCACGCGCTGCGTTCACCCCCGATGCCGGCGCACGCCGGCACCAACCTCAAGGCATGACCTCGACGTATTCGTACACAGCGCAGCCGGCAAGCTGCTCGCGCACGGACAATGGCATGCGCGCAAACCATGCGTGGGGATCGTGCCGGTCCACCTCCTCGCCCAGGAATCGCACCAGATCGCAGATCGGTTCGACCACATCCTCGCGGTAGCGGGCGTCGCCCTTGACGTAGGCCAGAGGCAGATTTTTCATGCAGTTGCGGCGGCAGAACGCGAACGCGGCGCAGCGCGCGCAAGGCATGTCCGGATGGGGCTGGAGCGGGCTCGGCTTGAGCCAGTTGCCGACCACGTCCCCCTGCATCATCTCCGGCAGGTACATCAGATCCGGGCAAGGATAGATCTTGCCATCGGGCATGACGTTCAATAGGTGCGTGGACGCGCGGCACTGGGTCATTCCGGCGTACGGCTCCGTGGCCAGCGCCGGCAGTACCTTATTGCGCACCGTGCCCATGAGCGGAATGAAAGGATAGAGCGTTTCCGAGGAGAAGAATGCGCGCACCAGCCGCGCGATTACCTCGCGCTTTTTCGCCACCGCTTCCGCCGCGTAGGCGCCGTCCTGCGCCACGAACTGAAAATAGACGTAATCGAAATCCTGCGTCAACTGGTCCAGTTCCTCGAAGCTGGTGTCCGCGCTGCTCCAGGTCACGCGCGCGGTCAGCGTGCCGCCGACGCGCTCGCGTATCGCATTGACATTCTTCAGCACCCGGCGGTAAATCCCGCGTCCGCGGTAGCCGTCGGTGATTTTCTCGCCACCGTCTATCGACACCAGGATATTGGAGAGCCGGCCGAGCACCCAGTCGGGCAGGCTATCGAGCAGCGTGCCGTTGGTCTGCAGTTGGAAACGAAACCTGGGATGGCGCTTCATCACGGCCTTCATGAGATCGAGCTTCAACGTCGGCTCGCCGCCGTAGAAGGTGACGTAGATCTCATGCCCGGCGAGATGCGTCGCGATAAATCGATCGAGCGCGTCCAGGGAGTAGGTGACGTTGCGCTGCGAGCCCAGCACATCGCCCACGCCGAGCGAACAATAGCTGCACTTGAGATTGCAGCGCAGCGTGGTGAGCAACTGCAGTTCGACGCGGTTGCCCAGAATGGCCGGAACCTCGTGTCTATTGCTTTTCAATGCGCCGCCCCTCACTCCACCCATACGCGCGCATTGCGGAACATGCGCATCCAGGGACTATCCTCTTTCCATCCCTCTGGATGCCAGGACTGCTGCACGCTACGGAACACACGCTCCGGATGCGGCATGAGTATGGTGAAGCGGCCGTCGGCGGTGGTGAGGCCGGTGATGCCGGCGGGCGAGCCGTTGGGGTTGGCCGGATAGGTCTCGGTCGCCGCGCCGTGGTTGTCGACGAATCTTAGCGCCACCAGCGCCTTTGCCTGCGCGGCGCCATCGGCGAACACCGCCCTGCCCTCGCCGTGGGCGGTGGCCACCGCCATGCGGCTGCCGCCCATGCCGGCGAAGAACAGCGACGGGCTCTCGGCCACCTCGACCATGACGAAGCGCGCCTCGAACTGCTCCGACTTGTTCTTCAGGAACTTCGGCCAATGCGCGGCGCCGGGAATGATTTGGTGCAGATTGCTCATCATCTGGCAGCCGTTGCACACGCCCAGCGCAAACACGTCGCCGCGGCCGAAGAAGGCCTCGAACTCGTCGCGCGCGCGCGCATTGAGCAGGATCGACTTGGCCCAGCCCTCGCCCGCGCCGAGCACGTCGCCGTAGGAGAAGCCGCCGCAGGCGGCGAAGCCCGTGTAGCCGGAGAGCGAAACGCGCCCGGAAATGACGTCGCTCATGTGCACGTCGGTCGCGTCGAAGCCGGCGCGGTCGAACGCCGCCGCCATTTCCACCTGCCCGTTCACGCCCTGTTCGCGCAAGATGGCGATCCTCGGCCGGGTACCTTCGGCGATGTAGGGCGCGGCTATGTCCTTCACCGGATCGAAGCTGAGCTTGGCGTGCAGTCCGGGATCGTTCGCATCGAGGATACGGTCGTACTCTTGCTGCGCGCATTCCGGATTGTCGCGCAGCGCCTGCATGCGCCAAGTGGTCTCGGACCAGGCGCGCTGCAGGTCGATGCGCCTTTGCGCGAACACCGGCGTCGCGCCGCGCATGAGGCGGATTTCGGCGCGCTCGTTCGGGCTTCCGATTACCTGCGCCTGCAACTCCTCCGCGACCAGGCGCGACAGCACCGCGTCGCGATCCTGCGCGCGCACCTGCAGCACCGCGCCCAGCTCCTCGGCGAACAGCGCCGCGAGCACGCGCTCGGGATCGCCCCCGGCCGCCGCTTCCGGCCGGCCGCCCCCGGCGTCGCGACAGACGAGATCGAGATCGAGGACATCGAGGTCGAGAGTCAGGCCGCAATGCGCGGCGAACGCCATTTCGCAGACGGCGGCAAACAAGCCGCCATCGGAGCGGTCGTGATAGGCGAGCAGCAGTCCGTCACGATTGAGCGCCTGCACCGCCACGAAAAAGCGCTTCAGCGCCGGCGCGTCATCCAGATCCGGCGCCGCGTTGCCCATCTGCCCGTATACCTGTGCGAGGATCGAGCCGCCGAGGCGGTTCCTGCCACGCCCAAGATCAACGAGGACGAGTTCGCTCGCGCCCGCATCCAGGCGCAGTTGCGGTGTGAGCGCGCGGCGCGCGTCGGCGCAGGGAGCGAAGGCGGAAACGATAAGCGAGAGCGGTGCGACGACTTCCTTTTTTCTCCCGCCCTCTTCCCAGGTGGTCTTCATCGACAGCGAATCCTTGCCCACCGGAATGCCGATGCCCAGCGCCGGGCACAGCTCCAGCGCCACCGCGCGTACCGTGTCGTAGAGCGCCGCGTCCTCGCCCGCGTGCCCCGCGGCGGCCATCCAGTTGGCCGAAAGTTTGACCCGCGACAATTCCACCGGCGCCGCGGCCAGATTGGTGAGCGCCTCGCCCACCGCCATGCGCCCCGAGGCCGGGGCATCGATGAGGGCAAGCGGCGCGCGCTCGCCCATGCAATAGGCTTCGCCCGCGTACTCGCCGAAACCTAGCAGAGTCACGGCGCAATCGGCCACCGGCGTCTGCCACGGACCGACGAAAGGATCGCGCGCGCACAGCCCGCCGACGCTGCGGTCGCCGATGCTGACGAGAAAAGTCTTGTCCGCCACCGTGGGATGGCGCAGCACGCGGTAGCACGCATCATCGAGCGGGATGCCAGCGGCGGAGAACGGCGGCAACGCGCGCGCGCGGCGCGCGCCTTCGCGCAGCATGCGCGGCGGCTTGCCCAGCAGCACGCCCAGGTCCATGTCCACCGGCTGGTTGGCGTAGCGCTCGTCGGCGAGCGTGAGCCGCTGCTCCAGCGTCGCTACACCGAGTACCGCAAAGGGGCAGCGCTCGCGCGCGCAGATGGCACGAAACTCGTCGATCCGCGCAGGCGCTATCGCGAGGACGTAGCGCTCCTGCGCCTCGTTGCACCAGATTTCGCGCGGCGACATGCCCGGCTCTTCGCTCGGCACCGCGCGCAGGTTCAGGCGCGCGCCGCGGCCGGCGCCATGTGCCAGTTCGGGCAGCGCATTCGACAGTCCGCCCGCGCCCACGTCGTGGATCGACAGGATCGGATTCGCATCGGCGAGCTGCCAGCAGCGGTCGATGACTTCCTGCGCGCGGCGCTGGATTTCGGCGTTGCCGCGCTGCACCGAATCGAAATCCAGGTCCTCGGTGTTGCTGCCGGTGGCCATGCTGGAGGCGGCGCCGCCGCCCATGCCGATGAGCATCCCCGGTCCGCCGAGCTGGATCAGCAATGACCCCGGCAGCAGTCCGAGCTTGAATGCATCGCGCGCGGCGATATTGCCCACGCCGCCCGCGATCATGATCGGCTTGTGATAACCGCGCAGCTCGCCGCCCGCCTCCATCTCGAAGCTGCGGAAATAGCCGGCGAGATTGGGGCGGCCGAACTCGTTGTTGAACGCCGCGGCGCCGATCGGCCCTTCGAGCATGATGTCCAGCGCCGATGCTATGCGACCGGGCTTGCCGTGGTCCGCTTCCCACGGTTGCAGCCCGCCCGGAATGCGCAAATTCGACACCGAAAAACCCGCAAGACCGGCTTTGGGCTTGGCTCCGCGGCCGGTCGCCCCCTCATCGCGGATTTCGCCGCCCGAGCCGGTGGCCGCGCCGGGAAAGGGCGAGATCGCGGTCGGATGGTTGTGCGTCTCGACCTTCATCAGGGTGTGCGTGGCCTCGCGGTGGTAGGCGTAGCGGCCGGCTGCGTCGGGATAAAAGCGCCCAATCTCGCGCCCTTCTATGATGGCGGAGTTGTCCGAATAGGCGAGCACCGTGCCCAGTGGATTGGCCTTCTCCGTCGCGCGGATCATGCCGAACAGCGTATGCGCCTGGGCCACGCCGTCTATCACCCAGGATGCGTTGAAAATTTTGTGGCGGCAGTGCTCGGAATTGGCCTGCGCGAACATGGTGAGTTCGGCGTCGGTGGGATCGCGGCCGATGGCGCGAAAGTGTTCGAGCAGATAGTCGATCTCGTCGGCGGACAGCGCCAGACCCATGGCCCGATTGGCCTCCTCCAACGCCGCGCGGCCGCGCGCGAAAAGATCGATCGCGGCGAGCGGCCGCGGCTCGACGTGACGGAACAGCCGCTCCGCCTGATCCAGGCTGTCGAGCACGGTTTCGGTCATGCGATCGTGCAGCAGGGACGCGACCTCTCCCCGCCGCCCGTCCGCGCCCGCGACGTAATAAGCGATACCGCGCTCAATGCGTTGCACCGCCGGCAGGCCGCACTGGCGCGCGATGTCGGTGGCTTTGGAAGACCAGGGCGAGATGGTGCCGAGGCGCGGTACCACCAGATACAGCTCGCCCGCGGGCGGCGCCGACCGTATCGACTCACCATAGACGAGCAACCGGTCCAGCACCGCGCGCTCGCGCGCGTCGAGCGCGTGCGCGGCTTCGACGAAATGCCAGAATTCGGCGCCGGCAATGCGCGCGCCCGGTGCGATTGCGGCCAGGCGCGCGTGCAGTTTTTCCAGACGGAACGCGGACAGCGCGGGGCTGCCGCGCAGCTTGAGTATTTCAGCCATGAAAGCTTGCGCCGTTAAAGCGCGATTATAGCGGAACGAGGCTACGGTGTCGGAAGCAGGCCGCGGTTGAAGATCGATCAGACGGGGTGCACAATGATCCCGAAGGAGGATGGGCGTATGTCGGACACCGGCAAATTGGATCGAATTGTGGCCGAAGCCAGGCGCACACGCGACCTGCGAGAAAAGGATTATCGCGAGCAGGCGTTGAAAATCTATCCCTGGGTCTGCGGGCGCTGCGCGCGCGAATTCACCCGCGCCAACGTGCAGCAGCTCACGGTGCACCACAAGGACCACAATCACGACAACAATCCGCCCGATGGCAGCAACTGGGAGCTGCTGTGCATCTACTGCCACGACAACGAGCACGCGCGCTACCTGGATTCGGCCGGGCGCGGTGAGCCGGCCCGCAGCGGGGAAGCGGAGGCGCCTTCCACCTACAAGGCGTTCGCCGACCTCAAGACCCGGCTGAAGGGTAAAGGGGACATCTAAAAATTATCGTTCTGTGGCTCCTGCTGCGCGGTGGTAATCTTCGCGAATAATCCGCTGTTCAGAGAGCGATTTCAGACAGTCCTGTTTACTGCACCGCGCACTCGCCTTCTTTGGCCTTGCCCACCCCGCGGCCGGAGGAACTGTTCTGGCTGATGCTGGTCGGCATCGTCACCTGTATGCCCTGTGCCGGCGGCACGATCACCGGCGGCGTGGTGGCGCTTTGCACGAAGCCGAACTGGCCGCTCGAGATCACCTGCTGGCCGGCCGCGTTCTTGACCACGATGGCGCCGTCGGCAACATCCAGGTGCAGCCCGTTCTCCGGCGGCTTGCCGGTGACGGTAGGCACACCGCCACAGTCGTTCTGGCAGATCAGCGCGCCGAAGTGGGTGCCGCGGATGCCGATGGTGGCCGTGGTAGTAGCGAAGTTCACCGCGTCGCGGTTGCGTTTGCCCACCAGCCCGGTCACCGCGCGCAGACCCCCCTTGAGCATGTTGAGCACAATGTTGTCCGACGCGGGCTTGGCCTGGTCGTACGCATACGCCGCGACCTTCAACTGCGATCCCGGCCGCAGCACCACTTCGCCCCCGTCGGCGAATTTGATCCGCGCGTAGGTCTCCTGCTCGGTGGCGAGCGTGTCGCCTTCCTGCACTTCGGACTTGGTCGAAAAGAGCTTGGTGCTGCCATCGGCGCGCTTGGCAATGAGCGTGCCCGAGAGGTGCGTCACCTGCCCCACCGGGCTCGCCGCCTCGGCCACGCCGGCTAGCGCGCCCGCGGCCGCAACGAGCAGCGCGGATAGAATGGACACTTGTGTTCGCATGCTCGCCTCTCCTTCTAGCTGCAGGTAGCGAGCTTCTTCGCCGCCGGCTTGCCTTCGGCTTTCTTGGCCGGTGTCACTTCGTCTTTCTTCTTGTCCTCTTTCTTGTCCTCGGCCTTGGTGTCGTCCTTGTTCGCGCTTGCCGACTTGTCATCCGCCAGCTTGGCTTCAGAGGGTTTGTCCGCTGCCGGTTTGTCCGCAGCGGGTTTGTCGCCACCACCGCCCGAGGCAGTACCGGAGCCGCTACCGGAGCTGCCCCCCGCGCTTGGCGCCGCGCCAGACGAGCCGGCGGGGGCGCCGCCTGCGGCAGTACCACCACTCGCCGGGGCACCGAGGCCGCCACCGGCGGAAGTCGCGGGCAATGAATCCACAACAGAACCACCGCCAAACGAATTCGCCGTGCCGCCGATGGTCTGCGTGGTGTTGGCGAGCAGTAGCGGACCCGAGTTACCCGGTGCGCCCGCAAGCACCGGGGGCGGCGCAGCCGGCGTCGTCGTCTGGCTTGTCGCCTGCGTCGGCTGTTGCTGCGTCGTGGCCACGACCGTGCTCAGCGCCTGAACGAGGATCGGCGCGGTGGTCGCCGGCAAAGGCGCGACCGCCGGAGCCTCGGTGATATCGGCAATCAGTCCGCTCGGAGCACCACTGATGCGGTAGTTGCCGGCATCCGCACCCGTGAGGGTGAGGCCGCTCACGGTGACTGGCTTCGCGTTGCCGACATTCTTGTCATCGAAGCTGCCAGTCGGAATCGCCAGACTGACGACGTCGGTGCCGAGGACGCCGGAGAATGCCGCCGTCCCGGTAATCGTGGCCACCGTCGTCGCGTCATACACCTTGTTCTGCGCCGATAGCCCGCTCAGCGTCAGACTCGCCGGAGTGATGTCGGCGCTCAGTGTCGCGCCGCTCGGGGAAGTGAAGCTGTAGTTGCCGGCATCCGCACCCGTGAGGGCGAGGCCGGTCACGGTTACCGGCTTCGCGCTGCCGACATTCTTGTTGTTGAAGCTGCCGGTCGGAGTCGCCAGACTGACGGCGTCGCCCGCAATTACGCCGGCGAGGGTGCCGCTTACACTCGCTACCGTCGTCGCGTCATACACCTTGTTCTGCGCAGATAGCCCGCTCAATGTCAGGCTCGCCGGGGTGATGTCCGCAGTAGCACTGGCGCTGGTATTGGTCAGCGCGTAGTTGCCCGCATCCACACCGGAAAGCGTGAGACCGCTCACGTTTATCGGCTTGGCTACGCCCACATTCTTGTCGGCAAAGCTCGCGCTGGCGTTCCCGCTCAGCGTGACCACGTCGGTGCCGAGGACGCCGGCAAATGCCGCCGTCCCGCTAAGCGTGGCTACCGTCGTCGCGTCATACACCTTGTTCCGCGCCGCGAGGCCGCTCAGCGTCAGGCTCGCCGGGGTGATGTCCGCGGTCAGCGTCGCGCCAGTCGCGGGAGTGAAGCTGTAGTTGCCGGCATCCGCGCCGGTAAGGCTAAGGCCGGTCACGGTCACCGGCTTGGCTACGCCGACATTCTTGTTGTTGAACGTCGCAGTCGAAGTCGCAAGACTGACGGCGTCGCCCGCAATCACGCCGGCGAGTGTGCCGCTCACGGTCGCCACCGTCGTCGCGTCATAGACCTTGTTCTGCGCCGCCAGGCCGCTCAGCGTCAGGCTCGCCGGAGTAATAACGCCGATATTGCCCGCCGCGCTGGTCGGCAGAATATAGTTGGACAGGTTCGTACCGCCGCCAGGACTGAAGTCGGATGAGGCGAGCGAGGTGCTGACCTGGATGTTGTTTCCGACGCTCTTACTGGCATAGGTGCCGGTGGTCTTGGTAACGCTAGCCGAATCGGTGCTGATAAACCCGTTAAGCAGGAAATTGCCCGGCGCCAAACTGGCGTTGGTGGTGCCGTCGTAGGTCTTGCTCGTCGTGCCGCTGAGCGTAACGGCAATGACTTGCAGGATGGCCGGGTTCACGGTGTAACTTTGCGAAGTTCCCGGCGTCAGGGAGTAGAAAGCCGACGCGGACAGGCCGCTCGCGTATTGCAGGGCGTAGGATCCGGCCGCGGTCGATGCGCTGATCGGCCAGTTCGAATAAGCGGCGCTGCCCGTGATCGCCGCCGCCGTGGCGGTATCGCCGCTATCCAGGCCGCGCAGAAGGTATCCGGGCGTTGCCGCCGGACTCGCGCCAAAGGTGCTCGACAAGATCCCGGTAAAGTTGGCGTCGACATAGAGAGGCGAAGCGTAAACAAAGCCGCTGCCTGTTGAAGCGACCGTTCCCCCAAATGCCGTGTTGTATTGATAGAGCGTCGGGATCAGGCCACCCTTGGAGATATTTGCCGGGCTGCCCGCATAAACGAGCCAGCGCCCGCCGCTGCCAGCCGACAGGGCGCCCGCACCGGCATTATTGGTGAAACCGGCAGCGGAGGTGGCGACAATGCTGCTGCCGGGAGCCGTGGTGGACTGCACCCCGTTGAGGACCACGTCCCCGGCCACCGTCGACAGGGTGATGGCATTGGCCGCGGTCAGGGCGGGGACATTCAGGTTGCCGCTGGCCTGGTTGAGGGAAATGCTGTTAAGCGTGCTGCCAAGGGTGCCGATGGTCTGGCTGAAGCTGTTGGTGACGCTCAGGCTGCCGCTGCCGGTGATGGTGCCGCCCAGGACCAGGTTGCCCAGCGCAAGCGTCGGTCCGCTCGTTGCCAGTGTCGTGCCGGAGGCGATATTGAATGTGCCATTGCCGCTGCCGCCATTACCCAGCACCATTCCCGTACCGGCCACATTGACCGTACCGCTGCTGACGAAAGCTGTGTTGATGGTGCCGCCCTCGCCTAGTGCGCCGATATTCAGCGTGCCAGTATTGTTGAAGACATTGGTGCCGGTGTTGTTGATGTTGGCGTAATTGATGTTCCAGGTGCCGGCGTTATTGATGGCAGCACTGTTCAGAAGGCGCAGATCCGCCCCGTTGCCGCCCATATTCTGATTCGAACCCAGCGTCGCGGTGCCATTGTTGGTGAGCGTCTTGCCGTCCAGGAAAGTATAGTTCCAGGCATTCGAAGAGATTCCGGCCGGCATGTTCAGCGCGGTATTCACGGTCACGGCACCGATGCCGGTGAGCGTGCCGCCGGTCCAGTTGAATGTCCCCACCGACACGGCGCCACCGCCCTGCAGGATGCCGGAAGACTGGGTCAGATTGGCCAGTGACAAGGGACCGTTGGCGGTGAGCGTGCCGCCGCTGATGCTGAGGTTCCCTGCCAGCGTCGAGGTGGTGCCGGAATCGTTCAGGCTGAGCACGCCGCCCGTGCCGAGAATCAGGTGGTTGTTCGCGTTTGAGTTGAGGCCCTTGACGCTCTGGCTGCTGTTGGCGAGATTGACCGTGACCCCGGCCACCAGGTTGAGATAAGCGACGTCCGTGCTGCCCGGTAGCACATCACCCGCCCAGTTGCCGACGTCGGTCCAGTTGGTCGTGGCGGCACCGCCGTCCCAGCACACGCCGGCGCAGGTGCCGCCCGTGTGCGTGAGGCGATAGAGGCTGGCGACGATGGCGCCATTGATGCCGAAAGGCAGGTTCGAGGTCGCAAAACTGCCGCTGGCCGAGCCTGCGGTGATCACGTCGAAGTTCTGCCCACTCGGGACGAAACCGTTGATCAGTGTGCTTGTCAGCATGCCGCCCAGTGTTGCCGCGCCGGATACCGTCAGCTTGTCGAATTGGCCTGCCGCCGCGCCGCCCAACTCCATGTTCAGATTGGAACCGGTGGAGAGTTGCACATCACCCGTGATCGCCAGCGTGCCAGTCGCCCCCGTTCCGCCCGGGTTGATGATGCCTTGATTGACCAGCTTCGACGCGCCCGTGCCAACCGCGATCGTGCCGGTGCCGGACAAGGTGCCGGTGTTGGTGAAGCCAGCGGCGCGGCTGAACGTAGCGCCCGTTGCGATGTTAATGGTCCCGGACTGAGCAAAAGTGGTGGAGCCGACGCCCAGCGTGCCGGCGTCGACCGCGATCACGCCTGTACTTGTATTGTTGAATGTGCCCGCATTGAGCAGCGTCTGCGCCGCGCTCGACGTCTTGTGGATCAGCCCCGAGTTGGACAGCACGTGCGCCCCGCTCCCCCCGGCATGCACCAGCGGATTGGCGTTCGTGCCCGAGAGCAGCAGCGTGCCGCCCGTCTGGTTGTTGAACGTGGCCGAATTGGTCAGCGACAACCGGTCCGTACCGCCGATCGTCACCGTGCCCGTGTTCGCCCAGGTGGTCGCATCGAGCACCGGCACTGCGCCCACCGTGCTCGCCCCCGAAGTCGAGAGCCCCGCCGCGCCCTGTATCGTGCCCCCCGACCAGGTGAACGCATCGCTCAGGGTCAGGAGCGAGGCCGCATTCACCGTACCCGAGCTCACCGACAGGCTTGGCGCCGTGGCACTGAAGGCAAGCGGTGTGTTCACATTCAGCGTCGCCCCCGCCACGCTCAGCGCCCCGGTGCCGGTGAAGCTCACCCCGGCGTTGAGCGCATGCGTACCGGCCGCGAAGCTGAGCGTCGCCCCCGGATCGACGTTGAAGGTGCCCGTGTGTGTGCCGCCCACCGCCATCGTCAGCGTGCCCGCATCCACATCGAGTGTACCGCTCGCGTTGTTGTTGAACGTGCCCAAATTGAGCAGCGTCTGCGCCGCGCTCGACGTCTTGTGGATCAGCCCCGAGTTGGACAGCACGTGCGCGCCGGTGCCCCCGGCATGCACCAGCGGATTGACATTGGTGCCCGAGAGCAGCAGCGTGCCGCCCGTCTGGTTGTTGAACGTGGCCGAACTGTTCAGCGACAACCGGTCCGTACCGCCGATCGTCACCGTGCCGGTGTTCGCCCAGGTCGTCGCATTGAGCACCGGCGCAGCGCCCACCGTGCTCGCCCCAAAGGTCGCAATCCCCGCCGCGCCCTGTATCGTGCCCCCCGACCAGGTGAATGCCCCATTGGTGATCACGTTGCCCGTGCCCGACAGCGTGCCGCCGGAAAGGGTCAGCGTAGAGGTCGCCGGCACACTCATCCCGCTGAGGCCGATATCCAGCGTGCCGCTGCCGATCGTCAGGTTGTCGGTCCCGCCCTGCGACCCGAACATGACACCGCGCGGCGACTGGGCGCCGCCGGTGCTTCGCACCTGGACAGTCTTGACGCCCGCCCCGTCGATGACGGCGATCTCGGTGCTCGTCGGAATATGGTTCGAGGTCCAGTTGGACGCGGTGTCCCAGAAGTTGTCGGTGATTCCACTCCAGGTGAACTGCGCCGCGCCGTTAGCAGTGGCAGTCATGACGTAGGTCGGGCTTCCCGCGCCCGAATAGCTGCCCCCGGTATCGGACGCGAAAGATGGCGTGCCGGTGATCGTTCCGCCGGAGGTGATGATCGAATACGTGTGGCCCGTCAGCGTTTGATAGCCGGCGAGATCGTTCGCCTTGATGGTGCCGCCGAGGGATACGTTGCCGGTCGCGGCGATTACGTCGTATTGCCCGCCGCCCGTTCCTTGCAACTCGAACTCGAGCACGCCGCTCGGGTTGTTCGTGAGTACGCCGGTGATGTTGAGCGTACCGACCGTGTTGAGGCCTCCCGGCCGGATGACGCCGCTGTTCGTGAGCGTTGCGGCGGTGAGATTTACCGTTCCCGAGCCGCGGATCGTTCCGGTTGTCGCGTTGGCGAGGTTTTTGTTGTTCGTGCTGAAAGTCGCGCCAGAAGCGACATCGATGACCCCGGCGTTAGTCGGGAAACTGGTACTGTTCAGACCGACCTCCAGCGTCCCGGTTTGCACCTCGATGCTGCCCGTGTTGTTCAGCGTCACATTGCCCGCACCCTGACCGATATCGCTGCCCAGCACCGCCGTGCCCGTGTTCGTACTGCGCCGCAGCGTGCCGCTGTTGTTGAACGTGG
>JACRAS010000211.1 GCA_016234705.1 Betaproteobacteria bacterium | reverse complement strand
GGTGAGTCCGAGCTCGAGGGTCGAGCGCGGAATGCGGCAGATGTAGCTCTGGTAATAGGCGTCGCCCTGGATCACTTCCAGTTGATCGCCGCCGCCCATGATTCCGACCGGCAGCATGCCGGCGGCGTGGATGATTTCGCGTGGCACGTAGACCGGCATGAAGCCGATCACCTTGCGTCCGGGCACGGCGGCTTTCCATTCTTTTACCGAGGTGAAGTTCATGTCTTCGAACAGCGCCTGGCAGCGCTCCATGATCTGTTGCACGTTCTGGCTCATTGGTGCTCCTATTATTGCGGACGCTCGGCGACGAAAGCGGCAAGGCCTTCGTTCGCGTCGCGGGTTTGCATCAGGCGGTCGAGATCGAGCCGCTCGACTTCGGCGATGCGCCGGCGCACCTCGGGGAGGTAGCCGCCGCGGGTTGAGGTGACGCGGCCGCTGATCCGGTGACCGAGGGTAAGCGGCAGGTCGTGATCGGCGCGCACGCCGCCGTAAAAATAGCCGAGGTCGGTGTGGCAGACGCCGCAGCCGGCAACCTCGATCACCACCTCTGCGGCTTGCGCGGGAAACGAATTGAATGATGAATCGACCATCGCCGCGTTTGGCGCCGTCATCATCCAGCCGTGTGCATCTTTGCTCATGCCATTGCCTCCAGTATCAAGCTTGCCGCGTTGGAGTTTGGACCGATAATTCCCGTTTGGTTTCATTTTTCTTGAGTCAATTTAAGTATTATCGTACTAGAATACGTATTTAGAAGTCAAGCACAAATTGACTTGTACCATATCGGGGGTAAATTAAAAAATTCCCTCCTTTTTGCAGAGGGTGGACCAGCGGCCAACGCGGTCATTCCCGCCGGCGAACCGCAAGGCTTTGCGTCGATCTGCCGACCAGCCCGAATGCATCGAAGATCCGCGCCTCGGCCAGGCCGCCTCCGTTCGGTCCCAACAGCGTGCGCGCGTCGATGCAGATCCATTCGCCTTCAGCCTGGCGCAGCAGGTTGATGGTGAGGTCCGAGTTGACGAAGATGTAGCGGTGGAAGTCCAGGACCGCGCTGATGCCGTTGCCCGAGTCCGCGGCGACCGCAACGCGTTGCAGCGCGCTCGGTTCCTCGCCGGCGACAAGCGGATAGCGCATGCGGAACCAGACGGCGGACGGGCCGCGAAAAAAAACGCCTTCGGCAATCCGGATCTCGACCAGGTCCTGATAGCCGGTTATCGTAGTCGAAAAGGGAAACCGTTCCGCCGGCGACTGCTCGAATGAACGCGGTGCCTGCGGCAGCGGATGCCCCGGAAGACCGGTGGGAACGTCCAGCGCGGTTTCGCGCTGCGCGACCGCGGTACAGCGAACCACCTCCTTGCCGCCGGCAGTCAGCCGCGCGGAAAAATGCGCAACGTTGCGCCCCGCGTACTCGGTCTCGACCTCGACCGCGAGTTCGGCGAGTGGAACCGGGCGCAGCAGGTTGGCCGTCAGCCGCGCAATGTGCGTGAGCTCGAGCGCCGCCGCGGCGCGCTCGATGCTTCGCGCGACCAGCGCAATCGGGGGGCCGCCGTGCTGGTGGTCCGGATGCCACGGGCCGCGGGTCAGATCGGTCGAGGCGCAGGCGCCGTTTTCGAGCGCGACGTAAGCGCTGGACGGAGGCGGTGGCGAGTTCAGTTCGTCGCTCAAGGAAGGAAGGGCCAGGGGTGGTGCGCCGCGGTCAGGGACGGAAAACGTTGGTGTGCGAAGCGAAAGATACTCGGCCTCCGCAGACCGGTCAAATTGCCGCGATCATCCGCAGCGCCACGCCAGCGGCAGCGCGCCGCGTAACTCCGCGTTAATCCGCCCGGGCCGGCTTGCTCGACGTAGCTATCATTCGTAGCTACACTTCTCCCATGATTACCTCGGATGAAAGCAAGCGAACGCTCGATCTGCAGAAGCACGGGATAGATTTTCGGGACGCCGAAGCCATCTTCGACGGACCTGCCGTCGCAGCTGAAGATAAGTGCTTGGCGCATGGCGAACGGCATCCGATCCTCGGCGGCGGGACTTAGCACCGGCGACAATGAAGACGCTGCTTATTGTCTACCACTCGATGACCGGCGGAACGCTGCAGATGGCGCAGGCGGCGGCCGATGGCGCGTCGATGGAAACGTCGTTGCAGGTCCGGCTCCTGCGCGCTCCCGACGCGGCAGCGGGCGACCTGATGAGCGCGGACGGCTACATCTTTGCGACGCCGGAAAACCTGGCGGCGATCTCGGGGCTGCTGAAAGATTTTTTCGACCGGACCTATTACGCGGTCCTGGAGCGGCTCAACGGCCGCCCCTATGCCACCTTGATCTGCGCCGGGAGCGACGGCCAGAACGCCGCCCGGCAAATCACGCGCATCGCCAGCGGATGGCGCTTGAAACCCATCGCCCCTCCCTTGATCTTTTGCACCCACGCCCAATCGCCGGAGGAGATTTTGCGCCCGAAGCAGATAGGCCCGGAGGGCTTGCAGTCGTGCCGGGAAATCGGCGCGGCGATGGCAGCGGGCCTGGTCCTCGGTGTGTTCTGATGATTGAGAAGCGCTTGCCGGCGAGGTGCAAGCACTCGGGGCGCACGCGTAAGCGCACGCGGGCTCGGCGATCGGGGCATTCATGACGCTTGGGACGGCCTGCGCAAGATCCCGCGAGTTCGGCGCAATAAGTTTCCACCACCGATGTTAAAGATGGGCTAGAGCGCGGGCCAGATGCCACCGGTAACCGGCAGGATCGCACCGGTGATGAATGCGGCATCGTCGCTAGTCAGAAAGGCGACTGCTGCGGCGATGTCCTCGGGCTTGCCCAGCCTGCGCAACGGCGTACGGTCAAGGTAAGACTGCAGTAGCTTCTTGTCCAGACGATCGAGCACTGAGGTTGCGATCAAGCCGGGCGCAATGCAATTGACGGTGACATGAGGGGCAAGTTCCAGCGCCAGCGAGCGCGTGATCGACGCAACTGCGGCCTTCGCCGCGCCGTATTCCGGTTGATAGATGTCGCCGGCATAGACCACGGAGGAAATATTGACGATCCGACCATAGCTACGCGCCAGCATTCCCTGGCCAACCCGGCGCACCAGGTGAAAGATTCCCTTAAGATTGATTTCGAACGTTTCGTTCCACCGCTCCTCGCTCATGGCCATGAAAGGTACCGCGAGCTCGCCGCGAATACCGCCGACGACATTGACCAGAATATCGATTGCCGGATAGCGCGCCGCTGCGGCTGCCACAAGTTCGTCCACTTCCGCCAGCAGCAAGACATTGGCGCGATGAGCCACTACCCTGGTCTCGGGAAACGCCTTGCCGATCTTTTCAACCATGCCACTCAGCCTGTTGGCCGAGATGTCGGTGAGGACGAGATCAGCCCCTTCGGCGGCAAGCCGGCTCGCTATCGCGCCGCCCATCGGCCCGCCGGCGCCGCTGACCAGCGCGGTTCTTCCCTTCAATCTCATCATCGTTCCTCCTCCAGCAGCGTTTCAGGAATACCATCGCTTCACCCCTTGCTGTCTGCAGGCAAGGCGAACCGCCTTCTCCCGTCTCCTTATGATAGTTAACCGCTTGGATACTGTCTAAGAACGGTGGGTCCACTATAGAGCCATTGCCACGTCGGCGTCAAAAAAGCGTTTAAATAACGTTTAAATAACGTTGGGGTTCCCCCTATAATGTTTCGATGGGGAATTGATGGTCGGCCTAGCGAAATATTGCGTCTTCAACGGCGAGCATTCGCACCAGTCACGGGATCAAAAGACGCGCGCGAGTCGTGCGAGTCGTGTATCGGACGTTTCACGCCGAACAGCCAAGAATTCGAGGAGGTGACAATGGAATGTCTCAATGAGATGTTGACACGGACGGCGCGCATATTCGGCAACAAGCCGTTCCTGATCACCGACGCGGAAACCATCACATACGCCGAGTTTAACCGAAGGGCAGCGAGAATTGCGAATGTGCTGGCTTCCGTTGGAGTGAAAAAGGGGGATCCTGTCGGTCTCTACCTGCCGAGCAATCCGAGGCTGGTTGCCTGTTACTGGGCTTGTCAGAAAATTGGCGCCGTTCCGACGCCGATGAGCGTGATGTACCGCGACACTGAGATCCTCGGGATCATCTCGCGCACGGATATGCCTGTCATCATCACGGATCAGAGTACTTTTCCCTACGCCAAGGCGGCCCAGGCAGAAATTCACAGCCTGAAGCATATTTTGCTTTTCGGCGGCGCGCTGGAAGGCGGCACTGCGCTCGAGCCACTGCTCGCCGGGGCTTCGGAGCAGTTTGCCGACGTCCAATGCGAGCCTGGAGATACCGCCAACCTATTCTTCACCTCGGGCACCACGGGTCAGCCTAAGGGGGCGATGCAATCCCAGCTCAGCCAGTATTCGACCCTGAGGGACATGACGGTCTACAACCGGTTCCGCTTTGGCGCCGAAGTATTTCTCAATGTCCTGCCGGTGTTCAACAATTTCGGCGCGACGGTCAAGATGAACCTGTGCATCTTTTCCGGGGCCACCATGGTCATGCATGAGCGCTGGGACACGCGCAGGGTGCTCGATGCGATCAAGCAGTACAAGGTGAGCTTTTTCGCCGGCACGCCGACGATGTTCGTCTATCTGTGCAACGAGTTTGATGCGAAACGGGATGACTTGTCCTCACTGCGGCTGGCGGTGACCGGCGGGGCTCCCGTACCGGTGGAGGTCCTCAAGCAGTTCGAGCAATCATTCGGTGTCCGACTGGCCCAGATCTACGGCGCCACCGAGTCAACCGGATACAACACGGGCGAGCCGCTGATAGGGGTGCGCCGCCTCGGTTCCGCCGGGCTGCCGATCGGCAGTTCGAGCATCGAAATCGTGGACGACGATGGCAAACCGGTGGCGCTCGGCGAGAGGGGCGAAATCAGGATCAGCGGCGACTGCGTAGGCAAAGGTTATTGGCGCGATTCCGAGACGACGGCGAAGACATTCACGGCGAAGGGGTGGCTGAGCGGCGACATCGGCTATGTGGACGCAGAAGGCTATCTTTACATCGTCGATCGCAAGAAAGACCTGATCATCTCCGGCGGTTACAACATCTACCCGCTGGAAGTGGAGGACCTGCTGTACAAGCATCCTGGGGTCGCGGTGTGCGCGCTGGTCGGCGTTGCCGATGCGGTCAAAGGGGAGATCCCGGCGGCGGTGATCGTGGCGAAACCCGGCAACCAGCCTACGCCTGGTGAGATCATCGATTACTGCCGAGCGCATGTCGCCGCTTACAAGGCGCCGCGTCGGGTGTATTTCATCGATGCGATGCCCTTGGGACCCTCCGGGAAAATACTCAAGC
>JACRAS010000210.1 GCA_016234705.1 Betaproteobacteria bacterium | reverse complement strand
GTCGATGCCGCGCGGCTGCTGGCGTATCGTGCCGCCGACCTGGCGTCAAAGCGCATGCACTGCGTGAAAGAGGTTGCCATGGCGAAGCTATTCGCTTCCGAAACCCTGCAAACCGTCTCGCGCCAGGGTATCCAGATCATGGGCGGCTACGGCACTTTGCCCGAATTCGACATGGAGCGTCATTTCCGGGAAGGGATGCAAGCCACCATTGGCGGCGGTACCTCGCAAATCCAGCGTACCATGATCGCGCAGCAAATGCGGATTCGGTAACTTGTTCTGATCTTTCACTTTTCCCATCCCGATTTGCAGAGGCGCAGCGATGAATTTTCTCAGTCCTGAACAAATAATGTGGCGCGATTCGGTCGAACGCTACGTCGACCAGGAGATCGGCCGTGAATACATACGCAAATGCGATATGGAGCGCCGGCACCCCGACGAGGCTTATCGGAAGGTCGCGCAACTGGGCTGGCTCAAGCTGATTTTCCCGGAGGATGTCGGCGGCGACGGCATGAACATCTTCGACTATGTGGTGATGGTGGAGATGCTCAGCAAGCATGGCGTCGATTTCGGGGTTGCCATCACGCTGCCGACCTTCACCGCGATGAACATCGCACTGAACGGCACGCCCGAACAGAAACAACAGTACTTGCCGCCGTTCTTCGCGGGCGACCTGCGTTTTGCGATATCGATCTCGGAGCCGGATGCCGGCTCGGATGCCGCCAACACGCGAACGCGCGCCCTGCTGGACGGCGATCACTACGTGGTCAACGGCCAGAAGATGTGGTGCAGCGGAGCGGGGCTGAAAAACACCGTTATCTTGATGCTGGTGCGCACCGACAAGACCGAAGACAAGCGCAAAGGCCTGTCGGTGTTGATGATGCCGAACACGACCCCCGGCCTGACCATCCGGCCGCTGGCCACGCTGGCACGACGCTCGATTACCACTACCGAAGTTTTTCTGGACAACGTGGCGGTGCCGGCTTCGCAAATGCTGGGCAAGCCGGGTGAGGGCTGGAAGATCATCGGCGGCGAGCACTTGCTGCTGGAACGCGTCTGCGCGGCTGCCGGCTACATGGGTGCGGCGCAAGGCGCGGTGACCGATGCGCTCAAATATGCGCATCAGCGGGTGCAGTTCGGCAAGCCGATTTTCGAATTTCAGGTGATCCGCCACATGCTGGCCGACATGCAGACCCAGGTCGATGCCGCGCGGCTGATGGTGTATCGTGCCGCCGACATGGTGGCAAAGCACATGCACTGCGTGAAAGAGGTCGCCATGGCGAAGCTATTCGCTTCCGAAACCCTGCAAACCGTCTCGCGCCAGGGTATCCAGATCATGGGCGGCTACGGCACTTTGCCCGAATTCGACATGGAGCGCCATTTCCGGGAAGGGATGCAAGCCACCATTGGCGGCGGCACCTCGCAAATCCAGCGCACCATGATCTCGCAGGAAATGCGGATTCGGTAACTTGCTCTAATCGTCCGCGACCCGACGCCGGTCAAAGCGCCGCGCCTGCCGAGTCTAGTGAAGCACGCGCGGAACCGACAGCGTGAATTGCGGTATCTCGGCGTCGAACTGGGTGCCGTCCTCGGCCACCATCTGGTAGCTGCCGCGCATGGTGCCGACCGGCGTGGCGAGGGCGGTGCCGCTGGTGTAAGCGAAATTCTCGCCCGGCTTCAGCAGCGGCTGGGTGCCGACCACGCCCAGGCCGCGCACTTCCTGCACCTGGTTGCGCGCGTCGGTGATGACCCAGTGGCGGCTGATCAACTGCGCCGGGATGGTGCCGCTGTTGCGGATGGTGACGGTGTAGGAGAAGACGAAGCGGTCCTTCGTTTCGTCGGACTGGTCGGCAATGTATTCCGTCTCGGTGGAGACGCTGACGTCGTATTTTTTCGCTGATTCCATGAGTTCATTTTACACCGCGCGGGCGCCGTTTGCCGGAGGGCGCCGAACGTTTTTTTGGCGCTCGCTCGGGCGAGCGGGTAAAATGCGCGCAAGCATCTTCGGATACCGAACAGACCCCATGCCTACTTACCGCATCGCACCGAGCATACTTTCCGCCGACTTCGCCAGGCTGGGCGAGGAGGTAACAGGCGTGATCGCCGCCGGCGCCGATATGATCCATTTCGATGTGATGGACAACCATTACGTGCCCAATCTGAGCATCGGCCCGCTGGTGTGCGCGGCGATACGGCCGCTGACCAAGGCGCCCATCGACGTGCACCTGATGGTGAAACCGGTGGACCGCATCGTGCCTGACTTCGCGCGCGCCGGCGCCGACATCATCAGCTTCCATCCGGAGGCGAGCGAGCATGTCGATCGCACCATCGGACTGATCCAGGAGCATGGCTGCAAGGCCGGCCTGGCGTTCAATCCGGGTACCCCGTTGGACCACCTCGATCATGTGCTCCACCGGCTCGACCTGGTCCTGATCATGTCGGTGAATCCCGGTTTCGGCGGGCAGAAGTTCATCCCGCACGTGCTCGCCAAGCTGGCCGAAGTCCGCCGCCGCATCGACCTCTGCGGGCGCGAGATCATGCTCGAAGTCGACGGCGGCGTGAACGCGGACAACATCGCCGGGATCGCGCGCGCCGGGGCCGACACCTTCGTCGCCGGCTCCGCCATCTTCGGCGCCACGGACTACATGGCGGCCATCGCCGCCATGCGCGCGGCGATTCAGACCGCTTAGCCCGAGCATGCCGCCGGCCGCCCGGTGTGGTGCGTCTCCTATGGCCGCAACGAGGGCGAGGACGTGCACAATCCGGACTGTGATGCTATAGTGGGCTCCCTGTCAGAAGCTGCAAATATCTTCAAGAACATACGATCGTGACGCTCGTGAAATTGGCAAACTACGGGAAATGGGCGCATTGCGCCTGGGAAAGCTGGCGCTGCTGGCGGCGCTAGATCCTTTTGCGGGGCGCAAGCCTTAGCGCGCCCAACCGTTTCGTATAGTCGTTTTCCCGGATCGTTTTTGGAGCAGTCAGGACTGAAGTCGAATTCAAGCGCCTCGCCGCGCAGGGTTTCAACCGCATCCCCCTGGTGCTCGAAACCTTCGCCGATCTCGATACGCCGCTGTCCGTCTATCTCAAGCTGGCCAACAAGCCTTATTCCTATCTGCTCGAATCGGTGCAGGGCGGCGAGCGCTTCGGCCGCTACTCCTTCATCGGCCTTGCCTCGTCCACGCGCATCGACGTCCGCGGCAAAACGGTGCTGGTCCTGTCCGGCAACCGTGTCGCCGAACGCTCGGATAAGGGCGATCCGCTCGAATTCATTAACGGCTATCTGCAGCGCTTCAAGGTGGCCGCCCTGCCCGGGCTGCCGCGCTTCTGCGGCGGGCTGGTCGGCTGCTTCGGCTATGACACGGTACGCTACATCGAGCCGCGCCTCGGGCTTTGCGCGCCGCCGGATTCGCTAGCCACGCCCGACATCCTGCTCATGCTGTCCGAAGAGCTTGCCATCGTCGACAACCTCTCGGGAAAGCTGACGCTGGTGGTGTACGCCGAGCCGGAAGTGCCGCTCGCATATCAGAAGGCGCGCGCGCGCCTGGGCGAATTGCTGGCCGCGCTGCGCTCGCCGGCGCGGATTCCGGCGGAAACGCCGCAGGCAGCCGAAAGCGCGCAATCGGTTTTCGGCGAGGCCGGTTTCAAGGCGGCGGTCGAGCGCGCCAAGCGTTACATCCACGACGGCGACGTCATGCAGGTGGTGTTGTCGCAGCGCCTGTCGCTGCCGTTCGCAGCCGAACCGCTGGCGCTGTACCGGGCGTTGCGCACGCTCAACCCCTCCCCCTACATGTTCTACTTCGACTTCGAGGACTTTCACGTCGTCGGCGCGTCGCCCGAAATTCTGGTGCGACTGGAGGGCGACAAGGTTACGCTGCGGCCGATCGCCGGCACGCGTCCGCGCGGCAAGACGGCCGAGGAGGACGAGGCGCTCGCGGCCGAACTCCTCGCCGATCCGAAGGAGCGCGCCGAGCACGTCATGTTGATGGACCTTGGGCGCAACGACGCCGGCCGCGTGGCCCGGACCGGCACGGTGCGCGTGACCGAAAACATGGTGATCGAGCGCTATTCGCATGTCATGCACATCGTCTCCAACGTCGAGGGCAGGCTGCGCCAGGGACTGGATGCGATGGCCGTGCTGCGCGCGAGTTTTCCGGCCGGCACCGTGTCGGGCGCGCCCAAGGTGCGGGCCATGGAGATCATCGACGAGCTGGAGCCCGAAAGCCGCGGACCGTACGCGGGCGCGGTCGGTTACCTGGACTACGCGGGCAACCTGGACACGGCCATCGCCATACGCACGCTGGTCGTGCACAAGGGTTACGCC
>JACRAS010000207.1 GCA_016234705.1 Betaproteobacteria bacterium | reverse complement strand
CTCGCACCCGCTCGTGGCGAGCAAGGCGAACGAGTTCCTCATCGGCAAGAAGCTCGGCGACGAGGTAATCGCCGAGGCTGGAGCCCTGGCCGCCTCCAGGGCCAAGCCCATGGACAACACCGATCTCGACGTGTATTGGAGAAAGGAAGTGGTGCCGGATTTCGTCGGCTATGCGCTGCGCGAAATCCGCGGCGACGACATGCGCGCGATGCGCCTGCGCATTGCGCGGCAGGCGTTGTAACGCCGTGGTCGGCACTCGGTCGATCGGACGCAAGGGCGCGGGAATGGAATCGAAACTCTGGCTGACGAACCTCGCCCTGGTTTTTCTTGTCGTTTCCGTTCCGGCAACGGCAACGCTGGGCGAGGACGTGGCCTCGGTGCGGGCGGATCAGACGCGGATGCAGACGACGCTGCAAATCACCAGCGCCGGCAACTTCGCCGTGCACGAAATCCACA
This sequence comes from Betaproteobacteria bacterium, assembly GCA_016234705.1. Lineage (GTDB taxonomy): Bacteria > Pseudomonadota > Gammaproteobacteria > Burkholderiales > SG8-39 > 2-12-FULL-64-23. The sequence continues at coordinate 20,398 of JACRAS010000207.1, read as the reverse complement.
TGCCTTCCGCTACCGTGGTCAAGGAATATGTCTCGCCGGCGGGAATGGTCTTCGCCGTTTCCTGGCCGTCTCCCGGCAGGCGCAGAGCCTGATTCCAAAAGCGTGCGTGACGCAATGACGGCTTCCGTGAATACCTCCGTCCCAGGGATGCGCACCCCGAGGTCCGCGAGCCCGCCCGACGCCGCCTGGGTGAAGCGCCGAGCGAAGGAACTGGGCGCCGACCTCGTCGGCATCGCAAGCGCGGCGACGCTGAATGCCTTTCCTCCCGACCCGCGCTGGCCGCAGACGCCGGAACGCATCTCCCGCTACTGCAACAGCGTCATCGTCATCGCGCAGCGTATCCCCACCGGGGCTTTCCGCTGCAAGACCAATACGCCGGTGCAGTATCTCGACATGCTGGTGATGCGCAGGATGGACAAGGTGGCCTATCGCCTGTCCGAGGAACTGGAGCGCGCCGGGCACCCGACGCTTGTCACCGCCGCGCAGGAGACCGAGTGGACCTATAAGCGCGCGAGCTACGGGCTGCTGTCGACGCGGCACCTCGGCGTCGAGGCTGGCCTTGGTACGCTCGGGCTCGAGGTCAATATCCTCACGCCCGAGTTCGGGCCGCGCGTCTACCTGACCGGCATTCTCACCGAGCTCGAGCTCGAGCCCGACGAGCGCATCACCGAGCAGGTCTGCATCGGCGAATCCTGCAGCCGCTGCCTGCATTCCTGCCCGGCCGACGCAGTGCTGCACTGGGGCATCGACAAGCGCGGATGCGCCTCGGTGGCACAGGAGTTCGGCTTTGCCACCATGCTCGGCATTTTCGAGCGGCTGTTCGCGCGGCCCGGGACTGCGCCCGAGGTTTTCCGCTCGCGCGATTTTTTCGGTTTCTGGCAAGGTCTGCTGCGCGTCGTGGGCTCGTTCGGCGATTGTCCCCGATGCCTCGCGGTTTGCCCGGTGGGAAACGATTACCATGCACACCTCGCCGACATGCAGAAGGTCATTCCCGAAAAAACGCCGGCGAAGGTCGCGCTCGCGAAGCAGTACAAGGAGGACCGCGCAACGCACGAGCGGGACCACGGCGACAAGCTCCCTGGCCTGTCGGCATGGAACCGGCGCTGGGTCGGGGTAGAGGGCTATCAGGGCATCGTCGCCAGGCAGATGCAGGCGTTCAAGAAATTGCAGAAGCAGCGTGCCGAAACGGAGCCGGAGAAGCGCTGATATGGTCGACCTCTTCAGAAGACCCCTGACCGCTGCGCAGATCAAGGAAAAGGCGCGCTCGCTCGGCGCCGATCTGGTCGGCATCGCCGACGGCGCCGCGATCGAAGCCCATCCCCCCGATCCGGCGAATCCGCGGCGCCCCTCCGACATCACCGAGCATGATGGCGGCCGCGTGATAGTGCTCGCCAAGCGTTTTTCGGCAGGGGTCACGCGGATCACGGCCTGGGGCGATCGGCACAAGTACTATAACGACGAGCTTGCGCTGACGATGATCGAGGCGGCGTCGCTCGATCTCGTCTATTGGCTCGAGGACGCCGGCTATCCGGCGATCATCGTTCCGCCCACGCACGTCGATCCATGGCGTTACCGGGGCAATCCGCGCGAGCACTTGGGCACGCTGCTGTCGCTGCCGCACGCGGCGGTTGAGGCCGGCCTCGGCACTCTGGGCTTCAACCTGCAACTGCTCACGCCGGAATTCGGGCCGCGCGTGATCCTGACCGCGGTGCTGTGCTCGGTGGAGGTCGAATGCGACGCGAAGATGGAGCACTCGCTCTGCCTCGGGCCGTCGTGCGGCCGCTGCCTCAAGACCTGCCCGGGCGACGCCGTGAAACATTGGGACCGGGACTGGGAGACCTGCGACACCTACCGGTCGCCCTACGGCTTCGCCAAGCTCACCGATCAGATCGAGGCCCTCATCGAGGCCGATTCGCCGGAGAAGAAGAAGGAGCTGCTGCGCAGCGAGGCGACGTTCAACCTCTGGCAGAGCATTTTGCGCGGCGCGGGCGCGATCAACGGTTGCAGGCGCTGCGCCGACGTCTGTCCCGTCGGCGCCGATTACGAGCCGATGCTTAAGGATGCGCTCGATTTCATCACGGAGAACACGTCGGCGAAGGAGGAGCGGCTTGCTGGCATGGCCCGGGTGGAGGCCTCCGCCGAACCCGCCCCCGGCTACAAGGCGCAGCTCCGCTGGATCGGCGAACGCGTTTATTTGATGAAAAAGGCGCAATGATACCGCTGCCTCCGCGTTTTGCGAATGACCGACGGGGTATCCCGTAGTCGGGGTAGAATTGGGTCGGTCAACGGAAAAGGAGGCCAGCCATGCCTGTGTCGCGTTCGGTGCAGTGGGGTTCGTTGACCGGCATGCGAAAAGTCGAAACGCCGGAGCAGATGACCGAGGAGTACCGCTCGACGCTGCTCAAGATCGTCTACGCGCTCGCCTCAACCGAGTTCGCGTCCGTGGAACAGCACCAGCGCTGGATCAACCAGGGGCCCACCGCCGAGGATCGCTTCATTCAGGCGCAGATCGCCGCGGACGAGGCGCACCAGGGCTTCATCGACTGCCGCATGCTGCGCCAGTTCGGCAAGGACGGCGAGGAATTGGCCGACAAGCTCTTGACGCTGCGCATGGGGCAGCACCCCATCGCCGCTTTCAACGTGCCGATGGAAAGCTGGGTCGACGTGGTCGGTTTCTGCTTCTGCATGGACCTGGTCGCCTGGTATCACCTGCGCGCCATGGAAGACTGCAGCTACGCGCCGCTCGCGCGCGAAATGACCACCATGGTGGGGGAAGAAAAATTTCATGCTTCTTTCGGCGCCCGGCGGATCAAGGACCTAGTGCGCGATGCCCGCTATCAGAATCAATGCCGGGCGGGCTCGGCCGAAGCGCAGAAGACGATCGACAAGTGGTACCCCCACGCACTCGATACGTTCGGATCGGCGACTTCCAAATTCAGCGCGTCGGCCGTCACCTACGGCATCCGCCGCTGGGGCAACGAGGAGCTGCGCCAAATGTGGCGCAAAGACATCGACCCGCAGATCGAAAAGCTCGGCCTGAGATTGCCCGATTCGGAAAAGGGCCGGCTGATCCATTGATGCGGAATCTCGGGGCCCGTGTCGGCGCAAAAGAGCCGGTCGGGACGCAGAAAACCAATCGAAATCCCGCGGAATTGAAAGAGGAGTTGCAGATGGCGTCGGTTCAACTGTCGGTGCCGGGCCGGAAAGCCTGTGTGAGCCGTTTCTGGAACAAGGCCACCGAAACGATGCCGGGCGCCAAGCTCAACGCGGAGTTTGTTGAAGTTGAGACCCTAGGTTTACACACTTTAAGTAAGTTAGGGGCTTGAAAAATTGGTATGCTCTCGGAACCGACTGCCGCACTGCGGCTGTGCCGCGGTCGGAAAGGGTCAGGGGCGGAAGAGGGAAAACCGTATCAAACTGAAGGAGGAGACGAGAAATGATCAAGAAACGGATCGCATTGCTGAGCTTCATCGTGTTGGGGGCGGTCGCAGCGTCCGGCGCGGTTCAGGCGCAGGGGACCATTAAGTTCGGATTCGTGGCGTCGTTGAGCGGGCCCTTCACGATCTGGGGGGTGCAGGTGCGGGACGGGATGAAGATGGCCGTGGACGAGTTGAACGAAAAGGGAGGCGTACTCGGACGCAAGCTCGAGCGGGTCGAGCGGGACGACAAGAACAGCCCGAGCGAAGGGGTCACGGCGTTCCGCTACCTGGTCGAGCGGGAAGGCATCGTCGCGGCGGGGGGCATGATTTCGAGCGGCGTCGGGCTGGCCGTCGCGCGGGAGGCGGAGTCCCTGCAGGTTCCCCACTTCCTGACCATGTCGGGCGCGCATGACATCCTCAAGAAGAACAGCCGCTATACCTTCCGGACCTGCCTGCCGGCGGCGCCGGAGAACATGGAGTCGATCGCCGCCATGATCAAGGAAAAGAAAATCACTCGGGTGGGCGTCATCGTCGCTGACTATGCCTGGGGGCATTCCCTCCGGGAGGCGGTCGAAAGCCTGATCAAGCCGCTGCCGGGCATGAAGCTTCAGATGGAGGTGGCTCCGGTTCCCGAGAAGGACTTCACTCCTTATCTCAGGAAACTCCAGGGTCTGGACCCGGAACTCATCATCGCCACCGGTCATCCTCCGGGGGCTCCAACGATCACCCGGCAGGCCATCGAGTTGGGGATGAAGGCGCAGATCATCGGACCCTGGTACCCCACGGACTTCATGGTGCAACGGGTCGGGGATTCGATGTTCGGCCGGTTTGTCGATTATGCCTGTGTCGACTTCGAAAACCAGGGGTACAAGCAGTTGGCGGAAAAGTTTTTTGGAACCTACAAGCGCCTGTTCGACAACAATTCCTTCTCGGGATACGTGATGGTCAAGATGGTGGCGGATGCGATCCAGAGGACCAAGTCCGCCGACCCGAAGGTCATCGCGGATGCGATTCGGAAAGGAAGCTTCGATCAGCCGGGCTACGGCTGGCCGCTTGCCTACACCGAGTGGGGCGAGATGAAGGGGGCGAAGCCGATCCTCTACACCTATGAGAAGGGAAGTCCAGGGCAGGTCAACCCTGGGGCCGACTGGCATCCGAAGGTAATCTTCCGCTCTCCTTCGGTTCAACCCTATGTCCCCAAGGACTGAGGCCGTCCTTGAAGGCGAGAGACTAAGCAAGCACTTCGGCGGGTTGCCTGCGCTGACGGACGTAAGCTTCACGGTGGCGAGGGGGGAAATTCTCGGGCTCATCGGACCGAACGGGGCCGGAAAGTCGACCCTCTTGAACCTCATCAGCGGCAGTTTCAGCCCGAGCGACGGGAGGGTGTTGTTTCAGGGTCGGGATGTGACGGGGCTAAGGCCGCATGAGATCGCGAAGCGGGGGGTCGCCAGGGTGCTGCAGACTCCCCGTTCCTTTGCCAGCATGAGCGTCCGGGAGAACGTGGCGATCGGTTCGCTTTTTGGCGGGAGAGATCGAAACGAAACGACTTCCGTCGGCCGGAATCGGACCGAGTTCTTTCTCGATCTCATGGGTCTGCTCGACAAGAAAGACTTGCCGGTGGAAGGCCTCACCCTGCAGGAAAAGCGGATGCTGGAGCTTGCCAGGGCTCTGGCGATGAGGCCGGCGCTGCTGTTGCTCGATGAAGCCATGAGCGGTCTCAATCCCTCGGAGATGGAACGGGCCATGGCCCTGATCCGGCGGATCCGGGACGAGTTGGGGGTGAGCATCATCTGGGTGGAGCACGTGATGCAAGCCATCATGGGAGTGGCCGAGAGGGTGTTGGTGCTCGACTTCGGCCGGGTGATCGCGGTGGGAACCCCCGCCGAGGTGGCTCGCGATCAGGGGGTGATCGATGCATACCTGGGCCGGGCAGAGTGAGCGCGTTGATCAGGGTAGAGGGGATCGAGGTCGCCTACGGGGACATCGCCGTGTTGAGGGGCGTGAGCCTGGAGGTACGGGAAGGCGAGGCGGTGGCGGTCATCGGTCCCAACGGAGCGGGGAAGACCACGCTGTTCAAGGCGATCGCGGGAATGCTCAAACCCCGCGCGGGCAAGATCCTCTATCGGGGCGCCCGGATCGACGGGCTTCGCCATCACGAGATCGTCAGGAGGGGCGTCGTCTATGTTCCGGCGGAACGGGAGCTGTTCCCGCAGATGACGGTGCTGGAAAATCTCGAGCTCGGCGCATACACGAACTATAAGTCGCGCTGGGAGCGCCTGAAGTTTGTCCTTGGTCTGTTCCCGAGGCTGGCGGAGCGCAGAGAGCAGATGGCGGGAACCTTGAGCGGCGGAGAGCAGCAGATGGTAGCCGTCGGCAGGGGGTTGATGGCGCAGCCCAGCATCTTGCTGCTCGACGAGCCTTCCACCGGGCTCGCTCCGCTTTTCGTGAGTGAACTCTACAGACAGCTCTCGCGGCTGAAAGAGGGAGGGCTGACCATTCTCCTGGCCGAACAGCAGGTCCCTCATGCCCTCTCGTTTACCGAGAGGGCCTACGTCCTGGAAAACGGGGCGATACGTCTGTTCGGCAAATCGAAAGACCTGCTCGGGGACCCCGAGATCCAGAGGACTTACCTGGGAGTGGCTTGAATCGTGATTGCCATTCTTGTAGACGGAATCGTCCAGGGGCTCCAGCTCTCCCTCATGGCGGTGGGAATCACCTTGATCTACGGGCTCGGCGGGGTGCTGAACCTGGCCCACGGGCAGTTTGCTGTCGTGGGGGGAATCGCCACTGCCCTGTTCGTCGAGGCGGGTGTGAACCCCCTGGTGGCCTGCGCTCTCGGCATTTTGGGCGCAGGAGTATTCGGTTTTGTGGTGGACAGAACGCTGCTGCTCCCCGCCTACCGGTCCGCGGGTGAAGAGCGGCTGCTTCTCGGCTTGCTGATCACCCTGGGGCTTTCCTTCGTGGTCAACGGTTTCCTCGATTACAAGTATCCAAACATCTCGCTCACCCTCAAGCTTGCCACGCCGTCCTTCAATGTCGCCGGAATCACCATCCGGACGGCAAGCGCCGTTGCAGCCCTCATAGCGATCGTCGCCTTTGTTCTGTTGTTCGCTTTCCTGAAAGCAACCCTACTGGGGAAAGTCGTCCGATCCATCATCCAGAACGAGGTCGGCGCCGGCTTGTGCGGGATCGATCCGGGAAGGATCCGCACCCTCATCGTGACCTTGAGTGCCATGATGGCCGGGCTGGGAGGCGTGGTTCAGGGGCTGTTCTCTTCGCTGGGGACGGAAATGGGCAATGAGCTCACCAGCTTCGCGCTGATCGTCGCGGTGGTAGGAGGCGTGCGCAGCATCAACGGAACCCTGGCGGCCGGCGTGCTGCTCGGCATCGTCAACGCCTTCGCGAGTTACTTCGTCGGAGCGTATCTGACGCTCATCATCCTGCTGGGAACCGCCGTATTCACGATCCTGTTGCGGCCTGCCGGGCTGTTCGCCTACCGGACATGAACAAAGACCGCTACCTGGCCGACTATGTGACGCTGCTCCTCGTGGCCGTAGTGCTGGCTCTGGTGCCCCTGGGCGTGGGCGACAGCGCCCACTACCTGAGGATCGTCACGCTGATGCTGATTTACATGGCGTATGCCGTGGCGTTCAACATCATCTTCGGGCACACACGGCAACTCTTCCTGTGCATCGGCGCCCTGGCCGGCTCCTCCGCCTACCTCTCGGTGGTGCTGGTAACAAAAGTGTCTTTGTCCCCGTGGGCGACGATCCCTCTCGGAATCGTGTTTGCCGCATTTCTTGGTGGAGCGTTCAGCTACGTCTCGGTGCGCCGGGGACTCGGCGTGATCTTCGTCGGCATCGTGACGCTGGTCTTCTCCTTGATTTTCCACAATCTGATCCTCGGCTTGCGCGAGTTGACCAACGGCGAAACAGGCATCGAGACGAAAGCTCTGGGGGTCGGAGTGCTGCAGAGCGGGCGCGGTAGCTACTACGTGATTCTCGCCGTTCTCATGGCTTCCCTCGTCCTATATCACCTGCTGATGCGCTCCCGTGCAGGGACGGCGTTTCGGGCGATCGCGGATGACGAAGTCGCCGCCGAGCTGGTCGGCATCGACGTCACGTTTTACAAAGTGCTGGCCGCCTCCATCGGCTCGGCACTCCTCGGGGCGGTAGGCGCCATCTACGCTTATTACAGCGGGTTCATCAGTCCCACGGAGTATGCCCTCGTCAGCGTGGATATCGTCGTCCTGGTCACGCTGCTGCTGGGAGGGATGGGTACCCTGCTCGGACCCGTCCTCGGGGGCGTATTGTTTGCCGTCCTCGACGAGCTCGTGCGACCTCTCGGACGGCTCAACGTTCTGGTCTACGGCGTCCTCATGATCGTCCTGGTCATCACCTTCCGGCACGGGCTGGTGGCGGCGTTGAGGAAGATCGCAAAAGTTCGGATCCCATAGTCGATACAGTCGCGCCACGTGGCCTGCGGCGGCGAACTTGCACTTATCGAGGTGCCGATCAGTACGAGCGCGGCAGGCCCATGACGTGCTCGCCGATGTAGTTCAGCACCATCTCGCGGTTCAGCGGCGCGGTACGCAACAATCGCACCAGGCCGTACAAGTCATACATGCCATATTCCTTGGTGAAACCGTTGCCGCCAAAGACCTGAATCGAGCTGTCCACGGCGCGAATGCCGGCTTCGGCTGCCGCGTATTTCGCCATGTTGGCGAACTCGCCCGCGGGCAGGCCGCTGTCGAAGACCCAGGCCGCCTTCAACGCCATCAGCGAGGCCAGTTCGACCTCGCTACGCGCGATCGCCAGCGGATGCTGGATGCCCTGGTAGGCGCCGATGGGCGTATTGTTGAATAGCTTGCGCTCATTGGCATAGGCTACCGCCCGCTTCAGCGCAAAGCGGCCGATGCCCGTGCACAGGCCGGACAGAATGATGCGCTCGGGGTTGAGGGTGTCGAACAGGATGCGGAAGCCCTTGCCGACCTCCCCCAGTACGTCGGCCTGCGTCAAGGGCACATCGTCGAAAAACACCTGCCATTGCGACTCGGGCACCGGGAACGCAACCGGGATCAAGGTCTTGCCGACGCCCTTGTGCTTCATGTCGACCATGAACAGCGTGAAACCGTCGCTCTTCTTCTGCACTTCCTCGCGCCGCGTGGTCCGCGTCACCACCAGCGCGTAGTCGGCGGTGTTGGCGTCGGTGATGAACACCTTCTGTCCGTTCAGGCGGAAGCCCCCGCTGCCATCGGGCTTGGCTAGGGTAGTGATGGCCATCGAGTTCGAGCCCGCGTTCGGCTCGGTGATGGCGAAGCAGAACTTGATCTTGCCGGCGCAGCCGTCGGGCAGGAAGCGGCGCTTCATGTCCTCGCTGCCATGCTTGGCCAGCAGGCCCATCGTCATCGTCGGACCGACCACCAGGTTCAGCATCGGAATACCGTTGTTCGCGAGGCCTTCCATGAACAGGGTCATCTCGATCATGCCCTGGCCCGACCCGCCATAGGTCGCCGGAACCATCAATCCGAGAAAGCCGTCGCTCGCGATCTGCCCGTACAACTCGGCCGGCCACTCGCCCTTGTTGGCGTAGCCTCTCCAGTAGTCGTGGTCGAATTTTTTCGAGATACGGTCGCCGTACTCGTGGATCATCCGCTGTTCTTGGGTCAAGGTGAAGTCCATGCTGGTCTCCTTATGGGGTGTCGATTGCGGCAAGTACACGCGCCGCGGACGCTTCAGGCGCGCTGGTTGAGGCGCCGCCCGACCGGCGCGGCTGCGATGTCGATCATCGGGATGTCGATACTGCCGCCGGCGCCAGCCGCTCGCGCGCGAAGCAGCGACCGGCTCCCGCTGCTCGGGAGCCGGTCGAAAGTCGGTGCGCTTATCTGCTCGCCGACGGGAACTTCGGCGCGCGCTTCTCGCGCACCGACGCCACGCCTTCGGCGGCGTCCTCGCCCAGGAAGCACAGCATCTCCATCGCCAGTGAACTCTCGAAAATCGGGCGCGCCACGTTCATCCAGCCGTTGAGCGAGCGCTTGGTGAAGCGGATCGCCTGCTGGCTGCCGGCGGCGAGCTTGTTGGCCACCGCCATCGCCTTGTCCATCAGCTCCGCGCGCGGCACGCACAGGCTGACCAGACCGATGCGCTCGGCCTCCTTGCCGCCCACGAATTCGGCCGTCATCAGGTAGTACTTGGCCTGGGCCATGCCGCACAGCAGCGGCCAGAGGATCGCCGCGTGGTCGCCGGCGGCCACGCCGATCTTGACGTGCCCGTCGGTGATCTTCGCTTCCTCGGCCATGATGCTGATGTCGGCCAGAAACGCCACGGCCAGGCCGGCGCCGACGGCGATGCCGTTGATGGCCGAGATGATGGGCTTGGCGCAGGCCATCATGTTGTAGACGATGTCCGACGCCTCGGTCATCGTGTTGGAAATCTCATTCGGGTTGCCGACCATCTTGGCTACCCACTCCAGATCGCCGCCGGCCGAGAAGGCTTGATCGCCGGCGCCGGTGATGACCGCCACCTTGGTCTTAGCGTCATCGTTGACGACGCCCCAGACCTTGGTCAGTTCCCAATGCAGGCGGGCATTGGTGGCGTTCATCACCTCGGGACGGTTGATCGTGATCAGCAGCACGCCATTGGGCTTGGCGTCGAATTTCAGGAACTGGAAGTCAGCGTAGTTCATCATGGTCTCCTTGATAAAAAGCGGAAAGGGAAATGGGGAAGGGGAACTCCGGGTCGCTCAGATCGCCAGCGCCAGCCGCGTGCCCTGGTCGATCGCCCGCAATGCGTCCAGCTCGGCCGCACGCTCGGCCCCGCCGATGACCTCGGGCTCGATGCCGAGCTCGCGCAACTCGGCCGCAAGCGCGTTGTCGCTGTCCTGACCGGCGCAGATCACGATGGTGTCGACGACGAGCAACTGCGGCCGGCCGTCGATGCGCAGATGCAGCCCGGCGTCGTCGACGCGTTCGTAAGTGCAGCCCGAGACCATGCGCACGTCACGCCGCGCCAGTTTGGCCTTGAGCGCCCAGCCGGTAGTCAGCCCCAGGCTGCGCCCCGGTTTTTCCGGCTTGCGCTGCAGCAGGGTGACCTCGCGTGGCGGCGTGACGGGCGCCGTCGGCTTCAAGCCGCCCGCCGCCGCGGGCGCGGTATCGACACCCCACTCGGCGTGAAACCGGTCGATGGCGTACTGCGCGGTGTTGACGCCGTCGCGATGCTCGTCGTGCAGCAGGAACTCCGCCACGTCGAAACCGATGCCCCCGGCGCCGATCACCGCCACCCGGCGGCCCGCCTTCGCCCGGCCCGACAGCAGGTCGGCATAGCTCACCACCTTCGGGTGCCTGATACCCTCGATCTGCGGCATGCGTGGCCGCACTCCGGTGGCAATCACGATGCGGTCGTAGCCGGCCGAGGCGAGCGCCTTGGCGCTGGCCTTGGCCCCGAGCTCGAGCGCGACGCCGTGACGCGCCACGCCACGCCGAAAGTAGCGCAGCAGTTCGTCGAACTCCTGCTTGCCCGGCACGGCCCGGGCCAGGTTCAACTGCCCGCCGATCTCGGGCTCGGCCTCGTACAAGGTCACGGCGTGGCCGCGCTCGGCAGCGGTCACGGCGCAAGCCAGCCCGGCCGCGCCGGCCCCGACCACCGCCACCTTGCGCCGCACTGCACGCGGCGGCAACTGCGAAAACTCCAGCTCGCGGCCGGCGCGAGGGTTGACCAGGCAGGTGGCGGGCCGTTCGACGAAGATGTAGTCCAGGCAAGCCTGGTTGCAGGCGATGCACGTGTTGATCTCATCGGCCCGCCCCTGCGCTGCCTTGCGCACGAAGTCCGCGTCGGCCAGGAACGGGCGCGCCATCGACACCATGTCGGCATCGCCGCTGGCAAGGATTTCTTCGGCCAGATCGGGCGTGTTGATCCGGTTGGAGACGATGACCGGGATCGATACCGCCCGCTTGACCCGGGCCGCGGCGAAGCGCCATGCGGCGCGCGGCACCACATAGGCAATGGTCGGGATGCGCGCTTCGTGCCAGCCGATGCCGGTGTTGATGATGTCCGCACCGGCGGCTTGCACCGACTGAGCGAGCCGGGCGATCTCTTCAGCCGTGGCGCCGCCTTCGACCAAGTCGAGCGCCGAAACACGGTACATGAGCAAAAACTGCGGCCCCAGACGCGTGCGCGTGCGCCGCACGATCTCCACTGCCAGGCGATGCCGGTTTTCGATGCTGCCGCCGAATTCGTCGCTGCGGTTGTTGGTGCGCGTGACCGTAAACTGGTTGAGCAGGTAGCCCTCCGAGCCCATGATCTCGACGCCGTCGAATCCCGCGCTCTGCGCGAGCTCGGCGCAGCGCGCGAAGTCATCGACCATTTGCCAGACCTCGGCGGTGCCGAGCGCGCGCGGCGCACGGGGGTTGATCCGTGAGGGGATGTCGGAGGCGCCCACCGGCTGCGCGATCTTCGCGTAACGGCCGGTATGCAGGACCTGCAGGATGATCTTGCCGCCCTCGGCGTGAACCGCCCGCGGGATCGGCTTCAGCGCATCCGCCTGCTCGGGCGTGATCAGCGTGGGCGCCGTTTCATCGAGCAGCCCGTTGTGGCAGGGGGCGTAGCCGCCGGTGACAATCAACGCGGCGCCGCCGCGCGCGCGCTCGGCGTAGAACAGGGACAGCCTGTCGATGGGGCGGTCGAGAGACTCCAGCCGCGTGTGCATCGATCCCATCAGCGTCCGGTTCCGCAGCAGGTGCGCGCCGACTTTCAGCGGGGAAAGCAGCTTCGGGAAGGTCGCCGTGTGCTGGTTCAGCATTGAGAAGTCTCTTGGTTCCGATCTAACTAACACCTGTTCGACGCTATAGTTTATACTAATTGCAGCCGCCCGGCCTTGCAATTCGCGTTCACCGCGGCCCTCAGTGGCCCTGCCGGTGGCAAGCAGGCGGCATCGTGGGCATTTTTCCGAGGCAAGCGACAAGCAGGAGGCACCACCAATGATGTTCGACCAGGATCAGATTGCGCTGCGCGACGTGGCGCGCCGCTTTGCGCGAGAGAAACTCAGGCCCGACTACCAAAAGCGCGAGTCGCAGCCGGGACTAGACCGCTCGCTGTTCAAGGAAATGGGTTCGCTCGGCCTGATCGGCGTCGATCTGCCCGAGGAATATGGCGGCCTGGGCTTGAGCGGCGTAACCGCCGGCCTCATCACCGAGGAGATCGCCTACGGCGACTTCAATATCAGCTACCTGCAATTGCTCGGCTCGTTGATGGGGACCATCATGCATCGCAACGCGCGGCCCGAACTGGCGCGCATGTGGGTCAACCGGATGGTAGCGGGCGAAGCCATCGTCGGTCTGGGCTTGACCGAGCCGCGCGGCGGCTCGGACGCCGCCAACCTGCAGGTCAAGGCGCGGCGCGTCGGCGACGAGTACGTGCTCTCCGGGGAGAAGACATCGATCACCTTCGCCGATCAGGCCGATGCCATGATCTTGTTCGCGCGCACCGGCCGGCCCGATGAAGGCGCGCGCGGCGTGAGCGCGTTCCTGGTGCCGCTGGATCAGAAGGGCGTGCAGCGCACCCGCTTCAACGACGTCGGCAGCAAGATCATCGGCCGCGGCTCGGTGTTCTTCGACGATGTGCGGGTGCCGGCCGAGAACCGCATGGGCGAGGAGGGCAAGGGCTTCACCCAGGTGATGCAGGGCTTCGACTTCAGCCGCATCCTGATCGCGCTGCAGTGTATTGGCGCGGCGCAGGCGTCGATCGACGAGACCTGGGAATACGTGAAGGAGCGCCACGCTTTCGGCGCACCGCTGGCGCAGTACCAAGGCGTGACCTTCCCCGTGGTCGAGTTCGAGACCCAGATCGCCGCCTGCCGCCAGCTCTGCTATCACGGCTTGGCGTTGCGCGACGCGGGCCTGCCGCACACCGCCGAGTCGGCGATGGTGAAGTGGATGGGACCGAAAACCGCCTTCGACGCGATCCACCAATGCATCCTGACCTTCGGCCACTACGGCTGGTCGATGGACCTCGCGCACCAGCAGCGCCTGCGTGACGTGATGGGCTTGGAAATCGGCGACGGCACGGCGCAGATCATGAAGCTGATCATCGCCCGCGAGAAGATCGGTCGCGTGGCCGTGCAATACGCCAAGGAGGGCAAAAAATGAGTCAGACATCCCCCGTAGTCGTCAGCCGGTCGGGGGCCGTCGGCATCATCGAGCTGGCGCGCCCCGAGAAATTCAATTGCCTGTCGCTGGCGTGTCATGCGGCTATCGAGGCCGCCGTCGACGGGTTCGAGCAACCGGGCTCCGGCGTGCGCGCCATCCTGATCCGCGCCCAGGGCAAGCATTTCTGCACCGGAGCCGATCTCGACGAGGTGAAGTCGCTGCGCGGCGACGCCGGCAAGCTGAAGCATTTCATCGGCTATGGCCACAGCGTGCTCAAGCGCCTGGAGGCGAGCGATCTTCCGGTCGTGGCGGCGTGCCAAGGCCTCGCCCTGGCCGGCGGCAGCGAACTGATGCTCGCCTGCGACGTGATCTTCGCCGCCCGTGACGCGCGCATCGGCGACCAGCATGCCCAATTCGGATTGATTCCGGGATGGGGCGGCAGTCAGCGCTTCCCGCGCATCGTCGGCCTGCGGCGAGGCCTGGACCTGTTCTTCAGCGCGCGCTGGATCGACGCCGATACGGCGCTGCAATGGGGGCTGGTGAACTATGTGGTCGAGCCCGAGAAGCTGGGTGAGGCAGCGCTGGAATATTGCGCCAAGCTCGCCACGCGCAGCCGCGTCGGCATCGCGGCGATGAAGCGGCTTGCGCGCCAGGGACTGGACGGCACGCTTGAGGCGGGTTTGAAGCTGGAGGAAGACTTGGTGAGCGCCGCCCTGCTCGGCGATGACGTCAGCGAAGGCCTGGCCGCATTCGAAGCGCGCCGTGCACCGGTGTTCAAGTCTTGAGTGCTTCTTCTTACGCATCGGTGCAACAGCGTATATGACCATTCTCTCCTCACACGCATCGACCTCCGACGATGAATTCCGGCTCAACCGCGAGGCCTATGAGGAGGCGATCGCGGACCTGCAACAGCGCCGTCAACTGGCGCTTGCGGGCGGGCCGCCCAAAGCGCGCGAAAAGCACCTTGCGCGCAACAAGTTTCTGCCGCGCCATCGCGTCGAAGTGCTGCTCGATCCCGGGTCGCCCTTCCTCGAGTTCGGCATGCTCGCCGGCGAAGGCCTGTATGAGGGCGTGCCGCCGGGCGCCAGCATCATCACCGGCATCGGTCTGGTGCAGGGTCGCCCGTGCATGATCATCGCCAACGACGCCACCGTGAAGGGCGGCACCTACTACGGCATGACCTGCAAAAAACACGTGCGCGCGCAGCAGATCGCCTGGCAGCACCGACTGCCCTGCATCACGCTGGTCGACAGCGGTGGGGCGTTTCTTCCGGATATGAGGAACATCTTTCCCGACGTCGGGCAGTTCGGCAGCATCTTCAACAACCAGGTGCGCATGTCGGCCGAGGGTATCCAGCAGATTGCCGTGGTGATGGGGCCATGCACGGCCGGCGGCGCGTATATTCCGGCGCTGTGCGACGAGGCAGTGATCGTCAAGGAGCAAGGCTACATGTACCTGGGCGGCCCCGAACTGACTTTCGCCGCGACCGGCGAGACGGTGGATGCCGAGTCGCTGGGCGGCGCCAAGATGCACTGCGGCGTCAGTGGCGTCACCGACCACATTGCCGAGGACGACCGCCACGCACTGGCCATCACGCGCGAGATCGTGCGCGACCTGGGCGAGCAGCCCAAGCCGCGCTGGACGCGGCATCCCTCTGTGCCGCCGCGTTGCGACCCGCGCGAGATCCACGGCATCATCAGCCGCGACGCCAAGATCCCGACCGACACGCGCGAGATCCTGGCGCGCTTCGTCGATGACAGCAGGTTCCAGGAATTCAAACCGATGTACGGCGACACCCTGTTGACCGGCTTTGCACGCATCCACGGCCACGAGATCGGCATCCTCGCCAACCAGGGTGTACTGTTCCCGGACAGCGCGGTGAAGGCGGCGCACTTCATCGACCTGTGCTGCCAGCGCGACATCCCGCTGCTGTTCATGGCCGACGTGACCGGCTTCATGGTCGGTCGCGCCGCCGAACAGGCCGGCATCGCCAAGGCCGGGGCCAAGATGATCACGGCGATGGCGTCGGCCAACGTGCCCAAATACACCATCATCATCGGCGCCTCTTACGGCGCCGGCTACCTGGCGATGTGCGGCCGCCCGTTCAACCCGACGGCGATGTTCGCATGGCCCAGCGGCCGCGCGGCCATCATGGGTCCGGAGCAGGCGGCCACCGTGCTGGCGCTGGTGCGCAAGCAGATCAACAAGACCGAAGGCCGCGAGTGGACGCCTGAAGAGGAAGAGGCGTTCAAAGTCCCGGTGCGCAAGATCTACGAAGACTTCCAGCCGGCCTCCAACTTCTCCTCGAACCTGTGGGTCGACGGCATCATCGACCCGGTGGAAACGCGCGACGTGATGGGGCTGTTGCTTGACCTCGCCTCGCGCACGGCCGCCAAACCGACGCCGTTCGGCATCTTCCGCTTCTAGCCTGGACGCATGACATGCAGCGGATCCACAAGGTCTTGGGTGAGGCCGGGCGCAACGCGCCGTCTCGGCACACGCTGAGCGCACCCGCGGCGGGCCGGGTCACCGGGTCGCGCTGGCGCGAGGGCGACGCGCTGCGCGCTGGCGCGGTGTTGGTGGTGATGCAGTCCAAGGAGAAACAATGAACGAAGCGATCTACTTCGATGAGCAACACCGGCAGTTCCGCGACAACCTGCGCCGATTCGTTGGTCAGGAGGTGGTCCCTCACGCAGCGCCGTGGGAAGAGGCGGGCATGGTGCCGCGCGCGCTGCTGCGCCAGATGGGCGAACTGGGCTTTCTGGGCATTCGCTACGCCGAGGAGTACGGCGGCTCCGATCTTGACACGGTGTACAGCGTAATCCTCGCCGAAGAACTCGGCCGCTCGACCTACGGCGGCTTCGCGGCGACGGTGATGGTACACACCGACATGGCCTCGCCCCACCTGGCGAACTTCGGCACCCCCGCGCAGCTCGCGCGCTACCTGCCCGCGATCACGCGCGGCGAGAAGATCTGCGCGATCGCCGTCACCGAGCCCGACGCCGGCTCGGACGTGGCCGGCATCCGCACCCGCGCCGTACGCGACGGCGAGCGCTGGGTGCTCGACGGCAGCAAGATGTTCATCACCAACGGCGTGCATGGCGACCTCTATTTCGTCGGCGCCAAGACCGACCCGGCGGCCAAGGGCTCGCGCGGCATCTCGATCTTCATCGTCGAGAAGGGCACGCCGGGGTTCCGCGTCGGGCGCGCGCTGAAGAAAAGCGGCTGGCTGTGCAGCGACACCGCCGAGCTGGTGTTCGAGAACTGTCGCATCCCGGCCGAGAACCTGCTGGGACAGGAGAACAAGGGTTTCTACCAGATCATGCGCAACTTCCAGAACGAGCGCATGGTGATCGGCGCGGCGGCGATGGGCGAGGCGGCGCGCGCGATCGAACTGACGCTGGCCTACGTGCGCCAGCGCCGCGCCTTCGGCGCCACGCTGTGGGACAAGCAGGCCATCCGCCAGCGCCTGGCGATGCGCGCCGCCGAGGTCGAGGCGGCACGACAGCTCGTCTACCACGCCGCCTGGCTGGACGCCCAGGGCCGCGACTGCGTGAAGGAAGTGTCGATGGTGAAGGCATTGTGCGGCGAACTCGTCAACGAGGTGCTGTACGACTGCCAGCAGTTCCACGGCGGCTTCGGCTACATGCGCGAAACCGCGATAGAGCGCATGGTGCGCGATGCGCGGGTCGAGGCCATCGGCGGCGGCGCCACCGAGGTGATGCTCGAAGAAGTGGCCAAGCGGCTATGAACATGAGCGCTTCGTCGCCGTTCGGCGCGGCCGGCGGTTCAGGTTTGACTGCGACGAGGTGTTGATGGCGCCAGCCATGAGCCTGGAGGAGTTCGCCCAGTTCTGGGACAAGTCCGAGTATGTTTCCCCCTACAACCGGGAGCTCGGGCTGCAGCCTCATTCGGTGCGGCCGGACTGGTGCGTGTTGAAGGTAGAATACGCGCGCAATCTGGTTGGCGACCCGAACACGCGCGTGCTGCACGGCGGTGTCATCACGGCCTTGCTTGATGCTGCCTTCGGGTTCTCGATCTTCGTGAAGATGTCCCAGGTGCGGCTGATGGCGACGCTGGACCTGCGCATCGACTATCTCAAGCCGGCCACCCCCGACAAAGCCGTGCTGGGCGGTGCGGTTTGCTACAAGATGACGGCGGATCTGGCTTTCGTCCGAGGCTGCGCCTATCACGAGTCGGCGGATGACCCGATAGCCACCGCGGTGGGCATCTTCATGTTCACCGACGGGCCCACGCTGATCCGCGACGAAGGGGTTGCGCGATGAAGTTCGCCGATATTTCGACCAGTTGCAGGGCATCCAACGACTGGGGCCCGCTGGTGCAGTCGGTTCCGTACGCACGCTTCCTGAATCTGCGCATCGACATCAAGGGTGAAGAGTTCACCTGCATCCTGCCTTTCCATCAGAAGCTGATCGGCAACCCTGTCCTGCCCGCCTTGCACGGCGGCGCGACCGGCGGCTTCATGGAGTGTGCGGGCATGTTCTATCTCCTTTGGCAAATCGACACCCAGACCCTGCCGAAGACGATCGACTTCAACATCGACTTCCTGCGTACCGGCCTGGCGCGAGACACCTATGCCAACGTGGTGATGGTCAAGCAGGGGCGGCGCGTGGCCAACCTGCGCATCGAGGCCTGGCAGTCGAGTCCCGACAAGCCGATCGCGCTCGGCCATTGCAACTTCATGCTCGGCGCATGACACCCCTCGGAGGAGCGGACGCTATGAATCGGCCTGTTGATCAATCCGTGTTCCGCGCGGGACTCTTCGCGCGCCGGACCGTGATCGTCACCGGCGGCTTCCTGGCGGACCGCGATGCGGTCGAGGCCGAGCATGGCCGGCCTTGACCTCAGGTCAGCCCGGCGTGCTCAAACCGCCGTTGACGCTCAGCGTCTGGCCGGTGATGGCATCGGACTCGGGGCCGGCAAAGAACGCCGCGGCGTTGGCGATGTCCTGGCAGCGCACCGGGAACAACATGCGTTTGCGCAGGTTCTCGATCATGCCCTTGCCGTGGCCGCCTTCGAGCGCCGGCGAGCCCGGACCCCAGCGCGGCTTGGCGTCCCAGACGTAGCTCATCGCCACCGCGTTGACGCGGATGCCGTCGCGCCCCAGCTCACGCGCCAGTACGCGACACATTTGCATCATGCCGCCGGTGGCGCCGCCGATGAAGGATTCGCCGACCGTCGCCACGCGGCCCGCGTCAGTACCGATGGCGACGATCTTGCCGTGGCGATGGCGGCCCATCACCGCAGCGGCAGCCTGGATCGCAAACGCGCGCGTGAGCCAGTGGGCGCGGATGGTGTTCTCGAAATCGGCGCCGCCCATCTCCATGAACAGGCGGAAAGATGGCGAATCGGCGCTCGCGCCGGCGCCGCTGGCCACCAGGATATCGAGGCGGCCGTGTCGCTCGGCGACACGGCCGACCATGGCGCGCACCGCGCCGGCGTCGGCGAGGTCGGCTTGCTCGAACTCGGCGCCGCAGCCGTTCGCCGCGATCTCGGCCACTACCGCTTCGCCGGCCGCGCGATCGCGGCCGTTGACCACCACCCGCGCGCCGCGCCGCGCCAGTTCGACGGCGACGGCACGGCCGATGTAGGCCGTGGCGCCGGTGACAAGGGCGATCCGGCCGCTAAGCGAGGGTGCAGGGCGCATATGTTGTTCTCCGAGTTGGCGCGGGGTGCGGGCTCGATTGTACCGGGCATCCAGGCCGGCGGGACAGCGGGATTGTCCGCAGCGGACGATTTTCATCAACACCAAACCATGGAGGAGACGACAACATGACCCATCCGGCCCACGGCAACGAGGTGCATCGCTTCAAGACGCACCGGCGCACCATCACCGAGACCGACATCGTCAGCTTCGTCAACGTCATCGGTCTGCACGAGCCCTTCTTCATCGACATGGAGTACATCCGCGATCACATGGCGGGTGAGCACCGCGACCGCTTCGCGCCCGGCCCGATGATCATCTCGCTCGGCATGGGTCTGCTGGCGCCCCAGGTGGCCGGCATCATCGATGCGGTGCTCGACGGCCGCGACGCCGGTCCGTTCGGCGGCATGACCGGTGTCGAAGCACGGCTGCGCGGCGCACTGTTCCCCGGCGACACGATCCATGTCGAGGGCGAAGCATGGCTGCGCCCAACCACCTCGAGCGGCTACACCCTGATGGACCTGCGCCACCTCGTCATCAACCAGCGCGGCGAGACCATCGCCGACTTCACCGAGACGATCGCGTTCCTGCCCAAGAAAGTTTCCGGCGCCTGAACCCCGCGAGACACTTTTTGCGAGGAGTGGACAGGATTGCGGACCAGCTCACGCGTAAACACGTGGCGGGCAAATGGCAAGTACCTTGGCCCGCACCCGACGCCGCGGATGGTGACCAGCGTTCGGCGTGCCAGGCGGCGACGCCATCTAGGGCTGCATGGTGGTCTCGCGGCGCATGGTCACGGTGCTGCGCGCCGCCGCGTTTCAGCGCGTGATGCGCAGCGTCCCCAGCAGCCCGTCCGGATCGACCTGGGTTCGCAGCAGCGCGAGCTCCCGTGCCGAGGGTGCTTCGGTCAGCGCGACCCGCGCGGGGACGATGACCTCGAAGCCGGTCTTGGCCTGCACCTCGTCGACGCTGACGCCGGGGTGCAGCGAGCGGATGCGCATGGTTCCGGTCTCGGGCGCGAGGTCGAACACGTCAATCCGTTTCGGTCACCCGTGCAGAGCTTCCTTAGATCTTCTTGCGCTGGCGGAGCTGCTTCTCGCCGGTCTCGTAGTAGCGGCCCTGGACGGCCAGGTTGGCTTCCTCTTGTTCTTCCTCGCTCCAAAAGCCCAGGTT
>JACRAS010000209.1 GCA_016234705.1 Betaproteobacteria bacterium | reverse complement strand
GCGGGCGAAGTCGAAGCACATCAGCAGTTCGTTCAGGTTGCCGCCGATGAAGGTGGCAGAGACCTTCTTGCCGCGCTCGCGCGCGCTGGCGAGTTCGTGATAGTTGCGGGCGATCATTTCCTTTTGCAGCAGCATTGCATGCTCTTTCTGCACCGGCGGAGCCGGCTTTTTCGAGGTTTGCGGCGGCGTCATCTGTACAGACGTGCTCATGCGGTGGTCTCCTTGGCGGTTGTACGGCTTTCGGTAGTGGACTGTGGGTCACTTTGCGGCATTCGCCTGGTCGCATCCCCGCGCACGCGCGGGGCCTCTGCTGCGGGGCTCATGCCGCACTCCAGAGTTTGATCGAATCGGCAAAAGTTCCGGCCTGCTCGCGGATGGGCGCCATCTGCCCGGTGTTCTCGGCGTACTTGAACGCCGTGTAGGGAATCTTGTGCCGGGTCAGCACCGACTGCAGCATCGGCCGCTCGAACAGCGCCGGGTCGCAGAAGGAGGGCGCGGCGAAGATCACGCCTTCGCCGGCATTGAGCTTGATCGAATCGAGCAGATACTTGCCCTTGTCTTTCTTGTGCTCGTCGTACTTGGACGAGGTCTGGGTCGAGCGGTGCAGGAAAGCCTTGGACAACTGGTCGAGCGGGTCGCCGCTGACCGGTACGTCGTCGAACAACGACCCGTAAACGTCCTACGATCTCCTTGAGTGTCGGGGCCATCAGACAGCGCTCCTCTCCCGTTACCGACAAACCAGCCGCTTATTGCCTTGCGCCGAAGGCACCGTCCGGACGGACGCGCGCGACACCCCGCGGCCAGCCGGGTTGACCGCACCCAGACCCATAATGACTGACTGTTCATTATCTGCGGCCTCGAGCCATCTGTCAAAGAAGTCTAGCCACGGGCTCCGGTTTGGTTGCATTGGTTCCGGTTCCGACGTCTTATAATCCGTTTCTGACATTGCAGGATGGTGCGTCATGACGTCTGTATTGGAAGGCATACGGGTACTGGATTTCGGGCGCTACATCGCCGGACCCTACTGCGCCGAACTGCTCGCGCACTTCGGCGCTGACGTTATCCGCATCGAAAAGCTGGATGGCAGCGAAGATCGCTATACCACGCCGGTCACCGAAGACGGGCAGGGCGCGCTGTTTTTCCAGATGAATTGCAACAAGCGCGGCATGACGCTCAATCCAACCAAGCCAGAAGGCCGGGAGGTGGTGAAACGCCTGGTCCGTACCGCCGACGTGGTGGTGGCCAGTCTCACGCACCCGACGCTGGTGGAAATGGGCATCGATTACGCGTCGCTCAAAGCCATCAAGGAAGACATCATTCTGACCATGGTCTCGACCTTCGGGTCGGTCGGTCCCTACAGCGAGCGGGTGGGGTTCGACGGCATCGCCCAAGTCATGTCGGGGGCGACCTATATCGGCGGCTTCCCCGGGCAGCCGATGAAATCCTATGCACCCTATGCCGATTACGGCACCGCCACCTCGGCAGCGCTCGGTACCCTGGCGGCGCTGATCGCGCGCCAGCGGACCGGCCACGGTCAGATCGTCGAGGGCGCGCTGCTGCGCACCGCGCTCGCCTATGCCAATGGCGTGATGATCGAACAGATACTGCTGGGTGTGGATCGCGTCGGCACTGGCAACCGGTCACAAGTTGCCGCGCCGGCCGATATCTTCAAGACCCGCGATGGCGCCATCATCATCCAGGTGCTGGGTCAGCCCCTGTTCGAGCGCTGGGCGCGGCTGGTGGGAGCGGACGCCTGGATCGGCGATGCCCGCTTTGCCACCGATGCCGAGCGGGGCCGCAACGGTGAACTCATCAGCGCCCGCGCCGGCGCCTGGTGCGCGGAGCGCACTACGGCGGAAGCGCTTCTGGCGCTGGAACAGGCGCGGGTTCCCGCCGGGCCGGTACTGTCGCCACAGCAGGCCCACGACAATCCCCATGTGCAGGCGATGGGCATCCTGAACCCGGTGGACTATCCCGGACTGCCCAAAGCCGCGCCGGTGGTGGGCACCCCCGTGCTCCTGTCTGAAACTCCGGGGCGCATCACGCGCCGGCCCCCGACGCTGGGCGAGCATACCGACGAAGTCATGACTGAAATCGGCTACAGCCCCGAAGACATCGCCGCGTTGCGGGCACGCCGGGTGATCTGATTGAGGGGATACCTCTCCTCACGCTCCCCTAGATCGGCTCGTTGCAAAATTCATTTCGCAACGGGCTTTTAGGACGACGCCGTACCATTCGGCGAGAGCAGCGCGGTCGAAGCTCGCCTTGCATCGGTTCGATGGATACCATGGTCGGGTTATCTTTATCGTTTCGTTGGTTTGCGCGTTGCCGGCGCCCTTGAGCGCCGGCGTGCGTCCTTGTTGCAGCCATCCGGCGCGGCGAAAAATCCCGCGAACGCGGTCGCCATCGCGTCGATTTCACCATCCAGCATTTTCTTCGCCTTGCGCCAGGACAGGAGTTCCGCCCGCGTCTCCAGGTTGGCGAGCAGATAGGTCATCGAGCGGATGAGCAGCGCCCAGCGGGTGCCGAACGTCGCTCGCGACAGATGCGGGAGTTCCTGCCGCATCAGGTCTGCCGTCTGCTGGATGCCGAGATCATACCTTCCGGCGATGTAGCCACGCAGGTCCATTCCATCGCTCACGAAGCTGTGAGCGAGCAGGCGGCGAAAATGGCTGCGTCCACGGCTCGCCACGACCGGCTGGGCGGTGGGCTCGACCAGGATGTGGACGAGTTCGCGCACGCGTTCCGCGCGCGCCGGCGGACTTTCGATGAAGCGCGCGATGCGCGCAGCGCGCGCTTCCTCTATCGCCGGCATGCGAAAGTCGCAAATCGCGTAGACCAAAGCTTCGCGCGAGCCGAAGTGGTAGTGAACGGTGGAAATGTTGCGTTGCTGCGTCGCCGCAACCACCTGGCGCAGCGAAACGCCTCTCAGTCCGTGCAGCGCCAACAGTTTTTCGGCCGCCAGCAGAAGTTCGAGGCGCGTTCGCTCGGAGCGCGCCGGGCGGACGCCCGCGGCGGGCGGCGCGTGGTGACGCGATTTTGGCACAAGATTCCGTTCGGACTGGCGGCTTTGCATTGACAGAATCATATCCTGATCGCGCTGTCTGCATAGCTCCCGGAAAAGCTTTTGGCGCAGCGTAAACCTAAGCCGGACAAGCCGGAACCAAACGAAGTATCTCCGGCAGGGGAAAAGCCTTTATCCCACGAACAAGGGGGGCGCGCCCCCCCTTGTCCCCCAAGGGGACTTTCCCCTCAAGGGGGATCGAGACCTTCGGGGCGTAAATTCCCCCGCGAATACGCTGTCTCCATTTATCCAAGTCTTCGCCATTTTTGTCAACTCCTGACTTATAAGAGACTAAATTGGATCCCAGCAGAAAACGTCAGCCGAGCGTTCGAGCGGATAAAACGAATTCTTCATCGCCGGCAGCGCGTGCGCGGCAATGCTCTGCGGGGTCCAGCCTTCGCTGCGGTGCACGGAGCGAATCGGGCGCGACTGGCTGAATAGAAAAATCTCGTTCATGCGCGCGCCGAAAATCTGCCCGGTCACGCCTTTCGCGAGGTCGCTCGCCAGAAACACCGTCAGCGGCGCGATTTTTTCAGGCCCCATCGCCTTGATGCGCGCGACGCGCTCTTTTTCGGCGTCGGTCTCCGTGGGGATGGTGCCGATCAGCCGGCTCCAGGCGAAGGGCGAGACGCAGTTGGAGCGCACGTTGTAGCGGCCCAGGTCCAGGGCGATCGATTTCGACAGGCCGATGATACCCAGTTTGGCGGCCATATAGTTGGCCTGGCCGAAGTTGCCGATCAGGCCCGCAGTGGAGGTGAAATGCACGTAACTGCCGCTTTCCTGGTCGCGGAAATAATTCGCCGCCGCGCGCGAGACGTAGAACGTTCCCATCAGGTGAACCTTGATCACCAGCTCGAAGTCGACCACGCTCATCTTGTGGAAAATGCGGTCGCGCAATATGCCCGCGTTGTTGATCACGCTGTCGATGCGGCCGAAATTGTCCACCGCGGTCTTGATGATGTTCACCGCACCCGAGGACTCGGCGACGCTGTCGGTGTTGACGACGGCGACGCCGCCTTCCTTGCGGATGGCCGCGACCACTTCCTCGGCGGGCGAGGCATCCTTGTTGCCTTCGCCGTCCGCGCCCGCGCCCAGATCGTTTACCACCACCTTTGCGCCTTCGCGCGCCGCGAGGATCGCGATTTCGCGGCCGATGCCGCGCCCTGCGCCGGTAACCACAACGACTTTGTCCTGAAGGCTATTAGCCATGATTGTTCCATCTCCCGTAAAAGTAGTTAAAAATACCAACTTGGCACAATGCAATACGGCTCGTCACCGCGATTGATTCCATTCACGCATCAAATCGCGCGACCGGCGGCGAGCCAGTAAGGGTCGCGCAGGCGGCAGACTGGTCGATTTGCATTGACATATTAATACATACGCTTTAATATTTGGCAAGCTCCGGCGATCTGCGCAACAACTTTTTCCGAATCGGACATGCGGGCATTCGAATCCACGGTCGACGCCAGTGCTGAGAGTTTCCGGGCCAACCGCGCCGCCATGATCGATCTCACGCAGACGGTTCGCGCGCTTGAGCAGCGCGCGGTGCAGGCCTCGGAGAAATCCGCCTTGCGCTTCGCCAAACGCGGGCAGTTGTTGCCGCGCGAGCGGCTTGCGCGCCTGCTCGACCGGGGAGCGCCCTTTCTCGAACTGATGGGCCTGGCCGGCTATTGCGGTATCGAAAATCCGGATCCCGCCTCGAGCGTGCCGGGCAGTGCGGTCATAGCCGGCATCGGCTTCGTCTGCGGGGCGCGGGTCATGGTGGTGGTGAACGATTCGGGCATCAACGCCGGCGCCATGCAGCATCTCACCGGCCGCAAGGTGATGCGCTGCCAGGAGATCGCGCTCGAGAACCGCCTGCCGTTCATTCAGCTGGTCGAAAGCGCCGGCGCAAACCTGCGCAGCTACCGCGTGGAGCGTTTCATCATCGGCGGAGGAATGTTCCGCAACCTCGCCCGCCTGTCGGCGGCCGGCCTGCCCGTGATCGCGGTGGTCCACGGTTCGTCCACGGCGGGCGGCGCCTACCTGCCCGGCCTGTCCGATTACGTGGTGATGGTGCGCGGCCGCGCCCTTGCCTTCCTCGCCGGCCCGCCCCTGCTCAAGGCGGCAACGGGTGAAATCTCGAATGAAGAAGAACTCGGCGGCGCCGACATGCATGCAACGGTGTCCGGCCTCGCCGATTTCGTCGCCGCGAGCGATGCGGAAGCGATCGGCATGGCGCGCGACATCGTCAGCGGACTCGACTGGAACCGCGCGTCTGCCGCCGGCGCAACACGCGCACACGCGGCTCCGTGCCACGACCCGGACGAGATTGCGGGGGTCATGCCGCTCGACAGCAGGAAGCCGGTCGACATGCGCGAGGTGATTGCGCGCATCGCCGATGCGTCCGCGTTCGACGAATTCCGGCCGGCCTACGGCCGGGCAACGGTGTGCGCCACCGGATTCATCGAAGGCCATGCCACCGGCTTCATCACCAACAACGGCCCGCTCGACCCGCAGGGCGCGACCAAGGCGGCGCAGTTCATCCAACTGTGCGACCAGGCGGGCACGCCCATCGTCTATCTGCAGAACACCACCGGCTTCATCGTCGGGCGGGCCTCCGAGGAGGCCGGCATGATCAAGCACGGCTCGAAAATGATCCAGGCGCTCACGAATGCGCGCGTCGCGCAGATCACCGTCATGTGCGGCGCGTCCTACGGAGCCGGCAATTACGGCATGTGCGGACGCGCCTTCGGGCCGCGCTTCGTGTTCTCCTGGCCCAATGCCAAGTCTGCGGTGATGGGCGGAGAGCAGGCGGCGACCACCATGGCGATTGTCGCCGAAGCCGGCGCCAAACGGCGCGGCAAGCCGCTTGATGCGGAGGCGCTGGAGAACGAGAAACGCGCCATTGTGGAAAATTTCGAGTGGCAGTCGGGCGCCATTCACACCAGCAGCCTGTTGCTGGACGACGGCCTTATCGATCCGCGCGACACCCGCACCGTGCTCGCGCTCGCGCTCGCCACCTGCCGCGAAGGCGACGCGCGCACGGTCCGGCCGGTTCAGTACGGCGTGGCGCGCTTTTAGAACGTTCATCGGAGAACCGCATGCACTTCACCAGCGAACACATCGCCCTGCAGGACAGCCTCAGGCAGTTCATCGCCAAGGAGATCAACCCGCATGTGCAGGAATGGGAAACGGCGGGGATTTTTCCCGCGCATGAGCTGTTCCGCAAGATGGGCGCGCTCGGTTATCTGGGCGTAAACAAATCGACCGAGTACGGCGGCCTCGGCCTCGATTATTCGTACGAGATCGCCTACTGCGAGGCGATCGGCGGCATCCGCACGCAAGGCGTGTGCATGGCGATCGCAGTGCAAACCGAGATGGCGACGCCGGCGCTCGCCCGTTTCGGCTCGGACGAACTGCGCCGCCAGTTCCTGGTGCCGGCGATCTCGGGCGAGTCCGTCGTGTCCATAGGCGTGTCGGAGGCGGGAGCGGGGTCGGACGTCGCGTCGGTGAAGACGCGCGCGCGCAAGGACGGCGGCGACTACGTCATCAGCGGCTCCAAGATGTGGATCACCAACGGCACGCAGGCCGACTGGATCTGTCTGCTGGTGAATACGTCCGAAGGCGCGCCGCACCGCAACAAGTCGCTGGTCTGCGTGCCCCTCAAGGAGAACGGCAAACGCGCGCGCGGCGTAAGCGTGCAGAAGATCGACAAGATCGGCATGTGGTCCTCCGACACCGCGCAGATTTTCCTGGACGAAGTGCGGGTGCCGCAGCGCAACCGCATCGGCGAGGAAGGGATGGGCTTCACCTACCAGATGATGCAGTTCCAGGAAGAGCGGCTGTCCGCGGCGGCCCGCCGCATCACCACGCTGACCGACGTGATCAACGACACCATCGAATACACGCGCAACCGCATCGCCTTCGGCAAGCCGATTCTCGACAACCAGGTGGTGCATTTCCGCCTGGCCGAGCTGAAGACCGAGATCGAGCTGCTGCGCTCCCTCGTCTATCGCGCAGCCGACGTGCACATCGCGGGCGAAGACATGACCGAACTCGCTTCGATGGCGAAGCTCAAGATCGGGCGCCTGTGCCGCGAGGTGACCGACTCCTGCCTGCAGTACTGGGGCGGCATGGGGTTCACGCTGGAAAACCCGGTTTCGCGCTCCTTCCGCGATCTGCGCCTGATCTCGATCGGCGGCGGCGCCGACGAGATCATGCTGCAGATCATCTGCAAGCACATGGGCATACTGCCCAAGCCTTGAACTTCGATGCCGCCGTGACCCTTTGCGTCAGACCGTTCGACACCCTGCTGGTCGCCAACCGCGGCGAGATCGCGCTACGCATCATGCGCAGCGCGCGCCGGCTCGGGCTGCGCACGGTGGCCGTCTATTCGGAAGCCGATCGCGACAGTCCGCATGTCGAGTTCGCAGAGCGCGCGTACTGCCTCGGCGACCCGGCGCCGCGCGAGTCCTACCTCGCCATCGAGCGGCTGCTCGCCGCAGCCGCGGCGACCGGCGCCGGGGCGATCCATCCGGGCTACGGCTTTCTGGGGGAGAACGCGGACTTTGCCGCCGCGGTCGAGGCAGCAGGCCTGGTCTTCGTCGGCCCCCCGTCCGACGCGATCCGCCTGATGGGCAACAAGGCCGCGGCCAAGGAGCGCATGATCGCGGCAGGCGTGCCGTGCATTCCCGGGTATCAGGGGGAGGGGCAGGATGACGCCACATTGGTGCGTGCGGCGAAGGCGATCGGCTATCCGTTGATGGTGAAGTCGGCGGCGGGCGGAGGCGGGCGCGGCATGCGCCTGGTGAGCGAGCCCGCCGGACTGGCCGCGGCGCTGCAGTCGGCGCGCTCCGAAGCGCAGGCGGCCTTCGGTTCGCCGCAGTTGATCCTCGAGCGCGCCATCGGCGACGCCCGCCACATCGAGGTGCAGGTGTTCGCCGATGCGCACGGCAACGCCATCCATCTCGGCGAGCGTGACTGCTCGGTGCAGCGCCGGCATCAGAAGTTGATCGAAGAGACTCCCTCGCCCGCGGTGACCCCGGAGTTGCGCGACAGGATGGGCGCCGCGGCGGTCGCCGCGGCGCGCGCGATCGCCTATCGCAGCGCCGGCACGCTGGAATTCCTGCTTGCGCCGCAAGGCGAGTTCTACTTCATGGAAATGAACACCCGCCTGCAGGTGGAGCACGGCGTGACCGAACTGACGACCGGGCTCGATCTGGTCGAATGGCAGTTGCGGGTGGCGGCCGGAGAGGCGCTGCCGCTGGCGCAACACGAGGTGGCGTCGCGGGGGCATGCGATGGAAGTGCGGCTGTGCGCGGAAGATGCGGCGCAAGAATTCCTGCCGCAGGCCGGCGAGATACTTCTTTGGGAACCGGCCGAGGGAGTGCGCATCGATGCCGCGCTGGCGGCCGGGCTTTCCATCTCCCCGTACTACGACTCGATGCTGGGCAAGCTGATCGCGCACGCAAGCACGCGCGCGGAGTGCGTGGCCAGGCTCGTCTCGGCCTGCGAGCGCACCGTGCTGCTCGGCGTGCGCCATAACCTCGGCTTCCTGCGCGACTGCCTGCGCCATCCCCAGTTCGCCGCCGGTCGGGCGACCACCTCATTCATCGCGAGCAATTTCCCGCCCGAAGCGCGCCGCCGCGAGGCGCCGCCCGCCACGGTCGGCGCCGCGGCGATGCTTTTCACCGGAGCGGCCGGAGGGCGCGGCTGGACCAATGCGCAGGGGCTCGGCAGCCGCGTGCGGCTCGATGAAGCGGGCAGCGGCATCGCGCACGAGTTGCGCGTGCTCGTCCGCCGCGACGGCGCGGTCGAGATCGCGCCGCAGTCCGCGGAGTCCGCGGCGCAAACGCTCGTCGCGCTGCACTCGGCGCAGAGCGGCAGCGCCCTTGCTTTCGAATCCGGGGACGTGCGGCATCGCTTCCGCTACGCGCGTGCCGGCGACGCCGGTTTGTGGCTGCACTACGAGGGAGAACAGTTCCTGTTCCGCGAGGCGCTGCATGTGCGCGGCGCCGGCGGCAGCGCCGAGACCGGAGACGGCGGCGCAGTGCACGCGCCGCTCTCCGGCCGGGTGGTGCTGCTCGCGGCCAAGACCGGCAATACGGTGGAGAAAGGCGACACCCTGGTCGTGCTCGAATCGATGAAGATGGAGCACGCGTTGATCGCGCGCATCGAGGGCGCGGTGGCCGAAGTGCTGTGCGTGACGGGCGAACAGGTGACGGCCGGTCGTCTGCTGATACGCATCACGGCTACCGCGGCGGTCGAACGGGACGGCAATTCATGAACGCGAAAACCATAGGCATCGCTGCTTGACATGCCGCTGCGCATTCCACGCGGGCTGATCACGTGAATACAGGGAGGAGACCATGGCACCAAGGAGATGGAGGTTTGTCGTAGCGCTGGTCGCGACGATCGGGTTGCTCGGATCGTTTTCCGCGCACGGCGAGGCATGGCCTGCGAAGCCGATCAAGTTCGTCGTCGGCTACGCCGCCGGTTCGGCGACCGACGGTACCACGCGCTTTTTCGCCGACAAGATCCGCGAGGCCACCGGACAGACCGTGCTGGTCGAAAACAAGCCCGGCGCAGATGCCAACCTGGCGGCGGAGATGGTGGCGCACGCGCCGGCGGACGGATATACGGCGTTCGTCGCCGGCAATTCGACGCATGCCGCGAACATCCATCTGTACAAGACCTTGAACTACGATCCGTACAAGGACTTTGCGCCGGTCACCACTTTCGCGCGCGTGCCCTATATTTTGATCGCCAATCCGGACAAGGTGCCGGCGCGGAACCTCAAGGATTTTATCGCCTTCGCCAAGGCGAATCCGGGCAAGCTCAATTACGCCAGCGCGGCGGTCGCGAGCCGCGTCAGCGTCGAACAGCTCAAGCTCCTGGCGGGATTCGACGCGCTGAACGTCAACTACAAGTCGAGTCCACAGGCCATGACCGATCTGCTCGGCGGTCAGGTGCACTTCTACATCGCGGATATCGCCACCGGCCTGACGCAGGTTCGAGCCGGGCGGGTGGTGGCGCTCGGGGTAACGCTGAACCAGCGCCTCGCGGCAGCACCGGAGATTCCGACTATTGCCGAGTCGGGTTTCCCCGAGTACGACTTCTTTTCCTGGCTTGCGGTCTGGGTGCCTGCGGCCACGCCGCCCGTGGTAGTGAAGACCTTGAGCGACCTGATCAACCGGGCGATGGAATCGGAGGCGGGCAAGGAATACCTGGCGAGGCGCGGGCTGCTTGGCTATCCCGGTTCGCCGCAGGCGCTGCTGGAACTGCAGACTCGGGACACGGAACGCTGGGGCCGGGCCATCAAGGCGGCGGGCATTCAGGCGCAGTGAGCGCGCAGGGGATTGGCAAACAAGGAGCAGGTCATGACGCCGGAGGTTTGTTTCGAGATGAGGGGATCCCCTCCGAGCCCCGTTGCCCGCACCAGCGGCGAATCGATAGATGGATCTCGAGTTAAGTCCCGAACACGAAACGTTCAAGCAGGAAGTGCGGGCCTTCCTTGCACAGCACGGGGACCAGGCGCCGAGTGAACGCGACGTGCGCCTCAACAGCGCACAGCGGGCAGGCTTGGCAACAGTTGCTGCTCGAGCGCGGCTATGTCGCCCGCAGCGTCCTGAAGAAGTACGGCGGATTCTGCGCGCAATGCGAGGTCCTGAAACTGCGCATCCTGTCCGAGGAGTTCGCTCGCGCCGGCATTGCCGACCGCGTCGTCATCGCCAATCGGCAGGAAACAAGCGCTTCGAGTACGATTGGGACCGGTTCGACGAGCCGAAATAGATCAAGGAGAACACATCATGCCGGGACCCCTGCAGGGCATACGCATCCTCGACCTGTCGCGTGTGCTTGCCGGGCCATGGTGCGTGCAGAATCTCGGCGACCTGGGCGCGGACGTGATCAAGATCGAGCGCCCGGATTGCGGCGACGAATCGCGTCACTGGGGGCCGCCGTGGCTGGCCGACGCCGACGGAACGCCGACGCGCGAGTCGGCATACTTCCTGTCCGCCAACCGCAACAAGCGTTCGGTGGCCATAGACATATCGAAACCAGAGGGGCAGCGGCTCATACACAGGCTCGCCGGGCAGTCCGACATATGCGTGGAGAACTTCAAGGTCGGCGACCTTGCGCGCTACGGCCTCGACTATGCGTCGCTGTCGAAGATCAATCCGCGCCTCATCTATTGCTCGATCACCGGCTTCGGGCAGGACGGGCCGTGCGCGAAGCAACCGGGCTACGACTATCTTTTCCAGGGTATGGCCGGGCTCATGAGCGTTACCGGAGAACGCGACGACCTGCCGGGCGGCGGGCCGCAGCGCTTCGGCTTGCCCATCGTCGATCTGTTTACCGGCATGTACGCCACGGTCTCGATCCTGGCGGCGCTGCATCATCGCGACACCAGCGCCGAAGGGCAGCACATCGACGTATCGCTGTTCGGCGCGGCGCTCGCGATGAGTTCGGGGATTTTGTCGAACTACTTCAACAGCGGCAAGGTGCCCAAGCGCAGCGGCAACGCCTCGCCCAACATCACGCCGTACGGCGTATACCCCTGCCTCGACGGCCAGATGATCGTGGCGAGCGCGAATCAGTCGCAGTTCGAGGCGCTTTGCGGGGCGCTCGCCAAACCGGAATGGAAATCGGATCAGCGCTTTCGCGACAACGCAGCCCGGATGGAGCACCAGGCAGAGCTGCACGCGCTTTTTTCCGCCGTGCTGCGCACCCGCCCGCGGACCGACTGGGAAGAGATCTTCTCCAAAGTCGGCGTGCCCGCGGGGCCGATCAACGACTATGCGCAGGCGATCGCCCATCCCCAGGCCAAGCACCTTGGGAGCAAGCTCGAGTTGCCGCACGCTCTGGGCGTCATGGCGGCCGGCGTGGCCAATCCGATGCGCTTCTCCGCGACGCCTGTCGAGTACCGCCGCGCGCCGCCGCTCCTAGGCGAGCACACGCGCGAAGTGCTGGTCGAACGCCTGGGACTGACCGCGGCAGAACTGGCGCGGCTGGAGGCCGAGCGAATCATCACCTGCGCGGCGCAGGCGGCACCTCCTCGCGCCGGCGAGGGGTAGCGCGAAACCGCATGCATTCTCTCGCCGGCTTCGGCGACGATCGGCGTCTGAAGCCAGGCATCGAGCCGGGAACGGTCGGGCTGCGGCGGCGCGAGACCTCCTCGCGACGCCGCCGGCACCGAGCCGCCGGCTACGGGAGATTCCAGGAACACCTGCGCATCAGCGCGCCTGCGCGCGGCGCTTTTTCCCGGCCGCTCTGGTGCCCGCAGTCTTCATTTTCCTGCGACCCGATCCAGTGAGGAACGGCACGATGAGCAGCTTTTCTCCCTCCGCGACGAATTCGGACACCGTGAAGTCCTTGCTGAACGCCCAGTTTTTCAGAGCCCAGGTGTGACCGAACATCACGTACTGATAGGCCATTATCCTTGCGTCGAACGGGTGCATCAGTCCTTCACGAATACATGCCTCCAGGCACTGCCGGATTTCCCCGACGATCCCCGTTTCGATCGCCTTGATCTGATGGCGCTGCTCCGACATCAGGTCCTTGGTCGATCGGTACGCCAGCAGCACCTCTTGCGCGTGTTCCTGGGCTATCGCGCAGTTGATGGTCAGCACTCGTTTCAGCGCCGCGAGGGGGCCCATCTGTTCAAGAAGGGCGATGATGTTCTCCTTCTTGTACTTTTCGAGAACCGCGCATAACGCGCGGAAGAGCACATCTCTCTTGTCCTCGAAATAGCGATATATCAGGCCTTTCCCGACGCCAATCTCGTTCGAGATATCCTCGATAGTCGTCCGCGTGTATCCGCGTTTGGAGAACAAGTCCACCGCCGCATTGGCGATCTGTTCCGTCCTCCTCTCGGCCACCGATGTCGAGCGTTGATCGGCGTATCCTTCGTTGGCAGGCATTAGTCTGGACATTTCACGTTTTCCGTGGTGATGAAGGCCGCAAGCGACGGCGATTTGTCAGGCGATGTTGGGGTCCAAACGCCTCGATACCCAACGCCCCGCCACGTGCGCGTACTGAGTATGGTATGAAATGACTGACCAGTCGGTCTCGTTCAATTTACGTTTAAGCTGCGGGAATGTCAACTGACTCGGTCGACGCCTGACTCGGTCGGCGCGTTCACGAGCGATCGCCATGTCCGTGTGTATCGGAACAGACTTCGGTCCGGCGACGCGCGAACTCGACGAGAATGTGCCGACAATCCGTATCTTGCCGGGTGCGGCGCTACAAACGGGATGCTAAACGTAGCGACATATCTTGGAGGGCTTTCGCGGGGGCGAGAGACCGGGGGCGACCGGCCACGCTGGACGCCCGGCAATGGGCGGCATTAGTTAAGACGCCATGTTTAGAAGCTGTGTTCCGGCCCGGGAAAGGAGCCGTCCTTCACCGCGCGCACATAATTCTCCACGGCCTGCTGGATGCTCGCCGCGCCGTCCATGAAATTGCGCACGAACTTCGCCTTTTTGCCGGGGAACACGCCCAGAAGGTCGTGCAATACCAGGACTTGGCCGGAGCAGTCTCGTCCTGCGCCTATGCCTATCGTCGGTATCGACAGGCTATCCGTGACCTCCGCGGCGAGTTTGGCCGGGATCGCTTCGAGCACGATCAGGCCGGCGCCCGAGCGCTCCAGCGCGAGCGCATCCTCGATCAACTGCTTGGCCGCGGCCGCGGTCTTGCCCTGGACGCGAAAACCGCCCAGCTGGTGCACCGACTGCGGCGTGAGGCCGAGATGCGCGCACACCGGGATGCCGCGCCGGACCAGAAATTCGGTAGTCGGCGCGAACGTCGCGCCCCCCTCGAGCTTGACCATGTGCGCGCCGGCGGCCATGAGTTGCGCGGCGCTGCGAAAAGCCCGCTCGGCATTTTCCTGATAGCTGCCGAAAGACATATCACCGAT
The DNA here is from genome assembly GCA_016234705.1 of Betaproteobacteria bacterium. Taxonomy (GTDB): domain Bacteria; phylum Pseudomonadota; class Gammaproteobacteria; order Burkholderiales; family SG8-39; genus 2-12-FULL-64-23. The sequence continues at coordinate 12,127 of JACRAS010000209.1, read as the reverse complement.
CAGGAACGCGCGTTTTGCGCCGCGCGCGACGCACCCCACATGGTAGACCATGTCGGCCAGGGTGACGGGTAGGGTGGTGTCGTGCCCCTGCAGCACATTGCCGAGCGAATCGCCCACCAGGATGCTGTCGACGCCGGCGTTCTCCAGCAGCGCGGCAAAGCTCGCATCGTAGCCGGTGAGCATGGCTATCTTGCTGCCGTCGCGGCGCAGTTGGTGCAGATCGGTAAGGGTGATGCGTTTGTCGCTCATGGGGACCGTCCGGAAAAAGTGAAGGTTTAGATGCAGCGCCCGCCGTCGAAGTCATGTTGACGACGGCGATTTTATCCTGCAAACGCATTGAGACACCTGCAGTCTATGTCGAATAGTCCACTATCTTACCGCCTTCCGCGCGTCTGTTTCTCGGCGTCCGCCAGAATCGGCGCGCACATCTCATCACAAAATGAGGGGATATCTCCCTTCATGCTCCCCTGATTCAGGGGCCGTTTCGGTAATTCTGAAACCGCCTCTTAGTTATTTATCCGGCCTGTGATTCGCTCATTATTCTCCATCTTGAACGGGCTGTGTTCATTCAGTTCGTCCACGTAACGCTCGATGCCCTGATGTTCGCGCTCGAGGAAGCGCTCCACCGCATCGGAAAACTCGGGGTGCGCGAGCCAGTGCGCCGATAGCGTTTTCACCGGCAGGAAGCCGCGCGCGAGCTTGTGCTCGCCTTGGGCGCCGCCTTCGAACACCTTGATGTTCTGTTCGATGCAGAATTCCAGCGCCTGGTAGTAGCAGGTTTCGAAATGCAGGCAGGGCAGGTATTGCAGCGCGCCCCAGTAGCGGCCGTATAAGGTGTGCTGCGAGTACAGATTGAACGCGCTGGCGATGGGCTTGCCTTCGAGTTCGGCGACGATGAGCAGCACGTGCTGCGGCATCGTTTGCCCCAGGCGCCGGAAGAATTCCAGGTTGAGATAGGGCGTGGAACGGTGCGCGCGGTAGGTGCGGTCGTAGCAGCGCGCGAACAAGGCCCAGTCGCTCTCCTTGATCTGGTCGCCGCGCAGGCGCCGAAAGCTCACGCCCGCATCGCGCACCTTGCGCCGCTCCTGCCTGATTTTCTTGCGTTTGTCGTGCGACAGGTGGGAGAGGAAGTCGTCGAATGAGCCGTAACCCGGATTGCTCCAGTGGAATTGCACGCTCGAGCGCAGCATCATGCCGGCAGCCTGCATCAGAGCGGCTTCCTGCGGCTCGGGGAACAGGACGTGCAGCGACGAGGCGTTCTGCGCCAGGGCAAGCGCCGCACGCACCAGCGCCGCGCGCTCAACGTCGGTGGCGGCCAGCAGGCGCGGTCCGGAGACGGGCGAGAACGGGATGGCGGCCAGCAGCTTGGGGTAATACGCGAGGCCGTGGCGTTGATAGGCATCGGCCCAGGCCCAGTCGAACACATATTCGCCATAGGAGTGCGACTTGAGATAAAGCGGCATCGCGGCCCTGAGCCTGGGGGGAGGGCCTCCACTCCCGCCGTTTTGCGCAGTTTCGTCCCACAGCGTCAGGAATTGCGGCAGCCAACCGCTGTCGGCAGCCGCGCAGCCGGTCTGATGCAGGGCGTGGAAGAACTCATGCGACAGCATCGGCTGGCCGCCCGCGAGACGGTTCCAGTCGGTGGCACCGACGCCGGACAGATCATCGAGAACGCGTGCGTGAATTTCGGGCAATTACCAAGCTCCTGATATCTGGCGCGGCAAGGCGGCGGGACCGTTAAACCGGTGCTGCAGACGCGATTGACTCGCAAATTTCGGATGATTATTGGCGAAGGGTCGGCGCGCTGCAAGCGGTATAATTCGGCGATGGGCAATTCGGTCAAAATCGCCGTCGCGCAAATGAATTTCGTGCTCGGCGACCTCGCGGGCAACGCCGCCAAAATTCTCGATTGCGCCACTCGCGCCAAAGCCGCCGGCGCCGAGGTGCTGCTTACCCCCGAACTGTCCCTGTGCGGCTATCCGCCGGAAGACCTGCTGCTGCGCGACGGCTTTTTCCGCGATTGCGCGGCCGCCTTGGATGAACTCGCGGCGGCGCTGCCGGGGATCAAGGTCATCGTCGGCCATCCGCAGCTCGCCGAGGGCAGGCGCTATAACGCCGCCTCGGTGCTGCAGGAGGGTAGGGTCGCGGCGACCTATCACAAGCGCAATCTTCCCAATTACACGGTGTTCGACGAGGAGCGCTATTTCGAACCCGGCAGCGAGCCGGCGGTGTTCGAGGTGAACGGCGTGCGCTTAGGGCTCAATATCTGCGAGGACCTGTGGGGCGAGCAAGGCCCGGTCGAAGCCGGCGCCAGCGCCGGGCAGCATGGCGCCGCGGCAGGCCACCACAGCAAAGCGTGGCGCGCCGATGCGCCGCGCATGGCGCGCGCCGCGGGAGCCCAGGTGCTGCTGGTGTTGAACGCTTCGCCTTATCACACCCGCCAGCATGCCTCGCGTCTGGCCGTGGCGCGTAACCGCGCCGCCGAGACCGGGCTGGCCATCGTTTACGCGAACTTGGTCGGCGGCCAGGACGAACTCGTGTTCGACGGCGCTTCCTTCGCGCTCGATGCGCGCGGACAGCCGACCCACCAGTTGCCGTTTTTCGAGGAAGCGCTGGACTACGTCGATATCATCGACGGCGTGCCGCAACCCGGCAGCCGCGCGCCGGCCCTGGCCTTGGAGGCCGCCGTGTACCGCGCGCTTTGCCTTGGCGTGCGCGATTACCTCGGCAAGAACGGTTTTCCCGGCGCGATTCTCGGCTTGTCCGGCGGTATCGACTCGGCGCTGACGCTGGCGATCGCCTGCGATGCGCTCGGCACGGACAAGGTGCGCGCGGTGATGATGCCCTCGCAATACACCGCCGACATCAGTTGGCTCGATTCGCGCGACATGGTCAAGCGCCTGGGCGTGCGCTACGACGAGATTCCGATCAGGCCGGTGTTCGACGCCTTCCTCGCCGCGCTCGAGGGCGAGTTCAAGGGGCGGCCGGTCGATGCGACCGAGGAGAACCTGCAGGCGCGGATCCGCGGCACGCTGCTGATGGCGCTATCCAACAAATTCGGCTCCATCGTCCTCACCACGGGCAACAAGTCGGAGATGGCGGTGGGCTATTCCACGCTGTACGGCGACATGGCGGGCGGTTTCGCCGTGATCAAGGACGTCGCCAAGACCTTGGTCTACCGTCTTTCCGAATACCGCAACGGCCTGGGCGAGGTGATTCCGCGGCGCATCATCGAGCGCGCGCCTTCGGCTGAACTGCGCCCCGACCAGACCGACCAGGACAGCCTGCCGCCGTACGCGGTGCTCGATGCCATCATGTCCGCCTACATGGAGCAGAACCTCGCCGCGGCGGAGATCGTCGCCGGCGGCCAGCGCGAGGAGGACGTGCGCCGGGTGGTCGGGCTGATCAAGAGAAACGAGTACAAGCGCCGCCAGGCGCCGGTGGGCATACGCATCACCCAGCGTGGCTTCGGCAAGGATTGGCGCTATCCGATCACGTCGAGGTATCGGGAGAAGTTCGGTGGGTAATAGCTCGCCGCAAAATGAGACGATCCGGGTGGGAACGAAAGGGTCCAACCACTTCCTCGGCCCCTCAGACTCCCCTAAGTCAGGGGCCGTTTCGGAAATTTTGAAACGGCCACTAAGTTTCCTCTCCCGTCGCCTTTTATTGCTATACTTCCCGCAACTGTGACACGGGAGAGTCCGCCATGAAAAAAATCGACGCTGTGGTAAAACCGTTCAAGCTCGATGAGGTGCGTGAAGCCCTGTCGGAGATCGGGGTGAGCGGACTGACCGTGACCGAGGTCAAGGGCTTCGGCCGGCAGAAAGGCCATACCGAACTCTATCGCGGCGCCGAGTACGTGGTGGATTTCCTGCCCAAGGTGAAAATCGAGATCGTCGTGGCCGATAATATGCTCGAGCAGGCAATCGAGGCCATCATCAAGGCCGCGCGCACGGGCAAGATCGGCGACGGCAAGATCTTCGTCACTTCGGTCGAGCAGGTGGTGCGCATCCGTACCGGCGAAACCAACGAAGCGGCAATTTAGTTCCTCGCGCTTTTGTATACGGCGCGGCGCGTCAAATACCGTCGCATGCGGCAGCGGACTTGCGTGCTCGCGCGCGCTAACCGTGTTTTTGGTACGGATAAAAACAAGGACAGCGCGGGGGTTTTATACGAGATCGCCGATTGGGCGCGGATGTGCTTTTCATCCGTGCCCAATCGGCGATCCGCGCGGACGGGTCGCCGTCCGCGCAAGCTCGGTCGCTGCTGCCCGAGGCGTCGCCCTGCTTCCGTTGAGACCGGCGCTCGGCCATTGCGCGCTCGCGCGCGCCAACCACGTTTTCTGCACGAATAAAAAGCGCATTCGTACAGAAAACGCGGTTACGGATAAAAGCAACAACGGCTTGGGGCTGCATTTATATAACAAGCGCAACTCCGCAACAACGGGGCGCGATTTGACTCCTCACGCTTTCAACAACACCACCAGCGCCCCGCCGCCGCCGTCCACCGGCCGCGCCTGGCAGTAGGCCAATACTTCCTCGCGCTGGGTTAGCCAGTGTTTCACCTTCGTCTTGAGCACCGGCTCGCGGTTCTTCGAGCCCAGCCCCTTGCCGTGGATCACGCGCACGCAGCGCGCGCCGCGCTTGACGCAGCTTGCGAGAAAGCCGGCCAGCGCCTCGCGCGCCTGTTGACGGTCGAGGCCGTGCAGATCGAGCTGGTTCTGAATCACCCAGGCGCCGCTGCGCAGCTTGCGCAGCACCTGGCGCGAAAGCCCCGGGCGCAGGAAATTCGGCTCGTCGCCGGTTTCGAGCCAATCTTCCGCAGTCCATCCGGCGGCGAGGCTTTCCCTGAGCGCTTCCTTCTCGTCCAACTGCGACTGCACCGGGTAGGGCGGCGGCGCTTCCTGCTTGCGCAGCGCCTTGCCGTGGTGCGGCAGGGGCTTGGCGTCGGCGACCGCTTGCCTGAACAGACTCCGGTCGTTTTCGGACAGCAAAGTGCGCTTCGTCATAATGCAACAGCGGAAACCAGAGTGCAGAGCGGGGTATCGGTATTTCGCCCCGCGCTCCGGGTTCGCCCTTACTCCAAGTTGTCCAGGTATTTTTCCGCGTCCAGCGCTGCCATGCAGCCCGAGCCGGCGCTGGTCACGGCCTGGCGATAGACGTGGTCCTGCACGTCGCCCGAGGCGAATACGCCGGGAACGCTGGTGGCGGTCGCATTGCCCTCGTGACCGCCGCGGACGAGAACGTAGCCGTTCTTCATTTCGAGCTGCCCCTCGAAGATCTGCGTATTGGGTGTGTGGCCGATGGCGATGAACAGCCCATGCACTTCAAGTTCCTCGGCGGCGCCGCTGTTGACATCCTTGACGCGTATTCCGGTGACGCCGGTGTTGTCCCCAAGCACTTCGTCGAGCACGCTCGACCACTTGATGCTGACATTGCCGACCTTGGTCTTAGACAGGAGCTTATCGATCATGATCTTCTCGGCGCGGAACTTGTCGCGGCGGTGGATCAAGGTAACGTGGCGCGCGATGTTGGCCAGATACAACGCCTCCTCGACCGCGGTGTTGCCGCCGCCGACCACGGCGACGTCCTGCCCCTTGTAGAAGAAGCCGTCGCAGGTGGCGCAGGCCGACACGCCTTTGCCCATGAATCTCGTTTCGGATTCCATGCCCAGGTACCGGGCCGAGGCGCCGGTGGCGATGATCAACGCGTCGCAGGTGTAGCTGCCGTTGTCGCCCAGAAGCGTGATCGGTTTTTGCTGCAGCTTTGCCGTATGAATCTGGTCGAAGACGATTTCGGTTTCGAAACGCTCGGCGTGCTTCTGGAAGCGGGCCATGAGTTCCGGCCCCTGCACGCCGGCGAAATCGGCAGGCCAGTTGTCGACCTCGGTGGTAGTCATCAACTGGCCGCCGGGGGCGAGGCCGGTGAGCAGCACCGGCTTCAGATTGGCGCGCGCGGCATAGACGGCCGCCGTATAGCCCGCAGGGCCGGAGCCGAGGATGAGAAGGCGGGAGTGCTTGTTCATGTTGATCTTCTTTAAGTTGGATATAATAAAACGATTGGGTTAGAACGGCGAGCAGCTTAAATTATACCGTTCCAGACCGGCTGCACTTGGGAGAAGATCTGCAGTTCGCTTTAAGAATATTTTCCAATATTGTTTTCAACAATGGTTCAGACTGCAGATTGCGGCTAAGTCTGCTCCGCAGAATAACCAAACGGTAAAAGGCGCCGGCAGTTTGATGAAACCTTTCATATGTGCGCCCGCAATCGCGCTGCTTTTATCGCTGGGCGCGCAGCTCGCTCATGCGCAGACACAGCCATCCGCGGCGCCTGCGCCGGCTGCGGATCCGCGCTTCGACATCAACAAGTTTATCGTTCGCGGCGCGACCCTGATCCCGGCGGACGGAATGAAACTTCTGCTTGCGCCGTATATCGGCAAGAGCAAAGACTTCGGCGACGTGCAGAAGGCGCTGGAAGCCCTGGAAAAAGCCTACACCAGCAAAGGTTACAGCGCGGTACAGGTCGTCCTGCCGGAGCAGCAGATCGACGTCGGCGAAGTCGAATTCGACGTCGTCGAAGCCAAGATCGGCAAGATCGTCATCGAGGGCAACAAGTATTTCGATGAAGCCAACGTCCGTGCCAGCCTGCCGCAGGTGCGGCAAGGGCAGCCGCCCAATATTTTTCATATCGCCGATAACCTGCGCTTGGCCAACGAAAACCCGGCCAAGCAGACCACCGTGCTTCTGCGCAGCGGCGCCGAGGAGGGCCAGGTCGATGCCGTGGTGCGCATTGCCGACGAGCGTCCCAACAAGCTCAGCGTTACTCTGGACAACACCGGCACGCAGCAGACCGGCGTGTTCCGCGTTGGCGTCGGCTATCAGAATTCGAATCTGTGGAACCGCGACCATGTGTTGAACGCCCAGTACGTGAGCGCGCCCAACGACGACGACAGGACCGGTCGGCTCGGCTTGTACCCGAGCAAGCACGTGTTCATCGTCGGCGCCCAATACCGCGTACCGTTGTACCGCCGGGGCGACACGCTGGAATTCTCGGCCGGCTACTCGAATGTGAACTCGGGCGTGGTGGCGAACCTGTTCAACATCAGCGGCAGCGGCAGTATCTTCGGCGCTCGCTACAATCAAAACCTGGAAAAAATTGGAGACCTGGAACACAAGCTCAGCTACGCCTTGGACTGGCGCGGCTACCAGAGCGTGGTGACCCAGATTGGCGTGGCCGGCGCCGGCCTGGTGCCGGATGTCACCGTGCATCCCATCAGCCTCACCTATGCCGGTACCTACCGGAAGAGCGAGAGCGACACCAATTTTTCTCTGTCGGCGAGTCAAAACCTGCCCGGCGGCAACGACGGCGGGACCGGAGCTTTTCAGGGCGACCCCCTGGTCACCCCGGCGCGGCCGGCAGCGCGCGCGGGCGCGAATCCGCGCTATTTCATGACCCGCTGGAGCTTCAACCACAACCGGGCGCTGCCGCGCGACTGGCAGTTCCGCTGGGGCATGAGCGGGCAACTCACGCGCGATACGCTGATTGCAGGCGAGCAGTTCGGCATCGGTGGGGCGGACTCGGTGCGCGGGTTCCTCGAGCGCGAGATCGTCAACGACTACGGTTATCGCGGCACGCTGGAGTTCTACAGCCCGGACTTTGGCAGCATCGTGCCGCTTGTCGGCGCCAGGATGCGCGCGCTGGCGTTCTACGACTGGGGTGCGGTGAGACGCATAAGCCCTACTGTTCTTGAGATACACGGCCAGCACGTCAGCAGCGCCGGATTCGGCGTGCGTTTCTCGCGCGGCACTAACGTCAGCTTCAGATTGGATGTGGCCACCGTGACCGACAGCGGCGGATTGCAGAAAATCGGCGACGTACGGGTGCACGCGAACTTCGCCTACATATTTTAGGTATCCTCGTCCGCCGGGCTTGCGCCAGTGGCTGCTGCTGCCGGACGCCGGCAGCTATCTAGAAATTCGAGCCGTCGAGTGGGGTTGGCAGCTCTTTTTTCGTTGAAATAGCGAAATTGTGTGAAATAGTTCCTGTCATATCCGCGCTGGACGCCCTAGTCTAGCCTGAGTAAATGTGTATCGATCGCGATCGTTCCAGAACGCCGGTCATGACAAAATTCCACAATCCTGCCAAGCACATAGATCGGATTATGCTAATATCGAAAACAGGGTGAAAAGCGGTTCTATTCGCCTTCCCGATTTGGGTTCGATGCACTGCTGATACTGGCGCGGAAAATACGAAAAGCTTGGCGGGCATTAGCGGAAGGGTATTTGGTGAACGCGAAACGCGCGGTGACCTCGCTACTCCGGCGCAAGGCTCTGCTTATCGCAGCTGCTTGGTGTCTTGCCGGCTATGCGCAGGCCAATCCGACCAATCCGACCGTAATCAGCGGCGCGGCCACTTTTGCCGCCAGCGGCAAGAGCCTCAACGTCACCAATACCCCAGGCGCGATCATCAACTGGCAGGGGTTCTCGGTCAAGGCCGACGAACTCACCCGCTTCATCCAGCAAAACGCGCAAAGCGCGGTACTGAACCGCGTCACCGGCCAGGAACGGTCGGCGATCCTGGGACAATTGCTGTCCAACGGCCGCGTCTATCTCATCAACCCCAACGGCATTACCGTCGGTGCCGGCGCGCGCATCGACACTGCGGGCTTCGTCGCCTCCAGCCTCAACCTCAGTGACAAAGACGCGCTCGCCGGCAAATTCAAGCTGCAGGACACGGGCAGCTCGGGCAAGGTAATCAACAACGGCACCATCACCACCCCAACCGGCGGCTTCGTCTACCTCGTCGCGCCCAACGTCGAGAACAACGGCATCATCACCAGCCCCAAGGGCGAGATCGTCCTCGCCGCGGGCAAGAGCGTGGAGCTGGTCGATTCGCAAAAGCCCGAACTGCGCGTGCTGCTGACCGCGCCCGAGAATACCGCGGTCAACGTCGGCAAGATGGTCGCCGAGGCCGGCAGCATCGGTATTTTCGCCGGGGCGATCAAGCAGAGCGGTCTGATCTCCGCCAATAGTGCGGTGGTGGGGGAGAACGGCAAGATCGTCCTCAGGGCGAAGAAAGACATCACCCTTGATGCGGGGAGCAAGATCGAAGCGTCGGGGCCGCAGGGTGGGGCGATCACCATACAGTCCGATACTGGTACGGCATCCATCGCCGGCGCGGTGGACGCGAACGGCACGCAAGGCAAGGGCGGCACGATCAGCGTTGCGGCGCCTGTAGCCGTCACGGTAGCGCCGACAGCGCGCGTTAGCGCCAACGGCACCGAAGGTGGCAGCGTGACGCTCGATTCCAGTGCAGGTTCAGTAACCGTATCCGCGCCGGTATCGGCCGATGCCACGGTCGGATATGCAGGTCAGATAGCGGTGAATGCAGCGACAACGGTAGCGCTCACCGCTGGGCAGTTGAGCGCAAGCGGCGGACAAGGGGGCGGCACGGTTGCAATTCAAGGCGTCGGGGGTGTGACGCTGGATGCGGCCGGTTCCGCGCAGGCGAGTGGTGCTACCGGTGGAACGGTGAGCATGGCGTCGGACCAGGGCGCCATTGCCTCACATGGCATGATCGATGTCACGGCGACTGATGTAGCCGGCGGTAACGCGCAACTCACCGCGCGCTCCGACATAGCGCTCGACGTCGGCAGCCAGATTCGTGCCGGCGGCCGCAGCGGCGGGCAGGTCTACATCGAGTCGGGCGAGGGCACGCTGCTCAGTTCCGGACTGATCGACGGCCAGGGCAGCGACGGTCAAGGAGGACGCGTGTTGTTGCTCGCGCCGCGCGTGGGCCTCGTCCGCGACTCGGTGGTGAACGTCTCCGGTCGCAGCGGCGGTGGCACGGTACTCGTTGGCGGCGACTACCAGGGCAAGAACCCGGACGTCCAGAATGCGCTGCAAACCTATGTCGGCCCCGGTGCGCGCATTGTTGCTGACGCCATTTATAGCGGCAATGGCGGCAAGGTCATCATCTGGGCGGACGACATCACCCGTTTCTACGGGGACATCAGCGCCCGCGGCGGCGCCCAGGGCGGGGACGGCGGATTCGTGGAGGTGTCGGGGAAAGACCACCTTGTTTTTAGAGGCAAGGTGGATACCCTCGCGCCGCACGGCAAGACCGGTACGCTGCTGCTGGACCCGGCGGACATCACGATTTTAAATGGCACGGGCAACGGTGCTGGAGACGGGGATGCGCTTAGCACAACGTTCACTGGTACAGGTGGCGGTGGCAGCCTTGGAACCGTACTTTCGGGGGATACCGGCCCGACGACTATCTTTGAGTCCGAGTTGGAAGGCATCAGCGCACTCACCAACATCTCGGTGGCCGCGTCAAACAGCATTACCATCAACAGCCTCACCACCGACGGCAAGTTGAATCTGGCGCAGACAGGATTGAATTCCGTGTCCTTTAACGCTGGCGCAGGCGGCTTCACGATGGCGAACACCGCCAACACGATTACTACCGCCGGTGGTGCGCTGAATATCACGACGACCGGAGGCGCTACCATCGGCAGCCTCGCCACCGGGGGCGGACTTATCACTGTTAACGTGGGGACTGCTTCCACGGTTTCCGGCATCATCGGCGGCACTGGCACCGCGCTCACCAAGCTGGGTGCGGGCACCCTTGACCTCTCGGGCAGCAACACCTACACCGGTGCGACCAACGTTAATGCGGGCACGTTGATAGCTTCGAACGCCAGCGCACTGGGAACGACGGCGGGAGCGACGACGGTGGCGAGTGGGGCGACGCTGAACATCAACAACGTGAATATTGGCACGGAGGCGTTGAACCTGGCGGGTACGGGCGTGAGCAGTGCGGGTGTGCTTACCGGCACGGGCACGGCGGTGGCTGGCGGGGCGGCCGCACTCACGGCTAACGCCAGTGTGGGTGGCGCGGGAACGCTCACGCTCGGCGGGGCAGTTGCGGGCGTCACCTTCGATCTGACCAAGGTGGGCGCGGGCACGCTGGTGCTATCGGGAACCAATGTATTCACCGGTGCGTTGAACATTAGCGGTGGTGTGGTAAGCGCGGCTACGGACGCCAACCTTGGCAATGGCACTCTTGCTTTTGACGGCGGCACACTGTTGACCACGGCGGGGATCACCTCGGCGAAGACCGTGGTGCTGAACGCGGGCGGCGGCACGGTTGATACGAACGGATTTACTTCGACGCTCTCGGGCGTGATCAGTGGCTTGGGCGCGTTCACGAAGGCCGGCGTGGGCACACTCATTCTGAGCGGGACGAACACGTACACGGCTGCGACGTCGATCAACGCCGGGGTGATCGAAGCGCAGAGCAACGCGGCGCTGGGTACGGCTGCGGGCAACACGACGGTGGCCTCGGGTGCGGCGCTGCAGATTAACGGCAGCGGCCTGTCGATTGCAGAGCCCTTGTCGATCGCAGGCACGGGAGTGGGTGGTGCGGGTGCGATACGTAACCTGGCCAACGCGAACGCGTTGACCGGTGGGGTGACGCTGACGGGTGCTTCGCGGATCAATTCCGACGCGGGCACGCTGACGATCTCGACCACGGGGATCTCGGGTGCGGGGCAGAATCTGACGATCGGTGGGGCGGGTAACACGACGGTGAGCTCGGCGATCGGCACGACGACGGGCGGGATCACCAAGGACGGTGCGGGCACGCTGACGCTCTCGGGGGCGAACACCTACACGGGCGCAACGGCAGTCGACGGTGGCACGCTTAAAGCGGGTGTGGCCTCGGTGGCGAATACCAGTGGTGCATTCGGCAATAACTCGGCCGTGACCTTGGCAACTGCTTCGGGTGTTACGCTGGACATTACCGGCTTTGCCACTCAGATTGGTTCTCTTACGGGAGGCGGTGCAGCCGGTGGTAACGTGACACTCGGAGCTGCGACCCTGACGGTTGGTGGCGACAGTACCAGTCCTGCTGCCTATGCGGGCGTGATCTCCGGCACTGGTGCCATAGACAAGATTGGCACGGGCACACTGATCCTCAGTGGTGCGAACACCTACACGGGTTTGACGACGATCAGTGCGGGGACGTTGAAGCTGGGGGCGGCCGGTGATGCGACCAACACGCCGCTGGGTACCGTGGCTGGTGGAACGAGCGTGACTGCTGGCGCGACACTGGATCTGAACGGG
>JACRAS010000208.1 GCA_016234705.1 Betaproteobacteria bacterium | reverse complement strand
GAAATCCTACAGATCCTGAGTCTGACCATGTTCGAAACAACACCCATAAATCAATTGCTTCCAAACCCTTCGACTAATTCAGAGCCACCAATATCGCCGATCCAGGGCGTTCTCCTCTGAAAAACGTTGGGACACTACTGATTTCGCTTAAATTTTCACCTTATGTTCCATCTGGCATTGGTTTCAGTTAAAATATGACCAGAACTATGACCAATGAGGGAAACATGAATACCGTCAGTCTTGCTCAAGCCAAAGCGAAACTCAGCGAAATTCTCAACCGGGTCGAATCAGGCGAAGAAGTTGTGGTCACGCGCCATGGACGGCCGATCGCATGCATTTCCGCTGTCCGCGCACCGAAAAAACCACTCAAGTCGCTCGCTGCCTTTCGGTCGAAGATGCCGCGCTGGAGTAAACCCAGCGCCGAGCTGTTGCGCGAGATGCGTGACGAAGACTTGTGATGATTTATTTCGACACCAGCTTTCTGGCGCCGCTGATCCTGGAAGAAGCAAGCAGCGCGCGGGTCGAGGCGTACGTCAACCGCTTGCCCCGAGCGGAGCTGTGCGTCAGCCATTGGGTACGCGTCGAGTTCGCCAGTCTGCTCGCGCGCGAGGTGCGCACTGGCGGACTGGTGGAACGCGACGCGCTGGTGGCGGCGACTCAGTTCGAAGAAATGCTTGCGGATTCCTACCGGATCATCTCGCCCCAAGCCGCGGATTACGACCTCGCCAAGCAGTTCATCCTGCGTTTCGCCACGGCGCTGCGCGCGGGCGACGCGATGCACCTCGCGCTCGCCAAGAATCATGGCGCGACATCTTTACTGACCCTGGACAAGGGAATGCTGAAAGCGGGCAAGCTGCTCAAGCTGCCGGTGACACACGGCATAAGGCTGTAGAGACGCGCCTCAGTCCTTTCTCTTCAGCGCCTGCTCCCTCAGCGCATCCAGCGTGGTATTGGGTGTGATCGCCTGCGGATCGATTCGCAATTCGATCAGCGCCGGTTTGCCCGCGCTGGCCGCGCGCTCGAACGCTGCCGCGAACGCAGAGCTGTCCTCGACCAGCTCGCCGTACAGGCCGTAGGCGCGCGCGAGCATGACGAAGTCCGGGTTGGTGAGCGCCGTGCCGTGCACCCGCGCCGGATACTCGCGCTCCTGATGCATGCGGATGGTGCCGTACATGCCGTTGTTGACCACGACGAAAATCACCTTGGCGCCGTATTGCATAGCGGTGGCCAGTTCCTGCCCGCACATGAGGAAGCAGCCGTCCCCGTTCCAGGAGACCACCATGCGCCCCGGATGCACGATCTTGGCCGCGACCGCGGCGGGCACGCCGTAGCCCATGGCGCCGCTGGTGGGCGCGAGCTGGGTGCGGAACATCCGGTGCGGGTAGAAGCGATGCAGCCAGCTCGCGTAATTTCCCGCGCCGTTGGTGAGGATGGCGTCGGCGGGCAGCCGCCGCTTGAGGAAATCGACGATGTCCCATAACTGCACCTTGCCCGGCATGGTCCGGGGTTTCGTCCATTCGAGGTAGTCCGCATGCGCGGATGCGGTCCAGCCGCGCCAACCCTTCGCCTCGACCGGGGGCATGGCGGCGAGCGCGGCGGCGATCTGCGGCATGCCCGAGTTAATCAGCAGATCGCCCTGGTACACCCGACCCAGCTCTTCCGCGCCGGCGTGCACGTGGACCAGCTTTTGCGCCGGCCGCGGTACCGACAATAGCGTGTAGCGGCTGGTGGTCATCTCGCCCAGGCGCGCGCCGATGACCAGCAGCAGGTCCGCATCCTTCACCCGCTGCGCCAGTTTCGGATTGATGCCGATGCCGATGTCGCCGGCGTAGTTCGCGTGGCTGTTGTCGAACAGATCCTGGAAACGGAAAGCGCAAGCCGCGGGCAGGCCGTTCGTCTCGATGAACTTCCGGAGATCCGCACAGGCGTTGGCGTTCCAGCCGCTTCCGCCCAGGATCGCGAGCGGCCGCTGCGCCGCGGCCAGCATGGCGCGCAACGCGGCGATGTCGCCGGCGCCCGGGTGGGCAACGACCTCGTGATAAGGATCGGTGTCGGCGGCGACAGCGGTCCGGGTAAGCGTGTCTTCCGGCAGGGCCAGCACCACCGGCCCCTTGCGTCCGGACATGGCGCAGTGAAATGCGTGGCTCAGGTACTCGGGCACGCGCTCGACGCGGTCGATGCTCGCCACCCATTTGGCCATCTGGCCGTACATGCGGCGGAAATCGACTTCCTGAAAAGCCTCGCGCTCGACGAAGTCGCTGCCCACCTGGCCGATCAGCAGGATCATCGGAGTGGAGTCTTGATGCGCGGTGTGCACGCCGATCGCCGCGTTGCTCGCGCCGGGTGCGCGCGTCACCATGCAGATGCCGGGCTTGCCGGTGAGCTTGCCGTAAGCCTCGGCCATGTTGGCCGCGCCGCCTTCCTGGCGGCAGACGATGAGTTTGATCGCGTCGCGCGCGTCGTAGAGCGCATCGAGCACAGCGAGATAGCTCTCGCCCGGCACGCAGAACGCGGTATCGACACCGTGCACCTTCAGCGCGTCCACCAGCAGTTGCCCGCCGGTGCGTGCTTTCAGTTCGTTCTTCATGGTCTGGAAGGAGCAGAAGTGGAAAGGGGTGTTTCAATTTTACGCTACAATTTGGCCACAGCCTCCGCCCCCGGTCCGCTCATGCACAACGACATCCAGACCCTGCGCCGCATTCTGCGGGAAAACCGCGTCATCGCCGTGGTGGGCTTGTCGGCCAACTGGTACCGGCCCAGCTATTTCGCGGCCAAATACATGATGGAGCGCGGCTATAGCGTCATCCCGGTCAATCCCGCCTACGCGGAAGTGCTGGGGCAGAAATGCTACGCGAGCCTGCGCGACATTCCGGTTAAAGTGGATATCGTCGACTGCTTTCGCAAGTCGGAAGAAATCATGCCCATCGCCGGGGACGCGATCGCCATCGGCGCCAAGGTGCTGTGGCAGCAGCTCGGCGTCAGAAACGAAGCGGCGGCGCGCAAAGCCGGGGCCGCGGGCCTGGACACGGTGATGGACCGCTGCGTCAAAATCGAGCACGCGCGCCTGTTCGGCGGCCTGAACTGGGCCGGAGTCAATACCGGCGTGATCTCGGCCAAGCGGCCGCGCTGGCTGCCTTACTAGGACCTGACGAAAACATGGCAGACAGAGCATTCGGCTTCGGCACCTTGTGCCTGCACGCAGGACAGATTCCGGACCCCGCCACCGGCGCGCGCGCGGTGCCCATCTACCAGACCACCTCCTACGTGTTCGATTCGGCCGAGCACGCAGCGAGCCTGTTCAATCTGCAGACCTTCGGCAACGTCTACACGCGCCTGTCCAATCCGACCACGGCGGTGTTCGAGGAACGCATGGCGGCGCTCGAGGGCGGGCGCGCGGCGCTCGCGCTCGCCACCGGCCAGGCGGCGGAAATGACTGCCCTGCTCACGCTGTGCGGGCAGGGCGACGAGATCGTTTCGGCCTCGACCTTATACGGCGGCACTTACTCCCTGTTCGAAGTAAATTTCCGCAAGCTCGGCATCAACACCACTTTCGTCAATCCCGACGAGCCGGAGAATTTCCGCCGCGCGATCACCAAGAAGACCAAGGCGCTGTACGCCGAGACCCTGGGCAACCCGCTGATCAACGTGCTCGACCTCGAGGCGGTGGCCGGCATCGCACACGAGGCCGGCGTTCCGCTGATCGTCGACAACACCTTCGCCTCCCCGTATCTTTGCCGCCCGTTCGAGTTCGGCGCCGACATCGTGGTGCACTCGGCGACCAAATACATCGGCGGGCACGGCACCACCATGGGCGGGGTGATGGTCGAGTCGGGCAAATTCCCCTGGGACAACGGCAACTTCCCCGGCATGACCGAACCCTCGCGCGGTTATCACGGCGTGCGCTTTTACGAGACCTTCGGCGATTTCGGCTATACCATGAAGGCGCGCATGGAGACGCTCAGAACCTTCGGCCCGGCGCTGTCGCCGTTCAACGCCTGGATGCTGCTGCAGGGCCTGGAGACGCTGCACCTGCGCATGAAGGCGCATTGCGACAACGCGCTCAAGGTAGCGCAGTTTTTGGAAGCGCATGCGCAGGTGAGCTGGGTGAACTATCCCGGCCTCGCTTCCAGCCGCTACCATGCGCTCGCCCGGAAATACCTGCCCAGAGGCTGCGCCGGAATCATGACCTTCGGCGTCAAGGGCGGCGCCAGGGCAGGCGAAGCCTTCATCGATGCGGCGCAGTTCATGAGCCACCTCGCCAACGTCGGCGACGCGCGCACCCTGGTGATCCACCCGGCCTCGACCACCCACCGCCAACTGTCCGAGGAAGAGCAGATCACGGCCGGCGTCTCGCCCGACATGGTCCGCATCTCGGTCGGACTGGAGGAAATCGACGATATCCTGTGGGACCTGGATCAGGCGCTCGCCGCGGCGGCGAAAACCTGAGACATCGCGGCTTCCGGTCTGCCTGACGGCCGGCTCATTTCAGACTACTCGACGCAAGGACACAACCGGGAGAAATCCATGCTCAAGCTTTGGGGACGCAACAACTCGGTCAACGTACAGAAGGCGATCTGGTGTCTGGAGGAGTTGAAGCTGCCCTACGAACGCATCGATGCCGGCATGCAGTACGGCGTGGTCAACGAACCGCATTTCCGCAAGATGAATCCCAACGGACTGGTGCCGGTCATCGATGACGGCGGCGCCGTGATCTGGGAGTCGAACGCCATCGTGCGCTATCTCGGTGCGAAATACGGCAAGGGCGGTATGTGGGCCGAAGACCCGGCGGCTCGCGCGCAATCGGACAAGTGGATGGACTGGAGCGCGACCGTGTACTGGCCGCCCATGCGCACGGTGTTCTGGGGCCTGGTGAGAACGCCGCCGGAGAAGCGCAACATGGAACAGATCGAGGCCGCCCGCAACAAGGCCGGCGAGATCCTGAAAATCCTCGATGTCGCGCTCGCCGATAGCGATTACATCGCCGGCAGAGCGCTCACCATAGGCGATATTCCGCTAGGCGCCATCAGCTGGCGCTGGTTCGGCATCGACATGGAGCGGCCGCCCCTGCCCAACGTGGAAGCCTGGTTCAAGCGCTTGAGCCAGCGCGAAGCGTTCAAGAAAAGCGTACTGCTGCCGCTCAACTGAAAATCGCGACTCAGCGGTTTCAAGGACAAAATCACCGCCGCCACCGGCCTGATCACCGGCGCGGCGCTGACCATGGACCTGGGCTGGACTGCGCGGTAAGGATATTTAGCGCAAAAAACCTGGCGCGGACGAAAACCCGTCCGCGCGGATCGCCGATTGCGCACGGATGAAAAGCACATCCGCGCGCAATCGGCGATCTTGGATAAAACCCCCGCACTGCGTTTGGCTTTATCCATAACCGTGTTTTCTGTGCGGATGCGCTTTTCATCCGCGCGGAAAACATGGTTGGCGCGCGCAGCGCGCAAGGCCGCTCGTCGCATACTACGTATAACCGCTCGTGCCTGCGATACGCAGCAGCTCAATTCTCGGGTACGGAGCCCATGCGCGCGTCGCGCTCTTCCTTGCTTAGTTTAGCCAGCTCTTTCGCCGCAGCGTAGAAGCGCGGCAGATTGCTCCCTTCACGCTCGAGCAGGGCGCGGAAAGCCGGCACCAACTCAGTGTACAGCGCCACCGAGGCGAGGGTTGCATTGTTGGGTTTGCCGGCGAACCAACGGTCGTAGCCGGCGAACCCGCCCCATGAGGCCTTGAGCTGATTGTACTCTGCTTCCATCTCGGCGAAGCGCCGCGCCTTGCCCAAGCGCATTTCTTGCGCGGGCAGATCCTGCCGGTAGTACTGCTCCAGCATGATTCGATACCTCAGCACCAGCGCAACAAACTCGCGTTTCATCCGTTGCGAACGATCAAAGGCGGCGCGCTCGCGCTCGTTTCCGTTTTGCACGAGCCAGCGTTCCACGCCCGCCTGCTCCACCGTCGCCGCGAAGGATTCGTTGAAACGCGTGTCGTTCTTGACATAGAGCAACTGGTGCGCGAGTTCGTGGAAGATCAGGCGCGCGAGCTCTGCTTCTGGGTAGTTAATAAAGGTGTTGAGCACCGGGTCGTCGAACCAGCCCAGGGTCGAGTAAGCCGGCACGCCTCCTACGTGGGCGTCATAGCCCCGCGCTCGCAAGGCTGCGCTTTCGGCCTGGGCATCGGCTTCAGCGAAGTAAGCGCGGTAGCCGACGCAACCGGCGAACGGAAAACAGGTGCGGATCGGCTCGATCGAAAATTCAGGCGCGGCGAATACATTCCATGCAACGTACTGCCGCCCCAGATCGGCATAGCTCTTGTAGCTGCCGTTGTCGGGCAGCCCGAGCGCGCGGCTGGCGAACTGGCGAATGCGCAGCACCGCCTGCAGCTTGGCCTTGAGTGCTGCCGCGACGGCATCGCTGCCGAGTTGCGCGTCGATGGGAGAAGCGCGGCGCATCAGATCCAGGTGCCCGCTCACTGCCTGCGAGTAGTAGCGCAGCGTGCCGCAGCCGCAAAAAAGCGGCGCGAGCGCTGCAAGGAGCAGCAGGCAGCGCGCGCGCATCAGCGCCCTTCGCGCGTGAACGCGCCGCGGCCTTCGTGTTCGAACGCTCCGCGACCGTCGTGTTCGAACGCTCCGCGACCGTCGTGATCGAACGCTCCGCGTTCGAGGAAAACCGCGACTTCGCGCGCGACGCGCGTGGACACGAGCATGCCGCTGTGACTGACCGGCAACACGATGCGATCGCGCATGCCGGCCACTTCGGTCTCCTCCAGCCGCACCAGGCCGTCGTTGGTGCCCGGCAGGCGCATGACCAGGCTGCCTAAACCCCAAGGGCGGCTGCCGGCGATTACCCCCAACTCGCGTTGCGGCCGGTAATCATCCGGCAGGCTGCGCCAAATCTCGCGGCTGGCTCCCAACAGCCGCTCCGCCGCAGCCATATTCTCGAAGCGCAGCGCGGCCATGCACGCGCGTGCAGGCGTGCCGAGCAGCACGATGCGGCCGATGCGCCGTTCGCCATATTTCCTCAGATAGCGCAGGATCACCAGGCCTCCCAGGCTGTGACCGACCAGATGAATCGCCGGTTGCCTCAATTCGGCGATGCGCGCGGCAAGCAAGCGCGCATGCTCGTCCAGGCCGTGCGCCAGGGTGCGATAGTCGAAGGCATAAGCGGCATAGCCGCGGCGCGACAGCAACAGGCGCAGGCCCTGCATCGCCCAGCCGCCCATCCACAGTCCGTGCGCGAGGATCACCGCTTCGCGCAGCGGATACTCAACGGTAAACGGTTCCGCCTGCATCTTCAGCTCCGGCGCAAGCGAGCAAGCAGGTACCCGCCAACTGCTGGAGTATCGCGCACCTTGGACAATGCTGAGGGTTGACTTTTCTCATTGCATAATAATTCAATACGAGGCATGCCCACCTTAAAATTGATTTTCGCGTATAGCCGAAAGAGCATTCGCGTTAAGCCCAATCTGGTATAGAGATAGCGCAAGATCGGGGGTTGCGCGCCAATCCGCCGGACTTGAAGTCAGGGCCGCGCCGATCATACTTGCGGCATATTATAATCATCAGCTCTGTCTCGAATTCATTTCATGTCTTAAAGGAGAAGGAAATTGGACCTGCAACTCGCCGGCAAGACCGCCCTCGTTACCGGCGCGAGCCAAGGCATCGGCCGCGCCATCGCCAAGGGCCTGGCGCGTGAAGGCGCGCATGTCGCCCTGGCTGCACGCCGCAAGTCCTTGCTCGACCAATTGGCGGGGGAAATCGAAAGCGCGGGTGGCCGGGTGCCGGCCATCATCGAGGCCGATCTTTACGACCCCGAAACGCCCGAGCGGCTCGCCGCCGCGGCGAAGCGGCAACTGGAACGGATCGACATCCTGATCAACGCTGCCGGCGGCAGCCGTTCCGTGCCTTTCGAGGCGGGGATCGAGAAATGGGAAGAAGGCATGATGGTGAATTTCTTCCGTCTGCGCGAACTCACGCACGCGGTGGTCCCGGGAATGATCGAAAACCGCTGGGGCCGCATCGTCAATCTCACCGGTACCTCGGAGCCGGATGGCGCGATGGGCATCAACATTGCCAGTTCCGCCAAGGCCGCGGTCCACGCCTGGGCCAAAGGACTGTCGCGCGTGAAATTGGCCGGGCACGACATAACCATCAATTCGATCCAGCCCGGCCGCATCATTTCCGAGCAGCTCCTGCGCTTGTATCCAACCGAAGAGAGCCGCCGCCGCTTCGCCCAGGAAAACATACCCGTCGGCCGCTTCGGCGAGCCGGAGGAGCTTGCCGATCTCGCCATCTTTCTGTGCTCACCGTTGGCGGGCTACATCACAGGGACGGTGATCCCGGTCGACGGGGGCATGAGGCGATTCGCTTTCTAAGCCGGTCCTTCTACTTTTTTCCGCGCCTGCCCCGGCATCAAACCGGCGGCCTTCGGCGCAAGCGAGCAAGCAGGTACGCGCCCGTCAGCCCCGGCAACAGGCAGAACACGAGGTAAGCCTTGCCGTAGCCTCCGGCGAGCCCGACCACAAAGCCAAACAGAGGCGGCGTCGCCAACGCCCCGAGGAAAGTCATGAACTGTATGCCGCCGGTGATTGCGCCTACCTGACCCGCGGGCGCGAGCCGGGCCGCTTCGGCGAGATAGACCCCGTTCCAGCCGACTGCGGAGGCTCCAAACAGCGCGCTCACCAAAATCACCAGCGGCAGCGGCCAGTCCGCGCTCAAACCTGCCGCCGCCGCGCCCGACAAGGCCATCAGCACGCCCAGCAGACCCAAGGTTGGACGCGGCGAGAAGCGATCGGCCACCGCGCCCCAGAAAATGCGTCCGACGATTCCGGCCGCGTGGGCGCAAGAATAGATCAAGCCGGCGACCACCAGGCTGTATCCCAACTCCAGATTAAGATAGGAAACGAAGTAGGCGATGAGAGCGAGCTGCGCCGACCCGAAGATCATCGAGACGATAGCCAGTTCCAGCACCGGCGGATTCGCGAACACCATGCCCAGCGGCGCCCAAAAGCTCACCGAAGCGCCGATTCCAGCGCCTCTATGCTCGGCAATGCGAGCGAGCTGGATCAAGAGCGCAAGCGAGAGGCAAAGCAGCGCCACCACCGCGGCGCTCCAGCGCCATCCAAGGTACAGGATGAGCGGCGGCACCAAGGCGCCCGCGAGCGCGCCTCCCAAGGGCACGCCGGTCTGCTTGATCGAAAAAATGAGCGACATCATGCCCGGCGGCGCGCTCCGGGCAAGAATATGCGAGCTCGCCGGATTGACCAGGCCGTAGCCGGACCCGATCAAGGCGGCGGCGGCAAATACCGCGGGCAGCACCGCACCGGCACCGGCAACGAGACCCGCCGCGGCGAGGCAGACGGAGATCTGGCAGGCGCGCACCGGGCCGAAGCGCCCGATCAAGGCG
The DNA here is from genome assembly GCA_016234705.1 of Betaproteobacteria bacterium. Lineage (GTDB taxonomy): Bacteria > Pseudomonadota > Gammaproteobacteria > Burkholderiales > SG8-39 > 2-12-FULL-64-23. Next base: position 4,370 of record JACRAS010000208.1, on the reverse strand, counting down.
CCGCAGACGAGTCCCGAGAGCATGCCGAACAAATATTCCAGCGCCACGAACCAGCCGATGCCCTGCGGCGAGACGCCAAGTTCCGGCGCCACTACCGGCGCCATCACCGCGGGCGCGATCATCGCCATGGAAGTCAGGGCTTGGACCGCGAGCGTAATCGTCAGCGGCAGGACTACGCCTTTCATGACAGAGCGTGCATGATGATCTCGGAAAGAATCCAAAAAGGGAGAGTATAGCCGCTGGCCCCACCAAGGCGGAAAACCGCGATCGATCTAGCCCTGCCACATTACGCGTAAGTATGCGGATAAGCATCCACCGCAGTCGGTATATACTTTATCGACAGCCGGCGCACGAGCTTGCCGCCGGCACTGACGCAAACACCAGATGAGGAGACCTAGATGAGGAAACTACTGCAGGCGATGAGCATTGCGGCGCTCGTTACGCTCGCTGTACCGCTGGCGGCCCAGGAAAAAGTCAACCTGTCGATCACCACCGGCGGAACCGGCGGCGTCTATTACCCGCTGGGCGGCGGCTTGGCCAACCTCCTGTCCAAGTACGTGCCCGGCTACCAAGCCACCGCGCGTGTGACCGGCGGTTCGGTGGACAATCTGAAGCTGATAGGCAGCGGACAATCGGAGGTCGCCTTCGTCATGGCCGACGCCACCTGGGACGCCTACAACGGCCAGGACAAGTTCAAGGACGGCGGCAAGGTCGCGGTGCGCACGCTGATGGTGCTCTATCCCAACCGCATGCACGTGGTCACCATCGAGAGCACGGGAATCAACAAAATGGCCGACCTGAAAGGCAAGCGCGTGTCCACCGGTTCGCCCGGCAGCGCGACCGAAGTGATGGCCTTTCGCGTGATCGAGGCGGCCGGCCTGGACAAGGACAAGGACATGAAGCGCGAGCGCCTGGGCGTGGCCGAATCCGTGAACGCGATCAAGGACAAGAAAATCGACGCCTTCTTCTGGGTCGGCGGAGTGCCGACCGCGGCCGTCACCGACCTTGCCGCGACTCCGGGGGTCAAGATGAAGCTCATCGATCATGCCGAGGTCATCGACGCAATGAACAAGAAATACGGGCCGCTGTATTCGCGCGACGCCATTCCGGCGAAGGCCTATCCCGGGCAGGAAACAGTCAACAACATCTCCGGCGTGTGGAACCTGCTGGTGGTCAACGCCAGCCTGCCGGACCAGGTCGCCTACAACATCGTCAAGACCATATTCGACAAGAAGGACGAAATGATCGCGGTGCACAAGGAATCGCAGAACTTCGACTACAAATACCAGACCAACGCCGCTTCGCCCATCCCCTACCATCCAGGTGCCATTAAGTATTTCGCCGAGAACGGCATTAAGCTGAAATAGTGGCAAATCGATAAAGCCCCGTTGAACACGACAACGGGGCTTTGTTTTTTTGTATCACGGCAAGGATGGCCGGATAGAGGGAAACAATGTCTGAACAAGATCGCGATAAGCCGCAGGATGAAGTCGTCGTCAGCGAAGAAGCGCTGAAGAAGGCCGAAGAGTTCATCGAGAAGGAGGAAGGAGCCTCCAACCGCTTCGGCGGCGCGCTGGGGAAAGCGCTTACTGCGGCGGCCATCGTGATGTCGTTGGTTCACCTGTACGCCGCCTACGCTATCATCCCCGCCTTCATCCTGCGCGCGGTGCACGTAGGCTTCACCCTCACCCTGTCATTCTTCCTGTTCCCGGCGGCGAAACGCCTGCGCCACCGGCTGCAGTGGTACGACGTGGCGTTTGCCGCGATTTCGGTCGCCATCATCGCCTACATGATGTATTACGGCGAGGATTTCGGCGACCGCGCCACCGCGCCCAACACCCTCGACAGCATTCTCGGCATCGCGCTGGTGCTGCTGATTCTGGAAGCGGCGCGGCGCACCTCGGGCTGGATCATGCCGGGCGTGGTCGCCGGATTCATCCTCTATGCCCTGTTCGGCCCGGCGCTGCCCGCGCCCTGGACGCATCGGGGCTTCAGCCTGCCGCAGCTCGTCGGCCATCTGTACATGACGCTGGAAGGCATATTCGGCGTCGCCATCGACGTGTCCTCGACCCTGATCATCCTGTTCACCATCTACGGCGCTTTCCTGCAGTACTCCGGGGCAGGCAAATTTTTCATCGACTTTTCCTTCGCCGCCATGGGCGGCAAGCGCTCGGGCGCCGGACGCACCGTGGTGCTGGCCTCGTTCCTTCTCGGCGGGCCTTCCGGCTCCGGCGTCGCGACCACGGTGACCCTGGGCTCGGTCGCCTATCCCATGCTGGCCAAGGCCGGCTACGGCAAGGATGCGGCAGGGGGCCTGCTTGCCGCCGGCGGCCTGGGCGCGATCCTGTCGCCGCCGGTATTGGGCGCAGCCGCCTTCCTCATCGCCGAATTTCTCAAGATCTCGTATCTGGACGTGATCCTGATGGCGACCATCCCGACCCTCCTCTACTACCTCTCGATTTTCATCATGGTCGAAATGGATGCGCGCAAGTTCAGCATCCAGAACGTGGCGATCGAAAAGCATGCAACGGCCTGGGCGCTGACCAAGCGCTACGGCTTCCATTTCCTTTCGTTGATCGCCATCGTCGTCTTTATGCTGATTGGATTTTCTCCGGTCTTGTCGGTGTTCTGGGCCACGATGGTGTCGCTGCTGATGAGCTTGCTCAACCGCGACTGCGCGCTCCTTCCCTTCAAGCCGGCGGCGGTGTCCATCGTGGCCGCGCTGCCTCTGTCATGGCTCGCCTGGAGGCTCATCGATCCGCTGTCGGCAAACTGGGAAACCGTACTCGCCACGGCTCTTCTTTTCGGCGGCCTGGTGGCGGCGCTATGGAGCCAGACGCGCGGCAAGGATGCGGGGTTGTCCACGCGCTTCGTCAAGGCCATGGAAGGCGGCTCCGTCGGCGTGCTGAACGTCGCCGCCACCTGCGCGGCTGCCGGCATCATCGTCGGCGTGGTCACACTCACCGGCCTGGGCCTGAAATTCAGCTCCATCGTGCTGTCTTACGCCGACTCGGGCGGCCAGGGCCTGGTCAATCTGTGGGCATTGTTCGGCGCGGACAAGACGCCGGCGCTGCTGCACGACATGAAGCTCCTGTTGACCGCGATATTCACTTCGGCCATCGTCTGGATCGTGGGACTGGCGGTGCCGGTCACCGCCTCCTACATCATCTGCGCGGTGATCGCCGCACCGGCGCTGATCCTGCTGGGGGTGCCCGATTTCGCCGCGCACATGTTCATTTTCTATTACGCGGTGCTGTCCGAAGTGTCCCCGCCCACGGCGCTGTCGCCGTTCGCTGCCGCCGCCATCACCGGCGGCGATCCGTACAGGACCACGCTGCAATCGTGGAAGTACACCGCGCCCGCCTTTCTCGTACCCTTCATGTTCGTGCTCGACAGCTCGGGCCAGGGATTGCTGCTGATGGGTTCGTTCAAGAACCTCGGCAATGCGCCATGGCTCTCAATCGCCGAGGTTTCCATCACCGCTGCCATCGGCATCGCCGCGCTCGCCGGCGGACTGCAGGGCTGGCTGTTCAAGAAAGCCAGCGCCATCGAGCGCACCATGCTCATCGTCGCCGGCGTGCTGCTGGTCTATCCCAAGGCCTTGTTCGACATTATCGGCATCGGGCTGTTCGCGCTGGTGATCGTGATGCAACTGTTGAAAAAGCCTGTGCTGCAAAGCACGGCCTGAGTTCTCGATTGTGAGGCGCCGCTACGTCGACATCGATCGACGTCGGAGGACATTTCGAGCTCCAGTGGTCGAGCTTGCGCGGACGGCGACCCGTCCGCGCGGATCGTCGATAGCGCACGGATGAAAAGCACATCCGTGCGCTATCGACGATCTTGAATAAAACCTCAAACCATTTTTGGTTTTATCCAGAACCGTGTTTTCTGCGCGGATACGCTTTTCATCCGCGCAGAAAACACGGTTGGCGCGCGCGAGCGCGCAATGGCCACAACGTCCGTATCGATCGACGTAGGCCCGCACATCGAGCTGCGGTGATCGATCTTGGATAAAAGCAAAGCTAAGCCGCGGCCTGAGCGCGCGAGGCGCGCTTGCGCTCGTGCTCTTTCAGGTGGCGCTTGCGCAGCCGGATCGATTTCGGAGTGATTTCGACGAGTTCGTCGTCGGCAATGAATTCCACCGCTTTCTCCAGCGTGAGTTCGATCGCCGGCTCCAGCCGCACCGCCTCGTCCGTGCCGGAAGCGCGCACGTTGGTGAGCTGCTTGCCCTTGATCGGATTGACCACCAAGTCATTGTCGCGGCTGTGGATGCCGATGATCATGCCTTCGTACAGTTTGTCGCCGGGAGAAACGAACATGCGCCCGCGATCTTCCAGGTTCCACAGCGCGTAAGCCACCGCCTCGCCGTT
>JACRAS010000206.1 GCA_016234705.1 Betaproteobacteria bacterium | reverse complement strand
CTCGCACCCGCTCGTGGCGAGCAAGGCGAACGAGTTCCTCATCGGCAAGAAGCTCGGCGACGAGGTAATCGCCGAGGCTGGAGCCCTGGCCGCCTCCAGGGCCAAGCCCATGGACAACACCGATCTCGACGTGTATTGGAGGAAGGAAGTGGTGCCGGATTTCGTCGGCTATGCGCTGCGCGAAATCCGCGGCGACGACATGCGCGCGATGCGCCTGCGCATTGCGCGGCAGGCGTTGTAAGCGGCGCCCATATCCGCGCCTGTACGGTGCGGATACTTCCGCTGTCGTGCCGCATGCGCATCGAACCCGCCGAACTCGCCTTTGACAGTGAAGGAATACCGTATTCGCCCGCCTACGGCGACGTGTACCACAGCGCCGACTCGGGTCCCGGGCAGGCGTGCCATGTATTTGTCGGGGGCAACGATCTGCCGCGCAACTGGGCATATGAGCGCAATTTCACCATCCTCGAAACCGGATTCGGGCTGGGGCTGAATTTCCTCGCCACCTGGCGCGAATGGCGCGCCGATCCGGCGCGTTGCGAACGCCTGCATTTTGTTTCGATCGAAAAGCATCCGTTCGAGCGCGACGCGCTGCGCACGCTGCATCGGCGCTACGGCGAATTCGCGCCGCTGGCCGAACAGTTGCGGCAGGCGTGGCCGCCGCTCATGGCCGGATTGCACCGGCTGCATTTCGAGGACGGGCGGCTCACGCTGACGCTGGCGTTCGGGGACGTCGGCCTGCTGACGCCGCGGCTGCGCTTGCGCGCGGACGCCATTTACCTAGACGGATTCGCGCCCCGGCGCAATCCAGAAATGTGGTCGCCGCAACTGATGCGGCGGCTGGCGCGACTCGCCCGTCCCGGCACGACTATTGCGACCTACTCCAGCGCGGGCGTGGTGCGCCAGGGACTCGAGGCGGCGGGGTTCGCGCTCGAAAAATGCCCCGGATTCGGGCGCAAGCGCGAAATGCTCCGCGGCAGCTACGCGCCGCGCTGGCCGCCGCGCCGTCCGCGGGAAGCCGTCCCTATCCTGAACGACCGCCATGCGATCGTCATCGGGGCAGGCCTGGCGGGCGCGGCGATCAGCGAGCGCCTGGCTTCTCGCGGATGGCGGATCGACCTGATTGAGCGCCGAGCGCCGCCGGTCGCGCAAACTCCGGGCAGGTACGCCGGTGTCTTTCACCCGCACATTTCGCGCGACGACTGTATCCTGTCGAGGGCCTCGCGCAACGGTTTCCTTTACGCCGTCTCGCGATGGCCGGCGCTGGAGCAGACAGGTCAGGCGCTTGCGTGGGCGCGCTGCGGTGTGCTGCAACTCGGCGGGGATTCCCACTGGGACCAGCGCATGACCGAGGCGATTGCCGCCCAGGGTTATCCGCCCGACTACGCGCAATACGTAGAACGCGGTGTGGCCGAGACGCTGGCGGGATGCCGATTGAAGAGCGGCGGCTGGTGGTTTTCCGGCGCCGGATGGATGCGTCCGCTAGATCTCATTGCGGCGCAGCTCGCGGCAGCGGGCGCCTGCACCACACGCGTTGCGGCGCTCACGACGCATTTCGGCGTCGGGGTGCATGCCATCGCGCGCAGCGGCGGCGAATGGCAGGCGCTTGCCGCGGACGGCAAGCCCATCGCCACTGCTCCCGTGCTCGTCCTCGCCAACTCGAACGACACCACGCGTCTCGCCTCCATCGCGCAGTCGCTCAAGAACATTCGCGGGCAGGTCACGTACCTGCCTGCCGCAAGCATGGCCGCCCCGCGCGTCGTGCTCACGGGCTCTGGATATGTGCTGCCCGCCGCCGATGGGATCGTGGTGACAGGGAGCACCTACGATCGCGACAATGATGATCCAGAGCCGCAGGTGCAAGGTCACGAGGCCAACCTCCTGCGCCTCGCGCAACTGCTCCCGGACGCGCAGCCTGCGCTGGATGCGTCGAAGTTATGCGGTGCAGTGGGTTTTCGCTGCGTGGCTCCGGACCGCATGCCGCTGGTCGGCGCCATGCCGGACGTGGACGCCGCGCGCGTGCAGAAAGCCGGCCTCTCCGGCGCGCAACTGACCGATCTGCCTCGATGCCCGGGGCTTTACTGTGTCTCGGCTTACGCATCGCGCGGTCTGGTCTGGTCAGCCCTGGCCGGCGAGCTGCTGGCGAGCCTGATCGAAGGCGAACCGTTGCCGCTCGAGGGCGATCTGGCCGATGCACTCGATCCCGGGCGCTTTGTGCTGCGACAGGCGCGCCACGCAAAGCTGTGATTCGTGGTTGCCAAATTGAGAATCAGCGGCACTTAAATCAACGCGTTGCAATGTCTGCCGGTATGATTTTAAGGCTACGTAACGGTCAAATAGTTTGAAAGTAGTATCACGTAGCTACGACATGGCTACGCGATCTTCCATAGCCAACTCTATGGGCGCTACCGACCCGAAGCAGCCGATCGGTCACCTCGCGCAATTTGGCAAGAACACCTTATATCCGAGGCCGTTGCGGCACGATCTACGGCCCCTCGACAATCAAGAGCGTCCATTTCGCCGCGTTCCCCTAGTTTCCCGTAACCGGCAATAGTCTGGCGACTCGTACCACGCCTTGGCTTGAGCAACGCCATCGAACTTGAGGAGGATTCATCGTGTAGGCGCCCAGTCGCCTTCGAGCGCCTCGACGGCGTCGCCTCGCGTGACCAAAGCGCCGCCGGGCGCCGCGACCGAGGCCGGCGCGGCCTTCAGGTATTCCCCAAACGCGACAGGGTCAGCGACCTCGGCATTGGCAATGACATGCAGTAATCCTTCACGAGTTGTAGTTGTAGACGAGCTCGAAGCGGCGCGCCGCCTCAAGCCGCGACAGTAACTCCGTGTTGCTGGAGAATCCCAATCAGTTTGGGAATGTCGGGGGGACCGGGGGGAATTTCCTTGTCGATGTTGGTGAATATCTTTGAGGCAAAGCCGCCTGGGCCGCTGATCTCGATCATCGCACCGCCGCCGACGCTAAAGCGAAAGCTGTGCACTGTGCCGGCGGGCAGGTGGACGAGCGTACCGGGCTCGGCCATCACGGTCTTGTCCCCGTGACTGCACTCGACCTTGCCCTTGACGACATAGAAGGACTCGTCCCAGTTGTGGCTATGCGGCGGCGGACCAGATCCTTCGTCGCCCTCCTGCATGGTGATCTCGTAGCCTTGCGTCGCAGCGTTTGACGCCAGCACGGTAACCTTCACGCCGATCACATTGAGCGGATGCGGATAGTTCTTCGGTATAACAACGAACGGCTGAATATTCATGTAGGGCCTCCATTAGTGTGGGTTGAATCCGTACCAGACCCATTCCGGCTACGGAGATCTGCATTTAATCAGTTGCTCATAGGGAGATAAACCATCAAAATAGCAATTTACTATTTACTTTTATAAAACGGTCATGACCATCGATATCGTGGCGGGCATGCGGGTGTTTACTGCAGTGGTGGAGGCTGGCAGCTTTGCCGGCGCAGCAGACAAACTCGATTTATCGCGAGGCATGGCCACACGCTACGTGGCCCAGCTCGAAGCGCATCTGGGTGTGCGGCTGCTCAATCGGACCACACGCAAGCTCTCGCTCACCGAAGCGGGCAGCGACTATTACCAGCGTGCAAGCCAGATACTCGCCATGGTCGAGGAAGCCGAGACTTCGGCGGTGCAAGGGGCCTTGGTTCCGCGCGGGACTCTGCGCATGACGACGTCGGTGGGTTTTGGGATCCCCCATTTGGCCCGAGCGATCACTGAGTATCTGCAGCGCTATCCCGGCATGGAGGTCGAACTCACGCTAAACGAGCGGGCGGTGGATCTGGTCGAAGAGGGATTTGATCTTTCGGTACGCATCGCCGCGCAAATTGACCCGGGGCTGGTCGCGCGCCGGCTCACAGGCGCCCGCACAGTGGCCTGTGCCTCACCCGGTTACCTGAAAAAGCGTGGCATCCCAAAATCGCCGGAACAACTCATCGGCCACAATTGTATGACCTACGTGCATACGAACTGGCAGAACGAATGGCGCTTCAGGCGGAACGGGGTGGAGCGGAGGGTTCGGATTTCGGGAAACCTGCGCGGCAACAATGGCAACATCCTGGTAAATGCCGCTATCGAAGGCTTGGGAGTAATCCTCGAACCTGACTTTCTGGTGTTTGAGGCGTTGCGGCAAAAACGGCTGGTACGCATTCTTTCGGATTGGGAGACCGACGAGTTATCCGTGTTTGCGGTCTATCCCAATCGAAAGTATCTGCCACCCAAGGTGCGCAGCTTTATCGATTTCCTCGCCGACCGCTTCGGTCCCGAGCCGTACTGGGATTTACACTGCAGGCAGAAATGATGGCGTGGATCCGGCCAACTCAGGCGAGTGGTTTGAATCGCTTTCGGCCCTTCGCGAATGGCTCCTATTGGGCCGAAAGCTGACCTTCAGGAAACCGAAATCACTTCCTAATCGGCTATGCGTGGATCGCGCAAGCGTACTTCCTTGCCACCTGCCTGCAGGGTATCCAGGTAGCGTCGGTAATCCGGCTTGGCGTATAAACAAGCCGCGCGATTGTTACTGCGTTGAATGAGTTGCCAGGGCTGCCCCGGCGCCACAATTTGGGGAGGTCATGATGCTATTCTTATGTGCGGATGCGTGGCGTTACGCTAGCCTGGCTAAGACCGGGATGTCTCGCTCCGTCCCCTGTTGTTTGTCAAAGCGCTAAATATCTGTGCGTTGGGGCAGAAGGCATTTTCCCCTTCGACTTTTCCGGCGAGCCATCGTTCGCACAGGTCCTCAGCCCGACATTTCCCGCACCGGCTACGGATGTCTTTGATGATGGCCTCTTTGTCGCCTCGCGCCGCGATGTCGGGGTCCACGCCGGCACGCATCAACATGCGCAGCATGCGCCTTTCTGAGTTAGCTCCCTGATCTCTTACAAACCATACGAGGAGGGCGACAATCACGGCCACCATGACTAGGGCGATGCCGATCTCGAACGGAGTAGGGCTCATGGTCCAGTTCTCCTCTTGCACGCCAAGCAACTTGATAATTCGCGAGGAGATTGTACCACCAGCCGATGCGTCCCTGACTTTGACTTGGATCACGTTCCCCTTTGTTCGCGGATTAAGTCGGCCGTAAGCGTACGCCCGGCGCGAATCTTCGCAAGCAAGCAGCGGTTCCAGTCAGGCCTACAGAATGGCTACGCGTCCTACCTTATGTGCGTCCCGCGCATTCATAAGTAGTTGATGGTCAGACAGTCGATCCTTCTATTCCCATGGCGCGCGATGATTCAGCGCCCGCCCGACAGCGTCGGCATGCCGCCTATCATGTAGGCGGCCTCGCCGGATATCGGCCACAGGATGGCCTCGGCGCATTCTTCCGCGGTGTCCGCCTGCACCAGGATCGCGTGGCCTTGTTGCTCGCTAACGTCGCCGTTCAACGGCGCGCCGCTTTTGGCGCGTCCGTTGCAACGGATTGTTGGGCCACATGCGAGGACCAAGGTCTGATTCTCACCAGCTTGGGACCGATTGCGCGCTCGGCGACCTCTGTGTCATAGGCAGCCTGCGCACGTAACCAATAGCCGTTGGACAAACCGAAGAAGCGGCAAAGCCGCAAATCGGTATCAGCAGTGACCCCACGCTTTCCCGCCACAATGTCTCCAATACGCTGGGCAGGAACACTGATTTCTTTTGCCAGGCGATACTGGCTAATACCCATGGGTCTAAGAAATTCCTCCAGGAGGAGTTCACCGGGGGTGACAGGCTTGAGTTTTCCCATATGTGCCTCTGTTCAGTGGTAATCCACTATCTCTACGTCTTCAGCGCCTGCTTCGGTCCAGCGGAAACAGACGCGCCACTGATCATTGATGCGAATGCTGTGTTGCCCTAGACGGTCGCCCTTTAATGCTTCAAGGCGATTGCCCGGAGGCACCCGCAAATCATTTAATCGGCCCGCGATTTGTAGCTGCCTGAGTTTTCGCCGCGCCACTGCAGTAATGTTTAAAAATCGCCGGACGCGCTCGCCTTTGGACAGCGCCTCCGTTTCGGAGCACGCAAACGATTTGATCATGCGCTATAGTAATGCAACTCATGATTAACGTAAAGCGTGATTATGTGGCCCAACAAGAAGTCGCCCCCTAATAGCGGGAAGTATAAGATCCCGAATGCGGGGTCGAGCAGGGTCAGGTTACGCTCAAGCCATTGTTTTCTTAACCAGGGTGAACGGGATAGGCACCTGCACGCTCACACGATATAGGCACCACTGGGATAGGTCATGCCCGCTTCGAGCGAATCGAACAGATTCTTAAGCGGAACCCGCGTGCCCGCGAACACGGGGATTCCACCCTAAATTTCGGGATCGCCATGGATTACGACTTGGCTCGTCTTTTACCCCCAATACGAAGCGTGATAGTGGGGAGCGGGGTGGAGCGGCCAGTTCGATTGCAGTCGAGCCGGAGCGTCAGTTGCACCCGGAGTGCCGGCGGGCCGCGAAGTGTGGCCAGGGCGGCCGTAGCCGGGGCGGCTTGCGGCATTGGTCTTCCGGGTCCAAACTGCGCAACTTCCGAGCATAGGGGAGTAGAGCATGAGCCAGGTTTTAATGCCGTCGCAGAAGGTCGCAACCATATTTAATTTCATCGGCGGCGAGTTCGTCGCGGCAACATCGGGCAAGACCTTCGACAAGCGCTCGCCCGTGGATGGGCGCCTGCTGGGACTCGTTTCCGAGGCGGGGGAGGCCGAGGTGGACAGGGCGGTGAACGCGGCCCGCGCGGCACTCACCGGTCCGTGGGGGGCGCTTGAAATGGCCGAGCGCACCGAGTTGCTCTACGCCGTGGCGAGCGAAATAAACCGGCGCTTCGATGCGTTTCTCCAGGCCGAGGTGGCCGACACCGGCAAGCCGGCGAGCCTCGCGCGGCACATCGACATCCCGCGCGGCGCGGCCAACTTCAAGATTTTCGCCGATGTGGTGAAGAACGTGCCGGGCGAATTTTTCCGGACGGACACGCCCGACAGGCAGGGTGCCATCAATTACGCTATCCGCGTGCCCAAGGGCGTGATCGCGGTGATCGCGCCGTGGAACCTGCCGCTGCTGTTGATGACCTGGAAAGTGGGTCCCGCGCTCGCCTGCGGCAATACCGTGGTGGTGAAGCCCTCGGAAGAGACGCCCAGCACGGCGACGCTGCTGGGCGAGGTGATGACCGCGGTCGGTGTGCCGAAGGGGGTCTATAACGTGATCCACGGCTTCGGCCCCGGCTCCGCGGGCGAGCTGCTCACGCGCCATCCGGGCATCGACGCGGTCACCTTCACCGGCGAGACGCGCACCGGCGCCGCGATCATGAAAGCGGTGGCCGATCGCGTGCGCCCGGTGTCGTTCGAGCTCGGCGGCAAGAACGCCGGCATCGTGTTCGCCGACTGCGATTTCGACGCCGCGGTGGAAGGCATGGGCCGCGCGGTGTTCGCCAACTGCGGTCAGGTTTGCCTTGGCACCGAGCGCGTCTACGTCGAGCGGCCGCTATTCGAGCGATTCGTCGCGGCGCTGAAGGCGAAGGCCGAAAGCCTCAAGCCCGGTCGCCCGGAGGATGCGAAAACCGGCCTCGGACCGTTGATCAGTCAGGAGCATAGAACCAAGGTGCTGTCGTATTACGAGCAGGCGCGCAAAGACGGCGCCACCGTGGTCACCGGCGGCGGCATCCCGAAAATGGAAGGCGAACTCGCCCGCGGCTGCTGGGTCGAGCCGACCATCTGGACCGGATTGCCGGAAAGTTCCGCCGTGGTGCGCGAGGAAATCTTCGGACCCTGCTGCCACCTGCGGCCGTTCGACACCGAAGAGGAGGCGGTGCGGCTCGCCAACGACACGCGCTACGGGCTCGCCACCACCATCTGGACCACCAAGCTCGCCCGCGCGCACCGCGTCGCCGCGAAAATCGAAGCCGGCATTATCTGGGTCAACTGCTGGTTCCTGCGCGACCTGCGCACGCCTTTCGGCGGCTCCAAGCAGTCGGGCATCGGCCGCGAGGGCGGGGTGCATTCGCTCGAGTTCTACACCGAACTGCGCAACGTCTGCGTGAAACTGTGAACGGCGAGGTTCGCCGCCGCGGGAATTCGGCCATACCACCGTTGGGATGGCACGGGTTAGAATGGCGCCATGCCTTATTGTCACGCACTCCATCGACCTGCCGCCGCTCGCGCCTGCAGCCCGGCGTGGCGCGGGGCGGGGCATCGCTGCGAACACACGGGAACGAGCAAATAATGGACCAAGCTTGATGGACAAATCCTTCGAATTGGATCTGAGCCTGCAGATCGGCAAGTACGACATCCGCAAGCAGCTCGGCAAGGGCGCGACCGGGACGGTCTATCTCGCCGTGGACACTTTTTCCGGCAAGGAAGTCGCGCTGAAGGTAATCGAGCCCGAGGTATTCAAGGACCCCGAGTTCGGCTCGGTGTATCGCTCGCAGTTTCTGAACGAGGCCTCGCTCGCGGGCAAGTTGAAGCATCCGTATATCGTCGGCATCCTCGACGCAGTGGTGCAGGAGGATTCGGGCCACATCGCGATGGAGGTGGTCTCGGGCGGCGACCTGTCGCAGCACGTCGGCGCCGACACGCTGCTTCCCGTCGCCGACGTGCTGCAGATCGGCTTCAAGTGCTGCGGCGCGCTCGCCTACGCTTTCAACGAGGGCATCGTCCACCGCGACATCAAGCCGGCCAACATCATGATCGCGCAGGGCACGGAGGTGAAGATCGCCGATTTCGGCGCCGCCTTGCTGCGCAAGGCGCAATCGGTGCAGACGGCCAGCATCGGCTCGCCTTACTACATGTCGCCGGAGCACCTGGAGGAAGCGCCGCTCACGCACCATAGCGACATGTATTGTCTCGGCGTGGTGCTGTATGAGCTGCTGACCGGGAACAGGCCGTTCGAAGCCGAAAGCCTGCACATGCTGGTGCAAAAAATCCTGAATCAGGACGCGGCGCCGCCGAGCAGCCTGCGCGCGGACCTGCCTAAGGAAATCGACCGTGTGGTCTTGCGCGCAATGGGCAAGAAGCCGCAGTTCCGCTATGAGACCTGGGCCGAGTTCTCGCTCGAGCTCTCCAACGTCGGCAAGCTCGTGCTGCCGTCCGATGCCATCATGGACAGCGAGAAATATGTCGCGTTGAAGCGCGTGGAAATGCTGGCGAACCTGTCCGACGCCGAGCTGTGGGAGCTGACGCATGCGGGGCGCTGGATGCGCGTCGCGGCGAAGCAGGCGATCATCCGCGAGAACGAGCCCGGCACGAGTTTCTTTTTTCTCGCCCAGGGGCAGGTCAAGGTCACGCTCGAGGGACGTCTGCTCAACACCATCAGCGAGGGCGAGAGCTTCGGCGAGATGGCCTATATCCGCGGCGGCGAGATGCCGCGGCACGCGACGGTGGAGGCCATGACGGGCATCCTGCTGGCCGAATTCGAACCGGAGGCCCTCGCGCGGATGAGCCTCGGCGCGCAGCTTCAGCTCACCCGCGCGCTGGTGCGCAACCTCGTGGACCGCCTGGACCTGGCCAATGCGCGGCTCGCCAAGTGAGCTGCGGCGCGTGGCCCGCGCGCCGATGCAACGCGGATCGGATACCGCGCGGGCGCTGCGCCCGGCGGTGAGCACACATGCATGAGCACCGCGTCCTCGGACAATAGGCGCGATCAGGGGCGGGAAACCCTGCTGCGCACGCTCGCCGACAATGTGCCGGCAATGATTGCGTATTACGAACCGAAGAACCTGCGCTGCGTGTTCGCGAATGAGCGCTATGCCGAGGCGTACGGCTGGAGCGCGGACTCGATCATCGGCAAGACCGTGCGCGAAGCCATCGGCGAGGAGGCCTGGCGGATGATAGCCCCGCAGGTCGAGCGCGTGCTCAAGGGGGAGAAGGTCGAGTACGTCCGCCCCATGACCCTGCCCAATGGCGAGCGGCGCTTCATCGAGGTCAATCTGGTCCCGCATTTCGATGAGCAGGCGCAGCTCCTGGGCGCGTTCGTGCTGGTCACCGACATCACCCGGCACCAGCTCGCCGAGCAGGCGGTCCGCGACAGCGAGGAGCGCATGCGCAAATTCTTCGCCGCGACCAATGAAGGCATTTTTTTCCACAAAAACGGCATTATCACCGATGTCAACGAGGCCTTGCTCGCGATCATGGGCTACACGCGCGAGGAAATGATCGGGCGCTACGGGCTGGAGGTCATGGCGCCGGAGTGGCGGCAGACGGCGGCCGAAAACATGCGCGCGGGGGGTGAAGAACCCTATGAGGCCGAAGCCGTGCATAAGGACGGCCACAGGATCGCGGTGGAACTGGTGGGCAAGAACCTGCGTATGGGGGAGGAGACTTTTCGTCTGGTCTTGTTGCGCGACATCACCGCGCGCAAGCACGCCGAGGCGCGCATTCAGTACATGGCCCATCACGACATGCTCACCGGCCTGCCCAACCGCGCCTACCTGACCGAGCGGCTGACCACGATCCTGGCGCTGGCGCGGCGCCACGGCACCCTGGCGGCGATCATGTTCATCGACCTGGACAATTTCAAGACCGTCAACGAGTCGCTCGGCCACCACGTGGGCGATGTCTTGCTGAAGGAAGTGGCCGCGCGCATCAAAGAGGTGCTGCGCGAGGCCGACATGGTATCGCGGCTCGGCGGCGACGAGTTTCTGGTGATCCTCGCCGATTTTGCCGCGCCCGAGGACGCCGCCAAGGTTGCGGACAAGCTACTGCAAGTCATTTCCGCCCCGATCGCGCTCGAAGGAGCGCAGCTCTCGGCGAACGCGAGCATCGGCATCAGCGTGTTTCCGCGCGACGGCGACAATGCCGACGATCTGATCCGCCATGCGGACGCGGCGATGTACAGCGCAAAGGAGCACGGCCGCGGCCACAGCCGGTTCTACAGCCCGGGGCTTGCCGACGATGGAGCCGAGACGCTAGCGCGGGAAACGAGCTTGCGCCAGGCGGTGCAGCGCGGGGAATTCGTGCTGTTCTATCAGCCGCAACTCAGCGTCGGCGACCTGCGCCTGACCGGTATCGAAGCACTGGTGCGCTGGCGCCACCCCGAGCGCGGCCTGATCGACCCGTCGGAATTCATCGAATTCGCCGAGACGCACGGTCTCATCGACGAGATTGGCCAATACGTGCTGCGCGAAGCCTGCCGGCAGAACAAGGCGTGGCAGGCCGCCGGCTTCGCCGCGCTGCCGATTTCCGTCAACGTGTCGGCGGTCCAGTTCCGCCGCGGCGGCCTGGTGGCCGGCGTGAAACGGGTGCTGCAAGAGACCGGGCTCGAAGGCCGCTATCTGGAACTCGAACTGACCGAGAGCCTGCTGATGGACAAGGACGTCGTGGGCGAGGCGCTGACGGGCCTGCGCGCGCTCGGAGTCAAGATCACCATCGACGATTTCGGTACCGGCTATTCGTCGCTCGGCTATCTGAAACGCTATCCGATCGACAAACTCAAGATCGACCGTTCCTTCATCGACGATCTGGGCACCGATGCCGACGACCGGGCCATCGCCACCGCCATCATCAATCTGGCGAAAACCCTGAAGCTCACGGCGCTGGCCGAAGGCGTGGAACGGCAGGAACAGCTCGATTTCCTGCGCGCGCACGGCTGCGACGAATTCCAGGGCTATCTGGCCGGCAATCCGGTTGCGGCGGAAGAGTTCAGCGCGTTTGCGCGGGCGTGAGCGCGCGCGGATCGAAGCGATCGAGGGCGAGCGGGCGGCGGGGTCAGGTCTTGCATTGAAGCATTTGCGCTCATTGGCGCTACGGCAAGACTCGACCACGCCGCCCGCTGCCTCACGGGATCGGATTCACGCTCCCGGCCGCCGGCATCGTATGCGGCAACGGCTGGCAGGCCGCGATCTGCTCCGGCTCCGGGCGGGACGCTCCGGCGGTGAATCGCGCGCTGTTTTATTACCTTGCAATTTTAAACCATGTATTTTAAACTGTGAGATATGAAACGCGCCTGCGAGAGTCTGCTGCGCTCGTATTTGAACACCTTTCCCTGCGTCGCCGTCATCGGCGTGCGGCAATGCGGCAAGACGACGCTGCTCAAGTCGCTTCCGCCAGGCTGGAGGCACTTCGACCTGGAGCGCCGGGCGGATCACGACATCGTTTCGCGCGACCCGGACGCCTTCTTCCGGCTTAATCCCAGGCGCGTGGCGCTGGACGAGGCGCAGCTCGCGCCGGAGGCTTTCCCAGCGCTGCGGGTGGCTATCGACGAGCATCGAGCCGAGCGTGGCCGGTTCGTGATCACCGGTTCCAGTTCTCCGCAAATGCTGCGCTCGGTTTCGGAGAGCCTGGCAGGCCGCGTGGGGATCATCGAGCTGGCCCCGTTTTCCTGGGAGGAAGTGACGCGGACCTGCGCACGCGATTCCCTGCTGCGCCGACTGCAGAACCGCAGGGCGAAGCCCGCCGGCCTTATCGCCGGATTGAAGCCGCGCGCGAACGTGAGGCCGGCGCACGAATTCTGGTTCCGCGGCGGATTTCCCGAACCGTGGCTGAATCCCGGCGACGAATTCCGTAGGCACTGGGTGGAGCAATATCTGCAGACCTACCTCTACCGGGACGTGAAGCGTCTGTTCCCGGGCCTGGACGAACTGCGCTTCCGGCGCTTCGTGGGCATGCTGGGGGGGTTGTCGGGACGGGTGCTGAACTACGCCGACGCGGCGCGTTCGCTTTCCGTGTCCCAGCCGACGGCGAGGGACTACTTCGAGATCGCGCACGGCACGTTCATTTGGCGGCGCATCCCGGCCTACTCGCGCGAGGCGATGAAGCGGGTGGTGAAACATCCTCGCGGTTATCTGCGCGACAGCGGGCTGCTGCACGCGCTGCTGCGCATCCCGGATGCCGACGCGCTGCTCAGCCACCCCCAGATGGGCGCCTCGTGGGAGGGGATGGTGGTGGAGGAGATCCTGCGCCAGTTGAACGCCCTCGGCGCGGCGCACGAATATTCCTACTACCGCACCAACGGCGGCGCGGAGGTCGACCTCGTGCTGGAGGGAGACTTCGGGCGCGTGGCGATCGAGATCAAACACGCCTCCAGCGTGAACGCCCGCGACCTGCGCGGGCTGCGCGACTTCGTGAGCGAACACAAAGCGCGCCTGGGCCTGGTGATCAGCAACGACAGCGCGAGCCGGCAATACGAAGAAAACCTGCTCGGACTGCCGTTCAACTGGTTATGAGGCCGGCCCTGTCGGGCTGGCGGGCCTGCGCGCGCCCGTGTCAATTGCCCGGCGTTCCGCGGTCACCGGGTCATTCGATCACAGCGTGCCGGTCAGGATTGGTCGAGGATCCGCCGGACATGGTGCTTGAGAGAGGGAAGTTCCCGCACGATAACGTTCCAGACCACATCGAGTTTCACGCTGAAGTAGCCGTGAATCAGCTTGTCACGGGTTCCCGCTATATCACGCCACGGGACCATCGTTTCGCGCGCTTTCAATTCGCCGCAGAGGTTCCTGACCGCCTCGCCGACAATTTCGAG